>VFFS01000001.1 GCA_009392815.1 SAR202 cluster bacterium
TCCAAAGAGCTCGGGTCTTTAGTGCCTCACCTAGTGTATAGCCAAGTTCTTTATCGACGGCAACGTTTCCACTAAGGGCTATATCACTCCCTTTTATACCTCTATCTTCTACTGCACCATCTGGAAGTAGTCCTACAGATTCAGGACTCCGTCTTACTAACAGGGCAGAGGGTATAAGCAAAATACACCACACAGAAACACCGAGAATTACCCATGTCACTCGCCAATCAAACTGAGTGATTAAGAAATGTACTATGACTGGAAATATGGCCATACTCGCGGCACCGCCGAATGACGCAACAGCTGTTGCTCTACCCCTAATACGTATGAACCAAATCGATATCATTGTAGAAGATACAAGGCCAAAGGAACCTTGGCCTATTGTCCTGAGAGCGGCAAATCCTATTAATAGTTGCCATTCTGTACTGACCCCACTCATCCAAATACAGGCAAAGCCCATTAGCACGCACAGGACCACAAGCATCTTTCTGGAACCAATTCTATCTAGTGATTTACCAACCAAAATCATGAACAAAGCAGCGGTTAATGAACCAGCTGTATACATACCTGAAAATAAGGTTCGAGACCAGTTCAAGTCTTCAATCATAGGCTCCAAAAAAATTGAAGACACATAAGTTTGTCCTGGAGCAGATGAAAAGTGCGCTAATCCTGCAATAGCGACAATAACCCATCCATAATAGAAAGAAAGAGATTTTATCCAGTTCGATGTATCAGGGAAATTAAAGTCTTTATATTTCATGCGTGGTATATCCTGCACCAATCATCAACTTATAGAGTTCATTCCGCAAGGAATTATGTCTTTTAAAGAAACCACCCAAGACACCTACTAACGGTATAGAATACCAACATTCCCACTCAATAGGAGTCGCAGATGAAAATCACAGATTTGAAAAGCTACCTTATCCAGATGGATTGGGACGACCGTACCGGTGGAAGTGAACCAAGAAATACTGTCAAACGAGAATTCGTGTTTGTACAGATAGATACAGATGAGGGTATAACCGGCTGGGGTGAGATTACAAATTACCCCGGCAACGTGGGCAATCGTGCCATACAAAGATACACCGCTGAAATCAAGGATTTCCTCGTAGGCAAAGACCCCACCCGTATTGAAGAAATTTGGGCAAGAACCTTTCGTCTTTTTACCTATACCGGTACACGAGGGGCAACCACAGCTGCGATGAGTGGAATTGACATTGCTTTATGGGATATTTTTGGCAAATCATTAAATTTACCTATATACAGACTTCTGGGCGGAGCAGTTAGGGAAAGCATACCTCTTTATACACATCCCCCAGAACCCGGCCCAGATATTGAACTAGCCCGAAGAGATGCAAAGGAAATTGTGGCATCCGGTCATACGGCCTTTAAAATGGATCCAATGATGCACTCACTGGACGGAGGAAATGTAGGATTTCTTGACGGTGAAATTTCAGCAGAAGGTGCTGAAAGAGCGGAACAAATCACGGCTGAAGTCCGTGATGCTGTAGGTCCCAATATAGAGATCCTCATAGATGCACACGGCAGATTCAATGTACCAACAGCTATTGATTTAGCCAATCGATTGGAGCCGTACGGAATCCATTGGTTTGAAGAACCCGTTCCTGTAGAGAGCTACCACGCCTTGCAACAGGTCAGGGACAGCACTGGTGTAAGAATCAGTGTCGGTGAGCGGTTACACACGAGATTTGAGTTTGTTCCAATTTTTGAGAATAACCTGGCAGATTACGTCATGCCTGATGTGACCTGGACAGGAGGAATAAGTGAACTGAAAAAGATATCAACAATGGCAGAGGCTTATTACATACCAGTATCACCTCACGATGCGAGTGGCCCCATAAATATAATGGCTGGTGCTCATGTTTCAGCCACGATACCAAACTTCTACAAACTTGAAACTATGAGATATGACTTAAGTGGGTACAACCCCTTAATAGACGTTCCATTGGATATCAGGGAGGGTCATCTGTACTTATCTGAAAAGCCAGGACTGGGAATAAACTTGGATGAAGAATTTCTCAAAGCTCATGCCGTACCAGGATACGGAAATGACTAAGTGATTGATTACTGAATTGAAATAGACTTTCGAATATCTTCAGCTATCGATACAACGTCGGTTCTCTGATTTTGATCAGGCATAAATGGGTTAACAGACGTTATGGAAACTCTATTATTTTGTACTGACCAAACGTCAGTTCCTCTAAGTGGCTCTTCATCTACAGGCCTGTCGAATTTGATCCAGTAAAATTCTCTACGTCCATTGACGACTTGCTCTACACGTTCTGAAAACCCTTTCGGACCAAGTGTAGTCAAGTCAACACCCTCTATACCTTCCAACTCGGCATGGGGAAAATTAACGTTCAAAAGAAGAGGGATTTTCCTATCTTTTATAGTATTCAACAGAATTTCAGCCAATTTGGCCCCTATTTCAGCTGCTGGACGATTATAAATACCGTCCTTGTACAATACGGACAGAGCAATTGCCTCTATCCCTTTGTTATAAGCCTGCAAAGCCGCACCGAAGGTACCGGAATGGAAAACATCTAAGCCAAGATTAGCTCCCTGATTGATAC
>VFFS01000002.1 GCA_009392815.1 SAR202 cluster bacterium
CCCTTAAAGGGGATCCTTTTGATCACATGGGGTTGTTTATTACCCAGGAAGCTGAGAAAAAGGCTATAGAGACTTTTAGAGCGGTAAGAGAAGCGGTAGGAGATGAAATTGAGTTGCTCGTTGAGGTCCATGGACGTTTGACTCCTGCGGCTGCTATTAGAATAGGTAATCAGATTGAACCGTATCGACCATTTGTTTTTGAGGAACCCGTTCCTTTTCAGAACATGGATGCAATGAAAAGGGTTGCGGATTCGGTGAATATTCCTATAGCGACCGGAGAGAGGCTTTATACAAAATGGGATTACGAAGACCTTTTGAAAAGACAGATCGTTGCTATGATCCAGCCTGACGTTATTCAGGCTGGAGGAATAATGGAACTAAAAAAAATAGCTGCGATGGCTGAAGCCGAATATGTAGGATTTCAACCACATTCGATTCATGGCCCAATGGACGTTCTGGCTGCCCTACATATCGATGCTTCCACCCCGAACTTTATGATTCACGAAGGTGGTATGAAACCCTGGTTTCAAGATGCTTTTATTGGCGACTTCCCAATACAAAAAGATGGGTTTCTTCCCGTTCCCACCGGCGTAGGACTGGGAGGAGAAATGAACGAACAGTGGATAAAATCTCACCCTCCTCAGGAAGATGCGCAAGGCTGGGCTCCACCAATTGGGAATTTGCCTTCGAAGCAATTCAACAGGTGGGGTTAGTAGAATGAGATTATCTGAACCTGTAAATATTTGCCTGGAGCCTATCGGCACCGTTGTTTCCACGAGGTCAGAAACGACAGACGATTACTGGGATAAAGAGCAATGTTTTGTAGAACTATTGGAGTCATATGGGGATGAGTCCCTTTTAGGGCTATCTGAATTCTCTCATGCGGAGATTATTTTCTATATGGATCAGGTTGATCCAGGAGGAATTGAAAATTGTGCCAGGCACCCCAGAGGGAGGGAAGACTGGCCAAAAACTGGGATATTCGCACAAAGGGCAAAAAATCGTACCAATCAGATAGGTATCACTGTTTGTAAGATATCTCGATTGACGGATAATAGGCTCTACATAGAAGGGTTAGACGCAGTTGACGGGACTCCTGTTTTAGATATCAAGCCCTGGGTGCAGGAGTTTGGTCCAAGGGGACCGGTTAGGCAGCCCACATGGATGACCGAACTAATGAAGAATTACTGGGCTTAACAAAGCGCTTCCCTCTAACCTTCAGACATTTATTAAACTAATCGAAGGCAGCCAGTACTTCTTCATCCAGTTCCTGAAGAGATTCTTTATCACTTGGCCGAGGGGAGAACATTATTTCGTCGACGCCTGCCTCTACGAATTCACCGACTCTTTCGACTATGTAATCCCTTGTTCCGGCAACTGTACCGGGGCCTACTCGCTGGATAAATTCAGAAGTTTCAGCTTTATCAGATGACAATTTGGTAGGCATAGAAATCGTAAATTTTATCTCAGAAGGGTCTCTACCAACATCATCACAATGTTTTTTTATGACATTAACTTTGTGTTCGTACAAATCTAGCGACATTCCACCTTTCTCAGCGATCTCGGGTCTTCCTACTGCAAAACCATCTAGATTCCAGATGTCCCCGTATTTTGCTAGGGTGCGGAGAGTTCTCTTTTCACCCATTCCTCCCACCATAATTGGTATATGTGGAGTTTGGACTGATTTAGGAGAAAGAGGGGCATTTGCGAGTCGATAGTATTTTCCATTGAAGTCTACTGGTTCGTCCGAACTGAATAATTCTCGGATCAATGCGCAGGATTCTTCAAATCTGTCCGACCTTTCTCGTAAAGAAGGGTAATCCCAACCGTAAGCCTCATGTTCACGTTGAAACCAGGCGGCTCCGTGACTTAACGTAAACCGTCCTTTGGAAATTTGATCAATAGTCGTGGCCATCTTTGCGACGAGGCCCGGGTTCCGGTAGGTGTTTCCGTTAACCATATGGCCCATTCTGAGCTTGTCTGTCATGCCAGCGACTGCAGCTAGCAATGACCATGATTCGAATATAGGCTGATCTTCAGCCCCTTTCCAGGCTGCGGGTGGAATAAAGTGATCCGGAAACCATATACTTCCCCACCTTCCGGATTCCATGGTTTGAATAGCTGAACTTATCGTGTCCCATGTAGTTGTATAGCTTGATACTGAAGCGCCAAATTTCATTAGAGTATTCCCGGTTATTGTCTGATGTCTGGTTGGTGTTTCATGATTCTATTTCTTTCAAGTATATGAGACCAGTGTTATGCACGAAATTTTTCCAAAATAAAAGGGACTGGCCAGTATTACTGACCAGTCCCTTTATGGAAACGGTGGCTACAGAATTAGTCTCTAGCCAGCATATCCTTACCGAGCCAGATGCTCCAGAGAGTGAAAATGATGTAGCAGATGCCACCTATCTGATTCATTGTCTGAAGTGTGCTGCTCTCGAAACCGCCAATGACAGAAACGACCAGGCTTACTAAGGCGACAAGCGCGACTACGTAGGCAACATTTTTGTTGATGTAGTCCCTGCCAGATATACCCAAGACCACCAATAGGAATCCCAACGACCATACTATGGCCGAAAATTGGTTAATCGCCGACGAGCCTCCATATAGGC
>VFFS01000003.1 GCA_009392815.1 SAR202 cluster bacterium
GGTCTCATATGGTAGCGAAATATTAGTGAATGCATGTGGCGGTATTTCCACCGGGGAACAAGCATTTCAATTAATTGAGGCTGGTGCAAATACGGTCCAACTTTACACTTCCTTAGTTTACGGAGGACCCGGACTTATAAAAAATATAAAAACTGACCTGTCTCGTTTACTGAGGGCCAAGTAACTGCTCGTCAACTTCACTGCGGGTTGGCATCGCTATCTGGGCTCCATGACGCTGGACACAAATCGATCCCGCTAGATTTGCGAAGCGAATGGCCTCAGATAATTCTAGACCTTCACTGATCCCTACGGCCAATGCCCCGGTAAAAGCATCACCGGCGGCTACGGTATCTACAACATCAACTGGAGCCGCCTTATGCAACTTGGGCTTTCCCTTGTCCACAAAAGCCACCCCCTTCTCACCAAGAGTAATTACGGGGGTTGCAGAAAAAGAATCATCCAATCTCGAGACCATGTTAAGTATCAACTCAACATTATCCACGTCAACATCAAAGTCACCAATGAAGGGAGCAAGCTCATGTTCATTGGGGGTTATGAACGTAACAATATCGGCGAGCTCTATGGATTGTTCATTCGCCGGAGCAGGATCCCATATAACAACCGTATTACTTTCCTTTGCTAATTTCGCGGCAATAAGGTTATAGCGATGTGGTATTTCATTTTGCAACAATAAAACATCCGCACCTACGACGGACTGGCGTAGAGACTCTTCGAAAGCTGGGGTCTCAACCATATTTGCCCCGTACACCGCAGTAATGGAATTCAATCCCGAATCTTCGATCCCTATTATGGCAACTCCTGTCTGCATACCCTCTGAGGTTAAAATATTTTCAACATAAACATCCTCAGATCTCAGCGACTTAAGTAATTCAACCCCGTAAATATCGTCGCCCACTTGCCCCACCATGGAAACGGAGGCCCCTAGACGTCTCGCGGCGACGGCCTGATTTGCACCCTTCCCTCCTGGAGTAGTTTCAAAAGATATTCCAGAAACCGTTTCGCCAACTTTTGGAAGAGTCTGGACCCTTGTGACGAGATCCATGTTCAGACTACCGAGTACCGTTATATCCAAAGATCTAACCTCGAATTAAATTTTGACTCAGTAATCCAGAAAGATAAACAGCTACACCATCCTGTTCGACTGGCGGAGCTACGGCGGAAGATACAGCCAATGCCTCGGGTTCCCCTCCCTCGATCGCCACACCTCTACCTGCCCAACTAAGCATTTCCAAATCATTCAACCCGTTGCCAAATGCAACAACTTCGTTACTGTCGATATCCATCTGTTTACAAAGCCAGTCCAAGGCTTTATCTTTCCCAGCGCATGGACTCAGAATTTCGCAGAAATGACGAAGGGATCGGGTTGCGTACACGCTATCAGAATGAAGTGTCTTGACCCTTTTCTCCACTTGAATAATTTCCTCATCTGAACCAACAGCCAGCACTCTATAGACACTCCCCTCCCGGTCCAAAAAAGAGTCTGATACCACAACCTCCACTCCATTTCTTAAACCATAGGAAGAAGCCCAATCCGTCATGGACTCAACTAAAATATAGTCGTCCACATAAACTACCCTCTCTACCGGATGGTTCTCCAAAACCTTGATTGCTAAATCAACCTGGTGTTCGTCCATTGGTGCTTCCCAAATCAATTGCTGGCTATCTCTTGAGGAAATCACCGCACCTTGAAAAGAGATAACGTAGTTGACCATAGGAAAGTGCTGCAAATATTCGTATGCAGAAATTTTACTTCGGCCGGTGGCTGCCACTATTTCAACGCCCTGCTGATGGCATCTATTTAAAGTTTCCAAAACAAATTCCGACGGCTCAAGAGTCTCACCACGAATGGTGCCATCGATATCTAGAGCTATCAATCTGTAAGGTTGGTCCATTTTAGATAGAATATCAGTCTGAGGCTGCTCACATGCCCCTCATAAACGTTTAAAGTTAATTTTGTTTTTGGAGCTTTTATTAATGAAATGGTCCCCAAGAACAATCGTGTGGGCAATTACCATCCCCATAGTACTCTATCTTATGGTAAACGCATTCAATTCCCCTAGCTAATCATCGGAGAGCTAAATGGAAGAAAGAAAAAAAATCCTTGTAACCGGATTGGCGGGCAAAATCGGAGGAATCATTCGAAAAAACCTTTCTGATAAATACCTTATATCGGGTTTAGACCTTGAGGCAGTAAATGGTCACAACACAACATTAGCCGACCTCTCAGATCTGGAAAGTATAAAAAGCGCATTTGAGGGAATAGACACCGTTGTTCATCTTGCAGCAGATCCTAACCATCAAGGGGGATGGGAAACAAATCTAGCGAATAATATCGTGGGTACACGTAACGTTTACGAAGCAGCACGGATCGCAGGCGTTAAGAGAATCATATTTGCTAGCAGTAACCACGCGCTGGGATTTTATCCGCTTAAGGATAATCCATACAAACAAATATACACTGGGGATTTCACTTCTATTAGACAACCAATCAAGGTCCTGGATACAACCCTTATTAGACCTGATGGTTACTATGGTGTAAGTAAGGCCTTCGGAGAATCCCTAGGAAGCTATTTCCACGACGAATACGGTATTTCTGTTATCTGCATAAGGATTGGCTGGGTTATGGAACCCGACGATCCAACATTCGCTCCTTCTGCTCTTTCTCTATGGATGAGCCACAGTGACACTTCCCAGGTAATAGAGAAGTGCATTGATGCACCTGCGGGCGTCGGGTACGCCATTATCTATGGAATGTCCAATAACACTTATGGGATATGGGATATGG
>VFFS01000004.1 GCA_009392815.1 SAR202 cluster bacterium
AAAGATTCCGTTATCTGGATGTACGAAAAGATGTTTACGATAAGGCGTTTCGAGGAACAGGCCCGCCGGGAAGCCGATGCAGGAAAGCTGCGAGGTATTCACTCTTCAATAGGGCAAGAGGCAGTTCCTACAGGTGTATGCGCCCACCTTAGGGACGAGGACTTCGTCCTCGGAACACACAGAAGTCACCATCATTGCATAGCAAAAGGTGTGGATTTGAATGAAATGATGGCAGAACTGTTTGGAAAATCCACAGGCACTGGTAACGGTAAGGGTGGCACTATGCACATTGCCGACATAAACAAAGGTATGCTCGGAGCTAACGGGATTGTAGGGTCCAACATTCCAGTTGCCACAGGGGTTGCACTAACAGCGAAGGTTAAGGGAACTGATAACGTCAGCGTTGTTTTCTTTGGAGACGGGGCCTCCAGCCAGGGTGCTTTACATGAAGCGATGAACCTTGCAAGTATATGGAAACTCCCCGTATTGTTCGTATGCGAAAACAATCGATACGCAGAGTCCACTCCATTTGAATACTCAGTAGCAGGAGGATCCGTTTCAAACAGAGCAGATGGTTATGGAATCCCTGGTGTTACCGTCGATGGTCAGGCAGTACTAGATGTTTTTGAGGTAGCAAAAGAAGCAGTGGGACGAGCACGTGCAGGAGAAGGGCCGACACTTATCGAAGCACAAACCTACCGATATTTGGGGCATGCCGGACACGATGACCCTCTAACCTACAGATCTGAAGAAGAGCAAGAGTACTACATGAACCGCGACTGTATCGCTACGTTCAAGAAATACATACTGGACAGTTCCTTCGCTAACGAAAACGAACTAGATGAAATCGAAAATAATTGTGAAGCAGCCATAGCCACTTCCGTTAAATTTGCTGACGATAGTCCCTACCCTAACGATGATGCATTAACTGAAGATGTCTACACCACATACAAAAACTAGGTTTCCTATGCAGATTATTAATTCGCTAATTTCGTAAATATATCCCCCAGTCTTAGTTTTGTATAGGTACAAGTCTGGTTAAGGTGAATTAAATGAAATATGACACAATAATAGTTGGAGCAGGTTCTGCAGGTTCGATTATTGCCACCCGTCTCACAGAAGACCCGAATCATTCGGTTTTGCTTCTGGAGGCTGGAGACGACTATTCCGATATCGGTGCTCTTCCAGAGGAAGTCAAATTCGGTTACAAAACAAGTAATGAAATATGGACCAGTGAACACAATTGGCAATATACCGCGCGTGGTACTAAAGACGCCACTATCGATATACCCCGAGGCAAAATAACCGGGGGATCCAGCGCTATCAACGGCCAGGTTTTTCTCAGAGCTATACCTGAGGATTTTGATAATTGGGTAGCATGGGGAAATGACAAGTGGGGTTTTCAAGACATACTTCCCTATTACAACAAACTTGAAACAGATATGACTTACCAGGAAAACCCAGGAGATTTCCATGGTTCAGAAGGGCCTATTATCTGTCACAGATTCCCTGAAGAGGAATGGTTACCTGGATCAAAAGCTTTTGTAGAGGCATGTCTCAAATCTGGATATCCATACTGCGAAGATGCCAATCTCCCAGACACGGATGGCGTGGGACCTATCCCCTTGAATAATCCAGACGGAATTAGATGGTCAACGGCAATTGGCTATTTGGGAATTTCCCGATCAAGGCTAAATCTAACTATCAGGGCAAATGTAGAAGTTAAGAAAATACTTTTCGATACTACCAGAACCAAACCTCAGGCATACGGAGTTGCGGTTGAATCCAAAGGGGAAACCTTCGTGGCAGAAGGGAAAGATATTATTCTAAGCGCAGGAGCTATTGGAAGCCCCCAGATACTATTGCTGTCTGGAATTGGTCCAAAATCACACCTAACGGAACATGGATTAGAGTGCATTCTTGACGCACCCGGAGTCGGCCAAAATTTGAGGGACCACCCCTTGCTCCCATTGAAATGGGCTACAAAACCTAATGTTGATTTGGATCCTTTCGGTCCAAGCGGACAGATCCTTCTAAGATACACCGCCAATGGCTCTTCATTAAAGAATGACATGATCGTATATTTTGGGGCTGTCACCAGTAAAAGGAGAGATCAAGGTGGCACTAAGTCAGAGCCAATCGGAATAGGAGCTGGACTGGGCTTAAACTTGGCGTTATCAAAAGGTGAACTGAAATTGGCAACCACAGACCATACAGATCAACCGCACCTGGATTTCAATCTATTGGATGATCCTGAGGATATGAGGCGATACAGAGAAGGGGTAAGAATGTTGGTGTCCCTAGAGAATCATCATTCAATGCGAGAACTCGTAGATTATCGCCTAGAACCGACCGACGAGGATCTTGCAACAGATGAAAAGCTTGAAGAATGGATAAGAAAAAATGTTGGTACGGGTCATCACGTTTCGTGTACTGCAAAGATGGGTCCTACGTCTGATCCCATGTCTGTGGTAGACCAACACGGAAAGGTACACGGGATAGAAAACCTCAGAGTTGCCGATGCCTCAATAATGCCTGACTGTGTTAGAGCAAACACTAACGTAACAGTTATGGCTATAGGCGAAAAAGTCTCTGACTTCATAAAAAATGGTTTTTAGAGATCTTAACGGATTGATCTCCAATTCTATTTATACAGAGTCTGGATTTATGCCCTAATTGGCGTCAAACAGGTGTTTACATAATTTACCTTTTATCAAAATCTCCTCACAGGGAAGAAAATGAAAATTACAGATATTAAAACTTATATCACCATGCCACTTGAGAATTTGCCGTGGTTGTTTGTAGAAGTTCACACCGACGAGGGGATAACTGGCCTTGGGGAATGTTCTTGGTATGGCAACAACACCCTGATTGAACAAGGTATTGAATCAGTAAAACCTTGGCTAATTGGGCAAGATCCAGCAAATATTGAGGAGATTTGGCAACTAATTTATAGGAGACACCTAAGAATAGG
>VFFS01000005.1 GCA_009392815.1 SAR202 cluster bacterium
GACGGTGTTCACATGGGTATATATGTATTGACAGCCTAGGCCCACCATTTCAGGAAGCATAGTCGGTGGAGCTGCTATACCTGGGACCCTACCTCTTCCACATATTTTTTCGAGCGTTTCAAATATTATTTCCCTGACCGGGGTCTGCCATGCTTTTCCGGGATAGCCCAATGATTCTGAAAGGTCTGAAGGCCCTACGAAGAAAATGTCGACATTTTCGGTATCTAAAATATCATCAATGTTATCTACAGCCTCTTTATCCTCTATCTGTAAAGCAATTACGGTCGTGTTGTTTGACTCAGAAACGTAGTCAGAGGTTTCGACACTAATGCCATATTCCGATGCTCGTGTCCCGATAGCCAGACTTCTATTTCCCAACGGGTGAAATAAGGCGGCATTTATAGCTAGTTGGGCTTCCTCTCCAGTTGTTATATGTGGTACTTGAACCCCCGTGACACCTCTATCTAGAACAGCAGTTATGTCAGCAGGACTGTTTGTCCGGGGTCTTGCGATTGAGTGAATCCCAGCTGATCGTGCTGCTATCGCCATATTTTCTACCTCTGAAAGACTTAACGAACCATGCTCGCAATCTAAGAGAACCCACTTGAAACCAAGGCGACCAAACATTTCGATCAAAGGGAGACTGTAGAACATCATTGAAATGCCCATCAAAGTATTCCCATTGACTATTGCTTCTTTCATACTTTGTCCAGTTGTATTCAAAATCCCGTACTCCTAGATTCACTTATATAGACTTAAAGCTTAAACTTTAAGTCAACCCACCAGTGGGGGCGCCAAAGAATCATATAGCTGGATTTAAAATTAAGGTGCGAGGTGAGTGGAAAAGTGGATAAATTAATAGAAGACCTTAAGAAAGTTGTAGGACAAGACTATGTTTTGTCAGAACAAGCTGACCTTATGGTTTATGAATATGACGGTTCTGTGGACAAAGCATTTCCCGTTCTGGTAGTACTTCCTTCAGATACGAAAGAAGTGTCAGAGGTGGTTAAATTGGCTAGGGAGCACGATCTTCCCATAGTAGCTCGAGGAGCCGGTACTGGCTTAAGTGGAGGCGCAGTTGCAGAAAAAGGTGGCATCGTAATAGCCATGTCTAGGCTTAACCGCATATTGGAAGTAGACGAAACCAATAGAATTGCTGTTGTTGAGCCTGGCGTAGTCAATTTAGATTTGTCACTTCACACTGGACCCATGGGACTGTATTACGCTCCGGACCCTTCAAGTCAAAGGGCTTGCACCATTGGTGGAAATATTGCTGAAAACTCAGGAGGGCCTCATTGTTTGGCATATGGTGTAACGACTAACCATGTTGTGGGAATGGAAGTTGTTCTTGCTGACGGTTCCATCACTTGGTTTGGGGGGAAGGGCCGAGATTATCCTGGCAATGACCTTAGAGGAATCACCATTGGGTCAGAGGGCACCCTCGCTATTGCTACGAAAATAGCAGTACGCCTACTAAGAATCCCTGAAACAACCAAAACTATGCTGGTGGTTTTTGACGACGTAGAGACAGCTAGTTCTGCGGTAACCGGGATTATTGGAGCCGGTATTGTTCCAGCCGCTATTGAGATGATGGATCATTTTTGTATTGAGGCGGCTGAGGCCGCTGTTAACGCCGGTTACCCAGAAGGTGCAGGTGCTGTCCTGCTGGTTGAACTGGATGGATTGAATGAGTCTGTGGAGGAGGAGTCTGAAGAGATAGAGTCAATTTGTAGAGAGTTCAGCCCTTTGGAAATTCGTGAGGCCACAGACCCTGAAGAAAGAGAAAAACTCTGGGCTGGCCGTAAGGGTGTATTGGGGGCGCTTGGTCGCCTAGCCCCTAACTACTATCTTGTTGACGGAACGATTCCAAGAACCAAGTTGGTTGATGTTTTGAGGCAGATAAATGAACTTTCAGAGAGATCTGGATATAAAATCGCCAATTTACTTCATGCCGGGGATGGCAATTTACATCCTTCGATACTTTTTGACGAAAGAAAACCGGGAGATACAGAGAATATTTTGGCTATAGGTGCGGAGATTCTAAAGATATGCGTAGAGGCTGGGGGGGTTTTGTCTGGAGAACACGGGATAGGTTTAGAGAAGCAAGAGCAGATGCCTTTTATGTTCACTGAAGAAGATATGGCAGCGATGACACTTTTAAAGCTAGCATTCAATACCAACGACTCACTTAACCCTGGCAAAATTTTTCCCACCGGTGCGGCGTGTGGAGATATTTCTCAAGCTCGGGCTATAGCTCGTGTGGGACCTGGGGCTTACATATAAGATGCCAAATCAGAGAGACATAAGTGTTAGAGTCGATGGCATTGATCCTTCAGTAGCAATTGAGAATCCATCAAATGCCTTGGAACTTTCGTCAAGACTTGAGGAAAGTTCTGCTGAAGGTCACGGAGTAATACCCATTGGTGGAGGGACCCGCCTTACAGTTGGCGGCGCGCCTTCTAAATACGACATTGCTTTAAATATAGGGAAATTAAATTCTATAGTCTCACACAACCCTGCCGATCTTACCTGCACAGTTGAAGCTGGAATCACATTGGAAAATCTACGTTCTGTGTTAAGTGAACACGGGCAATTTCTTGCAATCGACTCTCCATTTCCTGATCAGGCTACGGTCGGAGGCGTTATAGCTTCAAATGCCCCAGGGTTTTTGAAGTGGCAGCTCGCCCATCCCAGAGATTCTGTAATAGGTATGGAAGTGGCACTTCCAAACGGCACTTTAATTAAGAGTGGAGGTCAGGTTGTAAAAAATGTATCCGGGTACGACATGGCCCGGTTGCACATTGGTGCGTTTGGTAACCTTGGGGTAATAACAAAGGTATCTTTTAAACTCACTCCTAAGCCTGTACGTGAAGCCACCCTCGATATTGAGTTTGATGAGATATCTCTCGCATACGATTTCGCCCAAGAGGTTTATAAATCTTATGTGATGCCCCTATCATTAATTTGCTCTCATGATTTTGAAAAGTCATCATCTGGGTGCAAATCTTTGGTTCGTATCGGTGGTCGAGAAAGGGCTCTTAAAAGGCAGATAGACTTGATAAGGGAAATAGGAAGAAGGAACTACAGCACGAGTATCGAAATAATTGAGCAGCCCGAGTCGGATCGACTTTGGATTGATGTTCTTAATCAGTCGGTTAAAGGTGTTGATAGTGGAGAATACATAAAGATCAACACTAGATCGTCTTGTACTCCTTCAGAGGTCGAACATGCTGTAAGAATCATA
>VFFS01000006.1 GCA_009392815.1 SAR202 cluster bacterium
AATATTTTGATTTGATGGTGAGATTCGTCGGTTACGTAAAGTTTCTCTTCATCGTTGAAGCCGATGCATACAGGGACCAAGAATTTATCGTTTGTATCACCAGGGCCATGTCCGAACTCACCGTACCACTCATCATCAAAATCGCAAATCTGTACCCGGATTCCGTCTGTTGACTGGGGATACATTCTGTTCAGAACATAAATCCTATTGTTTTCACTGAAAGCTATGTCATAAGGATGATTAAATCCTCTACCAATTTGCTGGTTGCTGTTTAATCCAATTGATTTCACGTACTGCATCAGCACCCTCCATAAGCAATCGTTCCACGCCATCGCTTTCAGTTATTTTAACGAATTATAGTGTGAGCGTATATTGTATTGTGAGCCGTGTAAATATATCTTTTGAAATTGATTATTAGCTCATTATCTCGGATGCTATTTTCTCGGCAATCATTATGACAGTCGCGTTGGTATTGGCTCGAACGACGTCGGGCATTATCGATGCATCGACAACCTTAAGGCCATCAATTCCTCGGACCGATCCAGACTTGTCAACGACGGCTAACTCGTCTCCATCAGGGCCCATTTTGCATGTGCCTGAGGAGTGGTGTTGAGTACCAACTACGGATAGGAGCCATTTATCTAAAGCTTCATCATTCGCTAATTCGCTATCGAGTGGTTGCAGTCTTTCTTTCAGAATATCGTCAAATTCTGGTCTTTTAGTGATGGAGATGCATTGGCGAAGAGCCTCTCTCATACGTCTCATGTCCTCCGGGTCAGTCAGGTACCTATAATCTAGGATGGGATGATCGTTTGGGTCGGATGATTTTAATCGGATTTCTCCGCTGCTGAGAGCTTTTTGCAATGCGATGCTGAATCCCAAGTAGTGGCGCCCATCCTCCAAATCTAGATTGACCGGACGATGTTCGCTTGTCATCAGTAGTGGGCTCATTTGCATATCATTTTCTAGATTGCTGCCAGGTATCTGGTAACGTAGACCAACTTGGATTGAAGGGGAATTTTCTGGAGGCTCTTCCAACAATGACTCGAACAGAAGGAAAGCCGAGGGATGGTCACGTAGGTTTTGACCTACTCCAGGAAGATCTAAGGCAACTTCAATGCCTAATTCCTCTAGGTGGGATTTTGGCCCTATTCCAGATAGCATTAGAAGTTGAGGAGAATTTATTGCTCCACCGCAGAGAAAAATTTGGTCAGCCTCAACCGTGAAACTTTCCCCTCCGCTCTCCACCTCTAATCCGGTGGCCACACCGTCAGATAGAATGATTTTTCTAACTAAAACTTCGCCCTTAATAGTCAAATTAATTCTGTGCCTCGCAATAGTTAAATAAGTCAGCGCCGTGCTCATCCTGACACCGTTAACATTATTCAGAGGTCTCGGACCCACACCCGTTGACTCAGGGTGATTATGATCGGCACTGTATCCGAAGCCTTCGGCAAGACAAGCCTGTATGAAGGCTTTGGGTGTTTGCAACAATTCCTCTTCTGCATATCTGCGGACAGGGATGGGACCTTCGTTACCGTGAAAATCATCAGACCCAAAGGTTAGATCGTTTTCTGACTTACGGAAATATGGAAGTACGTCGAGATAAGACCATCCTTCGTTTCCCTCCTTTTCCCATTCGTCGTAATCATCTGGTATTCCTCGAAAGAAAACTTGCCCATTTACAGAACTGGACCCACCAATCACCTTTCCCCGGGGGAGATCAAAAGGTTCCCTATCAGGTGTTGCAATGCCTTGATATCCCCAAACATGGGCCTCTGGACCATATGCGGCGGGCCATACGGTGTTGCCATATTTGACAACATCAGGTGTGGATTCAAAGTCTTGGTAATCTGGACCTGCTTCGAGTAGCAGTATGGATTTGCTAGGGTCCTCAGATAATCGAGTGGCAAGGACTGAGCCCGCAGAACCAGCTCCTACTATGATTGCATCGTATTTCATTTGATTTTCATGCTCCCCAGACGACATTGTGTAGAACTAATACCTATATTCATTTGTGCTATCTTAAGGTTCAGAAGCAACCATAGGCAATCACAAGCAAAAAATAGGGGAATTTATGGAACAGAGAGAGTTGGGTAATAGTGGTTTGTACACTTCCGCAATCGGTTTTGGAACCTGGGAGATGAGTACAACACAGTACGGTGCCTTGGATGTGGATGAGGCAAGTATTGCTGTCAATTCCGCTATTGACCACGGCATAACATTATTTGACACAGCTGAGGTATATGGGCCATTTCATTCAGAAAGATTGTTGGCCAAGGCCTTGGGAGATAAACGAAAAGATATCGTTTTGGTGAGTAAGGTTGGATTTGAATATGACGAAGATGGGAAAAATGTTGGACGAAATTCAAAGCATGACCATGTTATCGCACGGGCTGAAGGATGTTTGCAAAGACTTGAAACAGATTATCTTGATCTGTTATTGATTCACTGGCCTGACCACGATACCTCTTTCGATGAGACCATGGGGGCCCTAGAGATACTGAAACAGGACGGGAAAATAAGGCATTACGGGGTATCTAATTTTACCCCTGCGATGATGGATGAATGTGCTAAATATGGAGATCTCACTGCAAATCAAGTTGGATACCATATGTTTGATAGGAGAATGGAATCTGCAGTATTGCCCTATTGTCAGCGGGAGGAGATCGGATTTATGGCGTACGGAACGCTAGGATTTGGCCTTCTTTCAGGCGCATTTACTCCAGAGACCACATTTGGTGACGGGGATTGGCGTAGTAGTGGTAATGCTTTCAGGTTGCCTTTGTTCCAGCCAGAAGAGTTCTCAAAAGAACTGAAAGTGGTGGAAAGATTAAAGGAGATCGCCAAGAGGTATGAGAAATCTGTTGCGCAATTGGCTATAGCGTGGACCATTGGACATCCAGCGGTATCTGTTGGACTAGTGGGTGTACGGAATGAGTGGGAGTTGAAAGAGAACGTAGCGGCTGTGGAATGGGTACTAGATGAAGATATTAGGGAGGAAATAAACGCTGTATTCTCTGATGAAGGAGTTCCTACTCACATTGATACAGACCAGGCGATTTAACTCAATTAATCATCTTTTGTTTAGGGACATTCGTGTGGGTCTTTAATCTGTTCTAGAAGCACAACAACCCCCACCTAATCTTGGTGAAAATTAGACGGAGGTTTTGCGACCCGGTGGTGAGGAGGAAACTTACCACCGGGTCACGGGTTGTACTTATCGTCTACAAGGGTTACTGGATTATTTCAGTTTGATGTGTTCCGGCTGGCCCCAGCTAGCGAATAGTGATGGGTCCATGTCCCATGAGGCAATGGAATTTTTGTTGTAGGTTACAAAGCTCGGTACGTTTACCACACCGAAGTCAATAGCCTCGTCG
>VFFS01000007.1 GCA_009392815.1 SAR202 cluster bacterium
GTATTGTTTCTAATCAGACGTCCAGTACTCATAAAAATGGTTAAGAGGACCATGTCCACTGCCCATCTGAAAATTGTTTCTGATGGCACCAGTGACGTAGCCCTTTGCCGCACTCACCGATTCACGGATAGATTTTCCTTTTGCCAAACCCGCCGCTGTCGCCGATGCAAATGTACATCCCGTTCCATGGGTATTTGGGGTATCAATCCTCCGTGTGGTAAATAATCTAAATTCCTCTCCATCAAAAAGCACATCTGTTGCAGGTCCGACATCAAAATGGCCGCCTTTTACAACAGCTGACTTAGCGCCCAGTTCAACAAGCTTAATTGCAGCTTCTCGCGCAGAATCAATATCCTCAACCTCAATCCCAGTTAAATCTTGTGCTTCAGGTGCATTGGGAGTAATCACAGTGGCCATTGGCAAAAGTACATTTTTCAAAGTATCAATTGCTTCATCACTAATTAGCTTAGCCCCGCCTTTCGCTTTCATAACCGGGTCAACAACTATTGGTCCAACATCGTAATCTCTTAATTTGGTTGCTACAGCACTAATCACTTCCGAACTATATAGCATTCCAGTCTTAACAACGTCCGTGCCGATATCAGTCAGAATTGCATCTATCTGACTCTCTATTATGTCGATAGGAAGTTCTAATACATCTTGCACTCCCAGGGTATTTTGGGATGTGATGGTTGTTACTACAGAGGTACCATAAACACCATTTGCTGCAAATGCTTTGAGGTCTGCCTGTAAGCCAGCACCCCCTCCTGAGTCAGAACCAGCTATCGTCATGGCTCTTTTTATATTCGCTACCACTGACTCTGTATTAGTCAATTCTGTCGTTCTCCCTAATTTATTATGTATGTTGATTCTTTCCGGAAGTATACATTTCAGGAGTCATACCATTCGTCACCTCGATAAGCCGCCTCCCAGAACAGGTATTCATACCTCAACGTCGTCTTGAATAAATAATCCACCCTTTCTCTATCTAGAAAAGTGGCTTTATTGATATATTCCTCCAACCAACTTACCAACTCACCAAGAACATCCGGTCCGTGAAGGTAGATCCACTCCCTGTAAGTAGGACTGTTTGGACTAGCACCCTCTTTTAGTAAACGGCTTCCCCAATCTAGGTAGGTCCCTTCAGTAACAAAAAGTACTAGTGCAATATCACTAAAATCACCCTCCAATGCGGTCCTAACCACAAAATCTCCAAAAGCTTGTGTTGTGGGATTAGCATTAACCGCTGAGTATTCTTCCTGAGAAGCTCCGAATTCCCGAAATGCCCGGATAAATAAGTCATTTTCTGGATCTAATATCCCAACGAGGAAATTATTGAAAACTGCCGCTGATTCCATATCTGGAGCCTTAGCGATAGCCTGGCCCGACATTGTGACCAAATCTTTTACGAAAACATAATCCTGCAGAAAATATCGTTTGAATTTATCAGGCGGTAGCGTTCCATCTCCCATTTCATTTACGAATGGATGATGGACCATGTCCTCCCATAGGACAGAATATTTCTTTTTGAGTTCTGCTGTAAGCGTCAAGTCTTCCCCCAACAAAATGAATCACTTATTTAACAGAGTATTGGTCAGTAAACGCACTAGTCGCATCAACGTTTTCGCTTAGCAATCCGTTCTCTTGCATCCATTCAGCAAACCCCACCCATTTATCTGGATTTTGACGTCCAAATTTCCCGTTGTCATCCTGCCACAATCTCTGCAAAAGATCTGCACCTGGTCGATCAATACGCTCATCTATTTCAGGCGAATGTTTAAGAAGTATATCTACGCCACCTTCAGGATCTTTAATTGCTTCGGTATATCCCTTACTAACAGCTCTAGTAAAACGCTCCACAATACCTGGATTTTCGGCAAGATACTCTTCACTGGTAACCATAACAAGTTCGTAATAATCAGGAACTCCCCATTCTTCCATTCTTAATACATTCACAGGGTGGCCTTCATTCTCAAGACTGATACTCTCGTGTGTGAAATATGCCCCGATTATTGCACTAACACGTTCAGACATCATCGAAGAACCTAGCTCCCAACCAACATTAACCAGTTCGACATCCTCAAGACCATTCAAACCATCTGCCTTCAACATAGTTGCAAGCGCATGTTCATTCCAAGGAATACCAGGATATCCAACTTTTTTTCCTTCCAAATCTGCCGGGGAATCAAAACTTGATGATTTCAAAGTCATTAAAGAATTCAAGGGGTGCTGCACCATTCCAAGTATTGAAACTACTGGAACTCCTTCACCCCGAGCTATCAATACATCTGGCTGATAATTCATACCGAAGTCATCTGATCTTGAAGCCACGGTCTGCAAAACAGTTGATGGGTCAGACGGTGTATATATTTCAACGTCTAAATTTTCTTCAGCAAAATAACCATTTTCCTCTGCTATATAGAGTCCTAAGTGATTGGCATTTGGAAACCAATCGAGTGCCAACTTTATCTTATCTGGACTTGGTATCGGAGTAGGTGCAGCAGGCACGTTAGCTGTGGCGACTTTGGGTTCAGATATATCCCTATCAGACTCACCAGAAGAGCATGAAACCAAGAGTCCAAGCATCGCTATAGCTACAGCCAGACAAATTGTAATTCCAAAAATATTTTTCATTCTTATTCCCTTTCTTTTATCCGCAGCATTCATCTCAATGAAATTTTATATTGTTAGCTAATCCTGGTTCTTCCTTCTTTTTCCTTGTGCCACCACGGAATTAAAAATCTCTCCAATAACCCTATTGATGCAAAAAGAACTATTCCCATTACAGAAAGAATAGCTATAGCTGCAAAGACTCGCTCAGTTTGAAACTGAGGTTTAGAACGAATCATCAAGTAACCTAACCCCTCGCTAGATCCAACCCATTCACCAATAACAGCGCCAATAACACTCACGGCGATGGCAACCCGAAGACCTGAGAAAAGATATGGCATTGAGATCGGCACCTGTACTTTTAGAAATATAGTCCATCTATTCGCTCCCATGGTTCTCATCATCTTGTGCATATCAGAATCGACCGACCTCATTCCATCAACAGTGTTCACAACTATCGGGAAAAAACTTATCAACGCAACAACAATAATTTTTGGAGTCAACCCATAGCCGATCCATACTAGGAGCATGGGAGCAATGACAATAATGGGCACAGTCTGAGAAGCAATAATAAAAGGATATAGAGCTTTCTCTATGGTCTTCGATAGCGTTATTGCCGAAGCTAAGACCATCCCAGAAATAAGTGCTAATACAAATCCCAAAATTACTTCTTCAAGAGTAACCAGTGTATGGCCTGCAAGTAAGCCGGCACTGTCATATAGGGTGTAGCCAACCGCAGAGGGAGCAGGTAGAAGCCAATCCGCAATATCCCATATACGAACGAATAGCTCCCAGCAAAAAAGAATAGCAACAACAATGGCTAGAGACGGTAACCATTCAGTAACATGACCAAATATTCCC
>VFFS01000008.1 GCA_009392815.1 SAR202 cluster bacterium
GAGGTGACGGTTTGTGTTGATCTCGTCACCATAAGGGTGCCAGGAAATGCACTCGTACAGATTTGTCAGTTCTTGAAAGAGTCGGAAGAGCTTTTATTTGACTACCTTTGTTCAATTTCGGTTGTTGACTATGAAGTTAGTGAACAAAGGTTCGAGATTGTTTACCACATGGTCTCTTTATCAACATATTACAAAGTGGCCCTAAAAACCTCTGTATCCTCGACGGACCCCAAACTTCCAACGGTTACCTCTGTTTGGCGCTCCGCTGAGTGGTTTGAACGTGAAGGACACGATCTGTTCGGAGTAATTTTCCTCGGTCATAATAATCTCTCCCCACTACTTCTTTATGAAGGATTCGAGGGTTTCCCTGGGAGAAAAAGTTTTCCTTTTCATGATTATGAGGAGTGGTGATAGTGGTCAAATCTAACTGGGGCTGAACATATGCAAGTCCATGAGAATAGAAATGAAATGGATGGCTCCATTGATCTCATGATCAACATGGGGCCTCAACATCCAAGTACCCATGGAGTTTTTCGGTTGGTGATATGGGTTGATGGGGAGAGGATCATTAAGTCTGAGCCACATATTGGGTACTTGCACAGAGGCTCTGAAAAAATTTGTGAAAGCGAACATTACGCTCAAATTGTGACATTATTCGACCGGATGGATTATGTTGGAAATCTTAATTCTGAACTAGCTTTCTGTCTCGCAACAGAGAAAATAATGGACGTAGATGTTCCCGAGCGTGCCGAATACATAAGGGTGATTCTATGTGAACTAAATCGTATTGCTAGCCATATGCTCTTTTATGGTGTTTATGGCCTTGATGCAGGCGCGATGACCCCTATTTTGTATGCTTTTAGGGAGCGTGAAAAAATCCAGAATTTGTTTGAAAGTATTACCGGTGCAAGGATGATGCACAATTACATCCGTATCGGCGGGATTAAAGAAGATCTGCCCGGGGACTTTCAAAAACGCATAGTAGAAGTGCTTGATCATCTAAAACGTGGAATCGAGGAGTGTGATGCCTTGATTTCAAAAAATGAAATGTTTCTTGCTAGAACTAAGGGTGTTGGTTCTATAAGTGGCTCTGATGCGATAGATTTTGGTGTGACAGGGCCTGCTCTTAGAGCTTCTGGGGTGGCTGAGGATATACGCGTCACGGACTCATACTCAATTTACGATCGTTTTGATTTTAATATTCCTGTTGGAACATATGGGGATTGTTGGGATAGGTTCTATGTTCGTGTTGAAGAAATGCGTGAGTCAATAAAAATTATTGAACAGGCTGTTCGGAGCCTTCCTGAAGGGGATATTTCGGCTTCAGTTAGGAGAATAGTCCGCCCTCCTAAAGGCGAAGTATTTGTTCGAACCGAATCCCCAAGAGGAGATCTAGCGGTGTTCTTGGTAAGTGACGGGACCGATAAACCATATCGTGTCAAAGTGCGTGCTCCTTCCTTTGCCAATCTACAGGCTTTGGAACAAATGCTTCAAGGGGCTTATCTTGCAGATGCAGTTCTGATATTGGGATCAATCGATTTGATTATGGGTGAAGTTGATAGATGACACTCTCCGAAGTCTTCATTATTTTGGCAAAGGCTGTCATATTGATGTTGTCCGTTTCATTTGTAGTTCTATTACTTACCTACGCAGAACGAAAGGCACTGGCGAGGATCCAGCAGCGCATGGGGCCAACCAGGGTAGGTTTTAGGGGTATTTTGCAGCCGGTAGCAGACGCATTGAAATTAATAACCAAGGAGGACATATTGCCCACCTGGGCAGACAAGGGGATTTATTGGTTAGCCCCAATTGCAGTTTTTGTACCGGCTTTTTTAATGTGGGTCACCATACCAGTCGCTCAGCAGGTTGTCGTCGAGAATTTAGACTTAGGTCTCCTTTATATAGTCGCTATTTCAGTTTTGTCTGTTTTGGGTCTTGTGATGGCAGGGTGGGGTTCAGCAAATAAATGGGCCGTTATGGGGGGGCTCAGGGCGGCGGGACAACTAATTAGCTATGAAATTCCATTTATAATGGCCATATTAGGAGTGGTGATGCTGGCCCAATCCTTAGATCTCACAGAGGTTGTTACTCAACAGAATTCGGTTCCTTTTGCCTTGGTTCAACCGTTGGGACTCTTTATATTCTTGACTTCAGCTCTGGCAGAACTTGGAAGGACTCCTTTTGACATTCATCACGCAGAATCGGAAGTTGTAGGTGGCCCTTTTGTGGAGTACAGCGGAGCGCACTGGTCGATTTTTTTCTTGGCTGAGTATATGAATACATTCACTATAGCTGTGTTGACCGTATTGCTTTTTCTCGGGGGGTGGTCTTGGCCAATTATGCCTTTCGACGGATTTTTACATACAACCTTGTCGGCGATTTGGCTATTATTAAAAACCTCAGCAGTAATCTGGCTAATATTCTGGATAAGGGGAACTTATCCACGGCTCAGGATAGATCAGCTTATGGCATTCGGGTGGAAGATGCTTGTTCCTCTCTCATTTTTAAATATTTTGATGACTGCCGTCGTTCTTTTTTATAGTATTCCTCTATGGGTTCTAACCTGTTTGTCAGGAATATTTCTGGTTGCTGCTGTTTACATAATAAGATTCAGTGCAAGTAGTTCGATGGAGCGAGAAACCATTAGGCTAATATCTGCCAAAGAATTGAGATCCAAAGTTGGAATTCCCCCTCTTGAAACTGGAGGAAAACCTGAATGATTGGTGGCATCATCGGTTTTGTTGGAGGTTTAGCAGTCACATTGAAGTCGGCGTGGCGTGAGCCAGTCACCGCAGAGTACCCCGAGTCTGAAAAGCGGCTAAATTTGGAAGATAGGTACATGGGATTTCCCGCTTTAACGTGGGATGGGGACGTAGGTGAGCCTTATTGCACAGGCTGTATGGTCTGTGTAAGGGAATGCCCAACGCAATGTATGTCGGCTGAGATGAAAGACAATCCCCTTTACCCACTAAAGAGCCGAAGAAGGAAAATAATTGATAGCTTTGAAATCAACTTGGCTCGCTGCATCCTTTGTGGTATTTGTGTGGATGTCTGTAGTTTTGATGCTATTGAGATGTCTCATGAGCATGAGTTAAGTAAATACGAGCGGAATGCGAATCGGGCCGACCTCCCGTCTCTGATTTCGATGGGAAGAGATTATCAGAAAAAGATAGGATGGAATCCAAGAAATCCTGAGAAAAACAATGGGCTGCCTCAGGTAGAGGAAGGCGGTTTAGACAGTGGTGCTGGAGAGGCCGTGGAGGTAGAAGAGTGACTGGATCTTTAATACTTTTCTATATTGCGGCTACTTTAGTTATTTTGGGAGGAATTGGGGTAGTAATTACAAAGAATATCGTCTACGCGGCCTTTTCTTTGCTCGTTTCAATGATAGGAATAGCAGGGGTATTTTTGCTAGCGTTTGCTGAATTTCTTGCTCTTGTGCAGATACTTATATATGGGGGCGCTGTAGTAATCGTTATTCTGTTTGCTCTCATGCTAAC
>VFFS01000009.1 GCA_009392815.1 SAR202 cluster bacterium
ATGTAGGTAAGTCTGAAGCGCCAATGCTCAAAACGAATATGAATAATATTCCTCCGATAAATAACCCTGTAAAAATTGCGACTAAAAAGACCTTTATAAGTACCTTATAGGACAAATCATAGGTCGGATTTTTGGTGAATTTTGAACAATCCGGACATCTGTAACCAACTGGAGAGTGTGTCATGCATTTAGGACAAATCCAATCACCACACCTTGCACACAAAAGACTCGTATCAACATCCCTATGCCGACTACAAATTCCAAGGCTAGACATCTAAATTAACCCTGTAAAACATTTTATAAAGGGTCCTTATTAATCCAATCTCTTTTCGAAACAACATCCCTGTCAAAAATTATCCTGAGCAACAACACATAAAAAATTCCAGGTCTTGAAAATAACACACCGTCATTAGTCATAACCCGTTTTGAAACAATCAGTATCAACAGACCAAATAACAGCCAAATAATATAGTCCTGAGATTCGTACATTAAGGTTAAAATAATCAAAAGCATCAGGGAAACAATGGTCCATGGAGCACTATCTTTGTAAATAAAACCTCTACCTATAAGTCCTGGTCCGACTATCAAGATAAGCATTTGCCACCACAATCCTGCTCCAAGTACCACGCCAATCGAAGTTGCTATTCCTCTCCCTCCTTTAAATCTCAAGAATATGGACCAGTTGTGTCCAATTACGAGAGATAACGAGGATAGAAGAAAAGACCACATTGAAACATCTAACCGTAATAATAATGCAGTTGGTAAAAATCCTTTAACCAATGAATCCAAAACAAAAACTAACGAACCCTGCACCGCACCTATTTTATTAAATACATTTGATGCACCGCTATTACCAGTTCCTATTTCATGTATAGCAACATTTTTCTGTAATCTTGTCCAAATAAAAGCCGACGGGAAAGAACCCACCAAATATGCAATCAATGGCATAAGCAAGAACTCAGCTAGTTGAATACTCATCAATTAGATGGGTTTTAAGCTTTTTAATAACTCTATTGACTCAACAGGGGGACCAATCTCCCCTGGCTCCGGCTCAATTGGATTGCCGGCAGCATGATAATCACTACCACCACAAGGAACGAGCCCGTATTTGTTTGCAAGTGTGATCACACGTTCTATCTGATCATTAGAATAGTCACCGTAGTACGCCTCTATTCCAACTATTCCAAAATCTACAAGAGAGGCAAGTGTAGTCTCCAATTCATAAATTTCTCTTCTTCCAGATTTGGCTCTCGACTCCAAAGGATGAGCCAATACCGCCAAGCCACCACTCCCATTGATCAAATCTACAGCCTCTCTTGGTTGAATCAACTTCCGTGCTACATAGGCGGGAGCCTTCCAATTTATAAGACGATCGAAAGCATCCTTAGGGTGCGAGGCATGTCCCTCTTCCACCAAGGCTTGAGCAATATGAGGACGTCCCACAGATCCACCTCTCGCCAGCTCTGAAACTCTATCCCATGACAGTGGAGTTCCTGTTTGGCAGAGAAGTGCCACCATACGTTCGGCCCGCGTTTTTCTATCTTCCTGTAAGTCGGATAGAACCTCTTGTAGAGCGTGATTATTAGGATCTATAAAATAGCCAAGTATATGTATCTCGCCCCGTATAGCCTTTGCCCCAAATTCAATACCTGGAATAAAATCCAGGTCATGCTTGTTGGCAGCTGCCTCACATTCATCAATGCCTGATGTAGTATCGTGATCTGTAACAGAAACTGTCATCAACCCACGTTCATAACATAGCGCCATTAAATCAGACGGAGATAACCTGCCATCAGAATGTGTCGTATGCAGATGCAGATCTGATCTAAATGAGTAATCCATCCAAAAATTGCGCAAATATTTCTAAGCGCAACATACTCCCTCCGACAAAAACATAACTACAAAAACTACTTAACGAGCATACTCGATGGAGCGTTTTTCTCGAATTACAACGACTTTGATCTGACCAGGATAGGCCAGCTTCTCTTCAATACTTTTAACCACATCCCTCGCAAGAGTACTAGCAGACACATCATCTATCGACTCTGGTTCAACCATTATTCGAACTTCTCTGCCTGCTTGAATTGCAAAACACTTCTCAATTCCTTCAAAACTACCTGCAACTTCCTCTAGTTCTTCCATCCTTTTTATGTAGTTCTCAACCGTATCCCTTCGAGAGCCAGGTCTGGCAGCGCTTAGAGCGTCTGCTGCAGCTACAAGAAAAGACTCTACAGAAGTCATTTCATCATCATGATGCTCGGCAATGCAGGAAACCACCCTTCTAGAAACATTGTATTTACTGGCAATATCCGCACCAATCTCAGCGTGTGGACCTTCAATCTCATGACTCAGTGCCTTACCAATATCATGAAGTAGCCCACCCACTTTAGCAATTTTAACGTTGGCTCCAATCTCTGCTGCCATTAAGCCAGCTAGATGGGAAACCTCAAGACAATGCATAAGCACGTTTTCCCCATAACTGTATCGATATTTAAGCCTTCCTACCAGTCTAATGATTTCCCGGTGCAAGCCTCTTATATCAGCCTCTAGAACAGCATCTTCACCACTTTTCCAAATGATCTCCTCGACTTCCGTAGTCGCCTTTTGAGTCATATCTTCAATACGTGCCGGGTGAATCCGACCGTCTGCAACCAATTTAGTTATAGCAAGCCGGGCTATTTCCCTGCGAACGGGGTCAAAACAGGACAGTGTCACAGCCTCTGGGGTGTCATCGATAATTAAATCTACACCCGTCGCAGCTTCAATGGCCCTTATGTTTCTTCCTTCCCGCCCAATCAAACGACCTTTCATATCGTCGCTGGCTAATGGAACACGACTCACTGTCGCCTCTGAAACAACATCGGATGCAAGCCTTTGTATAGCCTGACCAAGTATCATTCTGGCTTTATCGTTAGCTTCGTTCCGCACATCCTCTTCCATGTCCCTATATCTGACCGCTAACTCATGAGATATGTCGTCCTCAGCCTGTCTTGTGATGAATTCTTTAGCTTCATCCATAGATAAGTCTGCTACTGCTTCTAACTTTACAACCTGCTGATCTTTAACCAGTTCCGCCTCGGAGTAGATTTGATCTATCTCTTTTTCGCGTTCTCCGGTCTTCCGTTCACGCTTTTCTAAGTTTCTAGCACGACCCTCTACGTTTTCCTCTCGGTTAGCAACCCTGCGTTCAACCGCTCTAAGTTCAGAACGTCTTTCCCTGAGCTCTGATTCACCTTCACGCCTAGACTGCAGGATCTCTTCTTGTGCCTCCAGTAACATGCCTCTTCGTTCCTCACGAGCTTTCATCAGAATGTTATCAGCCTCTGTAACAGCTGTTCTCTTTCCGAAAATCCCCTGAATATACCTGAACGCCAGAACCAGTACTACGCCAATTATTAGACTGCTGGGGACGGCTATCGCTAATGTAAAAATATCCATGCGATTCACCTTCCTATTCAATTATCAGGATGTTCCATACATGAATCATCCTTCAATATTATAGTAGGGAGAACCTAAAATTGTGTCAAGGAATATAGAGCAGCCAGTTGGTGACAGATAAAAATTCGTTCCTAAAATCCGAAAGGACTCCCTTTCTTTTGAGACATCATCCTCATCATTTTCTCTTGACCTTTAGGAGAAGAAAATTGCTTCATCATCTTTTTAATCTGTTTGAACTGATTAAGTAGTTGGTTAACATCCTGAGGAGA
>VFFS01000010.1 GCA_009392815.1 SAR202 cluster bacterium
TAGATCTCTTGAGATCTCTCTGGAAGAACGAATTAATCACATATGAAGGCAAATCACATAAAGTGACTGATGCAGGAATAAATCCTCTCCCCCCTGGAGGCTCAATACCAATATGGTTCGGGGGAACTGCCGATGTTGTGTTAAAAAGGGTTGCCAGACTCGGGGATGGATGGATGCCGGTTGGAAAACCAGACGACTCTCGACAGTTAATGATCGAAAAACTGACAGGATACCTCAAGGAAGAGGGTCGCAGCATAGACGATATAGGAATAGAAAGCTGGGTCACATTGAAGGACCTTTCTGACTCAGACGTTCAAAATGAAATTGAAGGATGGAGAAACTTAGGAGCAACTCATCTATCCGTCAATACAATGAACAGCGGTTTGAAATTCCCCGATGAACACATTCAATCCATCGAGAAATTTCTACAAATGGCCCGGCCATAAACCCTAATCTATTTAAATGCTGGCATCACCTCTTCTGAAAATTGTTGAAGCTGCTCGGTAATAACGGTTTCTGGTGTACCCATAGGATGACTTACGCTAACCCTGTCTAGTCCAGGATATAGATTTTCAAGTTCCTTTAACTGCTCAATTATCAGATCCGGGGGACCAGCCAATACTCCCCCAGCAGCGACTGCATCCTCAACTTTAGGCAGATCAGCAGTAGGCGCTAGCAATGGGTCACCCATAATCTCGATCTGCTCCTCGGAAAGAGCCCGCACCAGCCTTAGAGGACCAAACATTTTAAGATTCTCCTCATAGTAACCCGCCACCTCTGCCATAGCTTTTTCTTTGGTGTCTGCTATATGGTAGTGAAACCCAATTGAAAGCTTTTCACCCAGTTCCAATTCCGTCCCTATACGTTGGTACGCATCTCTGAAAGCGTTCATGGCATTTACCATTGCTCCACCTTCCGAGCTTCCACCACCAATAATCCCACTTATGCCGTGTTTGGCCATGAAATCCATACCTCTCGGGGTTGCACTCTGAATAGGCTGCCAGCACTCAACAGGAGTGTTGACCGGGCGGGGCACAAGGGTTATTTCTTTAAGATCATATCCTCTATATTCAACTTCCGGAGGGATAACGTAGTTTTCTCCTTTATGTGAAAAACTCTCGTTGTGAAACGCTTTAAACATAATATCAACTTGTTCTTCAAACAGATTCCTGTTGGCAGGTTGATCTAGTAAGGGGGATCCAAACGACTCCACCTCTCTTGTGTGATATCCCCTACCAACACCGAAAACTGTCCTACCACCAGTAAGTATGTCCGCCGTAGCATAGTCTTCCGCTAACCTGAGAGGATGCCACATTGGGGCGATATTAAATCCGCACCCAAGTTTTATATTTGAAGTTAAATGCGAAAGATGCACTGCAAGCATCAATACATTAGGAAGACATTCGTAACCCTCCGGCTGAAAGTGGTGTTCTGCCATCCAAAAAGTGTTAAACCCACCCGCATCCATGGTTTTGGCTATTTTTGAGGTCTTATCAAAAACGCCTGACAAGCTATCATTACCGAAAAGCCTGTCGTTAACTGCAATACCAGAGTACCCCACATTGTCCATATCTATATGTCCGGCAAAAAGACTGTCAAATTTTGTAATCATTCTTATATCCTCATAATGTTTTGAACTTGTGACGCCGTGTATCAACCAGATACTTGGGGTGAACCAGGATAGGAACCTCCAGCATTGAGCGCTGTGTTACCCCCGTCCATAGGTATTAGCGCTCCTGTAATCCAAGAAGCAGCATCCGAAGCTAAAAGAACTGACAAGCCTTTGATATCATCAGGATTCCCCAGCCGCCCTGCAGGAATACCACTAAGAAAAGTGTTAAGTACTTCAGGTGTTTCTTCAATACGCTCTTGTAACCCGGGATTTAATACCTGAGCTGGCAGTATCGCATTCACTCGCACGCCCCGACTCGCCCATTCTGTGGCCAGGCTTCTTGTCATCTGAACAACTGCTCCCATAGCAGTCTGATATGCAATCTGACCCCTTCCCAAGGATGAGATGCCCCCTATTGACCCAATATTTACTATTGAACCGCTTCCTTGATTCAACATAATCTTACCTGCCTCACGACACATCAAAAAACGTCCGACTACCAGGCTCTTAATAGACTTTTCAAAGTCCTCCAACTTAAAATCCTCCGATGAGCCCATCACGGTTTCACCACCTGCAACATTCCCCAAAAAATCCATCCTCCCATAATTTTCCATCACCCTCAGAAAAATCCCAGGAATCGCATCCACATCTGAAACATCTACCGTAAACGTTTCTACGCTTCGACCAATTGACTCTATATAAGAAGCTGTCTCAGAAAGGCCTTCCCCATTTAGGTCAACAATCGCCATATCGGAGCCAGCCTCGGCTAGAGCAACAGCCATCGCTTTACCCATTCCCTGAGCTGCTCCTGAAACTAACGATACTTTCCCCGACAAATCAAAAATTTTAGAAGACATTATTCTTTCTTGGATTCAGCATAATCACTTTTCGCTGTCTCTATGCCTTTTACTCTTCCAGCTAAGAGGGACTCCATCCTGTCCTTAGCCCATTGATTGGAGGCCTCTATTGACCTGACCGAACCCTGGAATTGTGGCATGACATATCTAGCTATTAGCTCATAGCTTTTTAGGATAGTCTCACGCGGCGCCCAGTCTACAGTCTGAACGAGAAAACCTCCGAATCCTCCACTCTCTCTGGCGAGTTGATTAATTCCCTCTATACAGTCATCGGGACTCCCGACAATCCAATAACCATTTTCAGCCATCCAGTCGACAAGATCTTCATCAGCACCATCAAAAACAGGATCGCGTCCGTTCGTACCTTCGGAATATTCCCTAAGAAATTGATGAGCACCTACTCGTACATCATCCCTAGCTTGTTGAGTAGTCTCAGCTACATGAACAGGCACAGTTAATCTCCATTCATCGCGCCTAACCACTTTTGAATTTTCTTTCGCCGTTTCCTCAGCAATATCCCAAAGTTTGCTGTAATCCGCCCTACCCTCAGATGGGTCACGGGGAACAGTTATCGTCAAAATTGATGCGCCATATTTACCTGCCAGAACTACGCCAGATGGAGATTGAATGGAGGCGACAGCAAGAGGCATGTACGGACGCTGGTAAGGCTTTATCTGAAGCAAAGCTTCGTTAAGCTCAAACCATTCCCCTTTATATGTTATTGGTTCATCTTCAGTAAACAGACGGAGAATAATCCCAAGGGATTCATCCATTTTGCGGCGCTGCGTGGAGGGATCAATTCCCATCATGTAAGCATCAGTAGGTAACGCTCCAGGACCCACACCGAACATTACCCGTCCGCGCGTCATATGGTCCAACTGGACCATACGATTGGCCACCATAAAGGGATGGTGGTAAGGAAGACTGACCACTCCTGTTCCCAATTTTATGTGCCTTGTTCTCTCTGCTGCCGCCGCAATAAATAATTCAGGAGACGAGATAATTTCCCACCCCGCACTATGATGCTCTCCTATCCAAGCCTCGTCATATCCAAGTTCATCGAGCCACTCTATAAGCTCCATGTCCCTGCGGAAGGCCAAAGTTGGATTTTCTCCAACTCTATGAAAAGGACCCAAAAAAATACCGAAAGTCATTCGCTCAGGTAGATTCATTCCAAATAACCTCTCATTTACTCATATAAGCCTGACATCAATTAGATAATATTCAGGCTATTTACTATGTCCTCTACCTTTTTATAGGTAATCGTTGAACAAGTAAAGTGGCAGCCTGTCAGATAGAATGTCGTTCCACTCTAAATAAAATCCGGGATAAATATGTGGCCCAACAGTAAAAAACAAGAAAGTATAGTAGAGACAGCAAAGGTTAT
>VFFS01000011.1 GCA_009392815.1 SAR202 cluster bacterium
TCAACATATACCAGACTGAGGTACTTTCTGAACCAGAACCAGCAGGCGAAAACCTGCTTTATTCTAATTTCGACACCCCTTTCGATATTTCGGAAATCGCCAAGGGGATGGGAATCCAAAGTGAGAGGGTTACAGATCCAGAGGAAATAGGACCAGCTGTTGAACGCGCTCTTTCTTCTAACAAACCTTCAGTTATAGATGTAGTTATTGATGGTTCACTCTAAATTCCAAAAACATAATTCTGATGAAAACTTTAAAACAGGAAGCTCTTGGATCAAGGGGTGTTGTTGCTTCTAATCACCCGCTAGCATCATTAGCGGGTATAGAAATGCTTGCCACTGGCGGGAATGCGGTGGACGCTGCCGTCGCAACAGTACTGACGCTTACAGTTGTTGAACCAATGATGGTAGGTATAACAGGCGCTGGATTTGTAAACATACACAATGCTTCTACCAAGTCCTCTATAACCATAGACAATTACAGCACAGCGCCTGCCGCAGCCCAACCCGATATGTTTATTCCAATATCGGACTCCTGGCCCGACTACATGGAAACGAAACAACAGAAAAACAAGATTGGCCATTTGTCAGTTGGGGTCCCTGCGGGGTTGCAATGCTGGTACCACATCCAGACTGAATACGGGAAATTAGATTTTGAGAATACTGTTCAACCAGCCATCCGATACGCTGAGCAGGGTTTTTCCATAAGTCCTTACTTGGCCGGAATTATTGAGACCAACAAAGGTGCCTTGAAATCCTACCCGGGCAGTCAGGATTTATTCTTCGATAAAAATAACCCTCTTTCTACCGGCCAAATACTACAAAATCAGGACTATGCGTCTGTTTTACGCGAAATATCTAAAACTGGTGATGAGACATTAACAAAAGGTTCACTAGGAAATGCAATAGAAGAAGAAATGACGAGAAACGGAGGTATCCTTACTCAGGACGACATAGAAAAATATCAACTTGAATACAGAGATCCGGTTAAAGGAAACTACAGGGGATATGAGATTGTCGGAGTTGGACCTGCTAGCTCTGGCGCCACACACATAGTGCAAGCCCTTAATTTGCTTGAAAAATTCAATATCTCAGAGATGGGATTCGGAACAAACGAATACTTTCATCTGCTGGCTGAAACTCTGAAAATAGTATTCTCAGATAGATTCAAATTTATGGGAGACCCAGATTTTGTAGACGTTCCTGTTCAAGAATTAGTGTCAAAGCGCTATGCCGATATCAGACATTCAGAAATAGATTTGCAAAAAGCCAGATCATACACACATGGCAACCTCGATCTACATCGAGGAGAATCAGAAAACACCACTCATCTCACAGTTGCTGACGACGATGGAAACGTCGTTTCCATGACTCAAACTCTTAACGACGCTTTTGGATCTCGAGTCACAGTCCCTGGTACGGGAGTTATCTTAAATAACACCCTATATAACTTTGATCCTCATCCTGGCAACGCCAATTCGATAATTCCTGGAAAAAGAGTTTTGAGTAGCATGGCTCCTATAACGGTGTTCAAGGATGGCAAACCATTTATGGCCTTGGGAACCCCAGGGGGAAGAAGAATTTTTGCTGCTGTTCTACAGGCCATTATTAATGTAATAGACCATGGAATGACACTTCAAGAGGCTGTAGAAGCACCTAGAGTATGGACTCAAGGACAGAATCTGGAACTTGAATCTGCCATTTCCTCTGAAGCATCTGAAAAGCTAACTAAAATGGGACATCTAATTGAGAGGGTCGATCGAGTAGCAGGCGGCATGAACGGAATAATGTTTGATAGAGAAGGATTCATACATGGTGCAGCTTGCTGGCGAGCTGATGGTGCTCCAGTAGGTCTTAGCGGAGGACAAGCTCACATAACGGGAGGAGATGGAATGTTCAGAATTTGAACATTCTGTGTAAGTAACCGGAAACACTCTAGAGAGTAGTATCAACTACTAGTAGTTGATACTACTCTATTAGATCAGAATTTAGCCTCTACCAATATACGGCATTTTACTGGCCATAATCGTTACAAACTGGATATTCGCCTCTAAGGGCAGATTACTGATATAGGAAATAGTCTCTCCCACATGATCAACATTGTATGTGGGTTCGACTGCGGTTTCACCATTAGCCTGGGTTACCCCATTTGCCATCCTCGCTGTCATCGGAGTGGCTGCGTTACCAACATCAACCTGACTACAAACTATATCAAAAGGCCTACCATCCAATGAAATTTGTTTAGTGAGACCTGTTATTGCATGTTTTGTAGCAGTATATGCAACTGCCTCAGGACGAGGAACATAAGCAGATATAGAACCGTTATTAATTATTCTTCCACCCTGGGGGGATTGTTCCTTCATCATCTTTATAGCATGTTGAGCACATACAAAGCTGCCTGTCAGATTTGTATCCACTACCCTCTTCCAGTCTTCCACTGGAAGTTCTTCCATAGGCATTCTTGGTGATCCAATACCTGCGTTATTGAAAAGAACATCAAGCCTACCAAACGTTTTTTTTGTTTCTTCAAACAAATTAGCGATAGCATCCGTATCTCCAACGTCAGTAGGAACAGCAATGGCTCTACCACTATCTACCCCTGCAAGCGATATTGATTCCTCCAGAGGCTCCAAACGTCTCCCTGCGAGCGCCACAGAATAACCATCCTTAAATAGGTGCAATGCTGCTGAGCGGCCTATTCCGCTACCCGCACCTGTAATCACAGCAACTTTTCCATTAGATGTCATATTTTCTATTCTCCTGATATTAGTAACCTGTGGATTCTACCTCATTGATCAATCAAATTCTGTTGAACAAACCTACTCCGCAATAATTTCCTGCCCAAGCTTATGATCATTTATCCAATCCCAGTCTAATTCAACCCCTATGCCTGGTCCCTCCGGGGCGAACACATTCCCATTTGCATCAATTCCGTCAAGGTTGTCATTATAATTTAGGTATACGGGTGGTTTCGTAGATGGCACATTGGGATGGACCAAACCAAGTTCAAAGAAATTTGTATTCCTAATAGCTGACATTATGTGTCTGTGCACCGGTCCTGGACCATGTAGTTCTACATCTAGGCCAAAACCTTCTGTTGCGTGGGCAATCTTCATTGCTCCAGTAATCCCACCATCTTCATGGGCTCCGCATCTGACGTAATCCGTAGCATCCGCCACGATAAAATCAACATGTTGTTCTAAAAGACGAATATGCTCAGTCTGGAGAATGGGAGTTTTCAGCATTTGTCTCAACTTTCTATGAGCAAATTGAGATACTCCATTGTCTTGGAATGGATCCTCCAGCCAGAAAAAATTAGCCTCGTCACAGGCTTGGCCCAATTTAAGAGCATCACCAAAATTCTTTATTTCACATGCTGGATCGATAAGAAGATCTAATTTACCGGCAAATTTTTCTCCTAAATTAAGGACATTATCTATTTCCCTCTGAATATTGTCCCTCGCAAGTCCCCAACCATGTACCTTGAAAGCCTTGTATCCCATTTCAAGACATTGGTTAGCGAAGTCCTCGAAGTCCTGCGGGGTGGTCAGGCCTCCCTTCTCATCTCCATGCAAAGTGGATGCGTAGGCCTTCAGTGGACGTCGTTCTCCTCCCAAAAGTCTGTATAGAGGTTCATCATAGAACTTGCCAGCGATATCCCATAAGCAGATATCAACTACTCCCATTCCAAGCATAGCCCAGTGCCTAGACCCTCTCTTTAAATCGTTGTAAATCGACTCACGGGCAAGGGAATTCTTACCTATAAGGTAGCTACCAATTGCCTTTAGCTCGGCCATAGCTGGACCTATAACCCCTGGATACTCGCCAACGATTCCTTTGTCTGTATGAATTCTTAAGATAGTATTCGTTTGAACAAGCCTTCCTCCAGGTTCATAAACCGTATTGAAGGTGTTGTAATCTTTTCCCACATTTTCAAGCACATGTTCGAAATGGAT
>VFFS01000012.1 GCA_009392815.1 SAR202 cluster bacterium
CAGACCAGAAACGAGTCAGAGATACTTAAAAGAGCATCAGCCGTAATGCCACAAGCATCACTTGGTAACTTGCCCTACGACGTGATAATCAAGAAGGGCAAGGGCAGTCACATCTGGGACGAAAGCGGAAATGAATACGTAGACTATTTACTAGGCTCAGGCCCAATGATCGTGGGACATTCCAATCAAGAAGTTATTGACGCTGTTACTGCCCAACTTGAGGATGGATCCACTTTTTTTGCAACCAATGAAAAATCTGTGAGCTTGGCAGAAGAAATTGTTAAGGCAGTGCCATGTGCAGAGAAAGTAAGGTACTGCAGCACTGGAACTGAAGCAACTCTTTACGCAATGAGAACAGCTAGATCTTTTAGAGGAAGAGACAAAATACTTAAATTTGAAGGTGGCTTTCACGGCATGAATGATTACGCTCTAATGAGCATGTCTCCTTCAAAGCTTTTGGACTTCCCTACCGCTGAACCCGATTCGGCTGGCATCCCTAAATCTATCCAAGAAAATATGCTCATAGCGCCCTTTAACGACCTCGAAAAAACAACTGCAATAATCGAAGAAAACCATGACGACATAGGTGGAGTAATTGTAGAGCCATTCCAACGACTTCTCCCTCCCAAACCCGGGTTCCTGCAGGGTCTTCGGGACATAACAGCTCATTATGAAATCCCTCTCATTTTTGATGAGGTTGTCACTGGATTCCGTTTCGCATATGGTGGGGCGCAGGAATACTATGGGGTGACTCCAGATTTATGCACCTTAGGTAAAGCGGTGGCCGGGGGATTTCCCTTAACCGCCGTAGCTGGAAAGTCTGAACTCATGAATCATTTTGACTCCAGCCAGGTTTCAGATGATAAGTTCATGCCTCAGATTGGTACCCTGAGTGGAAATCCCATAGCATGCGCAGCGGGTCTAGCGGCTTTATCAATACTCCAAAAGCCTGGAACCTATGAAAGAATCCGTCAAATTGGTGGAAACTTGATGAACACGCTTCAGGAGGCGCTTGATCAGGCCGAGATTCCAGCAACCGTTGTGGGAGAACCAGTCTTATTCGATGTTTTCTTCACTAATGAAGAAGTTTATGACTACAGAACTAGCTTAAAGGGCGATTCGGCGCTATTAAGTCAATTCAATCAGATATTACTAAATAACGGAGTATTCAAAGGTACAACCAAGTTCTATTTCTCGACTGAACACAGTCAAGAAGATTCTGACTTAACCGTCGCAGCATTCCACAAAGCGATCGAAAAAATGTCGGTTCGGTAGTGTTATCACAAATGTAATCGCCTAAAAACAGCACCGAATATAAATTGACACATAGTGCCCAGATTAACTAGGTTTTATATAGTGCGAGGTCAGGCTGATGTGAGCTCCGGGCAGGAGCTTATGAAGACAGATCGCGGAAGCTTCATCTAACTTACCTTCGCTATGGTTAATGTCATTTTGAATTGTATATGGTCTCGAACCTAGATAAGTTGTCATGAGCGGCCAATAGCTTTGTGGGAAGGTGCAGATGAACTACGGCGGGCACTCGGTAAACATCGTTTCTGATGGAACAATAATGGTTGATGGGGGAAGCGCTTTTGGACAAATACCGAGAACCGAATGGGAAACTCAAATAAAACCTGATCGCAGAAATCGAATAAGGTTTGGTATGAACAGTATGATCATCCAGACCCCAGATTTGAACATACTTGTAGACACTGGAGCCGGTAACAAAAGAACAGACCAGCTTAAAGAAACCCACCACTTGAATGGTAACAAGCTAACAAGAAGTCTAAAAGATGTAGGTGTTAACGCACGAGATATAGACATTGTCATTCTAACCCACCTCCATTTCGACCATTCCGGTGGATGCACAAAACTGAGTCGATCCGGAGAAGCTGTACCCATTTATCCGAAGGCTAAATACATCGTACAAGAGAAATGTTGGCAAGAAGCCGTTTCTCCAAACGAAAGGTACAAGTCCACATTTTTTAGCGACGATTTCCTCCCTTTGGAGGAAAAAGGGTTATTAGAACTCATCGATGGAGATATGGAAATCTCCCCCGGGATTGAACTTAAAGTAGCTAACGGCCCATCTAAAGGGCACCAAATGGTTCTTATAGACATGGGCAGCGAAAAGTTGGTGTTCGCGGGGGATTTGATCCCCACTGAGTTCCACTTACAACCTAATTTCATAGCAGCAACTGATGAATTTCCTAATGAGACGTTGGTGCAGAAGAAGGAAGTAATCGACATGGCCATGAATGATGGTTGGATAGTAATTTTCGGACATGGCCAAGATCACCGGTCTGGATACATAGAGGAATGGAACGGGAAACCCCATCTTCTTCCAAAAGACATTTAGAAGCCAAAAATTTTTTTTCGCTGTGGTAACGAATCACTTAAAACGCCCATGTTCCCGTAAGGATCATTTTCATCAAATTTTAGGACTACTTCCGATAGTGTCTCATTCGTATTCCGAACTAGTGCTTCAACTCTAATGTAATTCGACGTGAGGCCAGTTACATTTTTCTCGTCATCGAATCCTGACTTTTTAGATTCCCAAAGTACTTGCATGGTCCTTCCATCATATTTCCTTCGAAATTCAGAAAACGACCTCTTCCCTATCTCTATCAGATTGGCAGATCTCTCTGATTTTAAGGTCGGAGGCACATTATCCAATAAATGGTGAGCTGCAGTTCCTGGTCGAGAAGAAAATTTAAATATGTGAACATCAGAAAAGTCAGATTCTTCACACAAACGTTGGGTTCTCAAGTAATCCTCATTCGACTCACCCGGAAACCCGACAATTATGTCTGAAGTAATGGAGGCACCAGGAACCTGTCCCCTGACCATTTTCAACGCCCTAGCAAAATCATCTGAGGAATATTTACGTTTCATTCTTTTTAATACTTCATTGCTGCCACTTTGGAGCGGAACGTGGAAGTGGGGGCAAAGCCTCTTGTTGTCCCACAAATCGAGAAGTTTCACGTCAATTTCTTGAGGCTGTAACGAAGATAATCGTATTCTGGGAATTTTAGTACGTTCCAGAACGCAGGAAATAAGATCAACTAGGGTAGTGTCTTGAAGGTCAAATCCATAGCTTCCTAACTGAGTGCCTGTCAGAACAACTTCGTGGAACCCTTCTCTTTCAAATCTAGAAATATTTTTGATGATTTCCGCAATGGGAACACTACGCTCCCGACCTCGCACGTATGGGACAATGCAATAAGAACAAACCTGATTACAACCTTCTTGAATCTTAAGCATCGCTCTGTTTCTTCCAGAGTAATCAGCCATATGAAAATCTGCAAAATGCTCGACAGTTGTGACCTCGGCTCCAACTATTTCTGATACTGTTTTTACAAGATCAGTCTTGGAGGTGTTACCGAAAACAAAATCCACCTCCTCAATAGCCTCAATACTTTCTCGGTCCCTTTCTGCATAACAACCAGTCACTACTACCGTAGCATTTGGATTACGCTTTTTGGCCGCGCGAGCAGCTTGCCTACCTTTTCGGTCAGCTACGTGGGTAACAGTACAAGTGTTAACCACATAAACATCACTTGGTGAATAAGCTGGCACAATACTGAATCCAGCTACTTGGAACTCTTTGGAAAGAACTAAAGAGTCAGCCTGATTTAACTTGCAGCCATGCGTTTCCACTGCAACTGTTACTGGTTTATCCACTTTAGCCATAAAGTCTGGTGTTCCCCTAAAAAAGTAATATTATTCAACCTACAAAATTTAGACCCCTATTATATTCCCAATATATTTTTACCGGCAGTACGAGGGTGAAATGAAAATTATTGACATCACCGTACCTATTAGCGAAAACACTCCTGTGTTTCCAGGCGATCCGCATCCAATAATCACTAGCCATAAATCACATTTATTGTATGAAAATGGTGTGGTTGTCAGCGAACTCAAACTGACAACGCACAGTGGCACACATATTGATGCGCCTGCCCATGTTGAACCAAATGGGCTTTGCATGGACTCCTTTCCTGTCGAACTGGTAGAAGGAAGAGCCTGTGTCGTCGACATGAGCTGGATAACACATTTTGAGTCAGT
>VFFS01000013.1 GCA_009392815.1 SAR202 cluster bacterium
TGTCGGGCCTTCCGATAAATACTCGTGGCGTCAGTGGAACTTCTCTTGGATCAGCACCAACACAGGTCACCACACCATATTATCCAGAGCCAAAGACAAGTTAGGAAATTTGCAACCTGCAAAATCTAATTGGAACGAATTGGGATACGAGGTGAATGGATTTAAATCCATTTGTCTGAACGTAATTTAAGAGATTACTAACATTGCGGTTGCTAAACCTAATTCCGCTGGTTAAGCAACGTGACGCCTGAATACTACTTAGACCCTGAATGTGGTCTAAGTAGTATTCAGGATGATCAATTACCCCGAGTTTGTGTGTAGCACTCGACTGGTGTAGCCCATAACCTTTTCAGTATGACGATTAATTTGATTCCTGAATCTGTCATAGGCAGGATTTGTAGCAACATCCGCGGAGGCTTCCATAAGTGCATTCAAGCTTCCAAACGCGGCAGTCACACGTACCAAGTCAATGGTACCTGAGACTGGTCGTTGAACCGTTGGACGACTACCCTCAGGGAAGGCCTCACGCCATTCAAGAAGTATTTCAGCAACAGCGGCTGACTCACCTCTTTTAGCCATCAGAAAGTTTCTTCTCATGTATTTAGGGACATTACCAAGATCATAAAAATCACCTCGTGCCAGGACATTCAATCCTTGTATCGTGGGATTCTTTACACAAAGTTCCGCAATATCAGTCCACTGCTTTTGAAAGTCCTCATTGGTTAAAATATCGTCATGTATCTCCTCTAATTCATCCCAGCCGGAAATAACCATTGCAGACACAATATCCTGATCACCTGTGTGTGGTGTCATAGCTCCACCTGTAACCAAGCCTCTCCTACCAGAGCCTTTAATTCCTGCAATAACCAACTGGGCAACTTCAAAATCCTTACCTGGCCTTGGAATCCTTCTTACTTCAAGAGTTATATCTGGCATAAATCTACCTTCCTTTTTATGAAATTATGACTTAACTATCTCAACCATATGAAGACACAAAATATTATATTTTCACCTTATACGTCAAAATATATCTCTATAACTGAGTATCACTGGAAAAATGTCATTAATTAAGTCTTCTAATCGAGAGTAATACCATGCTCCGTCCAAAATGCTATTATTCAAGCCAATCAAATTCTGGACGTTAAGTCGTAAATCCTAATTCAGAAACAGAGGTTTTGAAAATGAATAGAGTAAAAGAACTTTTGAAGTCAGGAAAAACCGTGGTCGGTACTGCCGGCTCGGTGTTTGAAGACAATATGTCTATGTTGGCCAATTCAGGCCTCGACTTCATACTATTTGATACCCAGCACTCACCAGTTGAAGTCAAGCAATATAACAGGGCTTTACAGGCAACCAGCGGAGCACAAGCATCACCCCTAGTACGTGTCAGCGCAAATAGTGCTGATCTCATCTGCTTTGCTCTGGACATAGGCGCGAGAGGCATAGTAGTTCCTATGGTTAACACAAAAGAAGAAGCGGAAGCCATGGTGAGAGCTTGTAAATATTCTCCAGAAGGTGATCGCAGTAACGCTGGTGTTAGAGGAGAATGGGGAGAAACAAAAGATTACAGAGATTACCTGGATACAGTTAATAGAGATCTTTTGATTGTTCCAATGATTGAAACGCAACAAGCCATCGATAATATCGATGAGATACTGAGCGTTCCGGGAATAGATGTACTTCTTGTGGGACCTTCGGATCTATCAATCGAACTGAATGTTCCCCTCGACTATCAAAGTGATACATACCAGAAAGGACTGGACACCATTGCCGCTGCCTGTAAAAAGCACGGTGTAGTACCTGGAATGTATTTTATCCCTCCAGATATGGACCCTAATTTCTATGTAGACAAGGGATTCAAATTCTTCACCATGCCTTGGGCAGTATGGGCTGTGGAAGGTGTGAAAAATGGATTATCAGGAATCAAACGCTAGTTTCCTAAGGATACGACCCTGATAGTGTGAGAAAAATCAGACGCCCCGATGATATTCCAAATGAATGGAACTTGTCGGGGCGTTATTCCCTTCTAATTTCCTTATTATTGATCAAACTCACACCCGTTCGCTAAAAGTATTCCTCACCCCTAACTAGTTCTGGGAGTATAGGAGACGACCCTGGAAACCACCCTAACTTGAGGTGCAGCGCGTAACTCTACGACTTTTGACACCATAGCCGTATTTGATAGCAAATCCATATTTGCTTTCTCCATATCAGCGAGACTTTCGTAAAAAAATGTTGCTCTAATCGAGTTAAAATTCATACGACCAATGGGAACGCTAATATTCGCAGATCTGGGAACCCCACCCCATTCGGGTTGGATTGCCTCAGACAAAAAAGCTATTAGATCCCCCAGTTTTCCATCTGCTGCTGTAACCGTATCCCTCACACATATCTTGGGTGTAAACCCTTCAGGAACACCGGTGTTATGGAGGACCTGCCCAATAACCGAAGCAGAGGATTCACATAAAGTATCAACCTCTTGGATACGCTCTAAGATTTCATCATTGCTATCGCTAAAGTCAAGAACTTTATCCATCTCCTCGGCGGAATCAAATATTGTTGTACTGACTATTATGTTGGAACCAAGCGCGGGCTGTGGATGTGAGATAGTGGCTGTCACAAACCCTGGATTGGGCATCTTTGCTCTACTCTCAATAGCCAAATCTCTAACTTTCAGAAAATTACCCGACTTTGGCTTTCTAAAGTGATTGTAATAATACGTCATGGTCATATTTCCTTTCCCTTAACGGGTAACAACAAATTTTCAAGCCTTACGATCGCATATTGGGCGTTCGCGTAAGACCATTGATACTCCCATTGGAGCAGGGATGATATTAAGGGAATAAGATAATAAATGCTAACAGTGCTGCATTTAACAGAATACAGAATATTGATATTAATTAAAGTGGTGCTTGCTCCATGAGTTCTAGCCAATTACCATCCGGATCTTGGACCAAACACATTTTTCTCATCCTAGGATAGGTAGCCTCAGGTCGTATAACCGGGGGGCTTAGAAACCGTATTCCTCGACCAGATAATTCAGCATAAATTTCATCTATGTCATCCACAATAAAACCGATGTGAGGAGCACCGGGAACTCGAGATTCCTCTTGAGGAAAAACAGGATTCAAAAATTCCACTAGCTCTATAGAGTGACGTCCGTCACCATTACCTAAATAGACTATGTGCGCCCTTGCTTCCTCTTGACCTGACAATTGATCAAGAAAATCCCCTTCAAGAATAGTGTCCATCTCTATCTCTAGACCAAGGGTATCTTTATAAAATTCCAACGCACGAGTCATGCTGGCGACAGATACCCCAGTATGATTCATCCACTCAACTTTCACTCTATCCCTCCCAGTTTAAAGGCTCAGTTTATTCCTGATGTATTTGTACTTTTATTGACCCTGTTGTTTTATCATAAGCACACTCAAATCCTTGCTGAA
>VFFS01000014.1 GCA_009392815.1 SAR202 cluster bacterium
TTGTCCCGGTGAAAGTACCGGAGAGGTCTTTTTGAGACACCTATTAAGGTTTGGGATGAATTTAGTCAGCGCTCTGTTCAGGTGTTCGCTTTAGAATTTCTACGGCTGGATCGCCTTGCATATGAGTTCTTGTTACCCCGGGGGACCCTATCGGGAGGTGATTCGGCAGGTTTTCCCGTTTTAATACGAATCATTTCTCCTTCCAACAAGTTGAAATCTCTTTGAGGGAGTAGGTGTAGCCTGTCCCAGAATGCAAGGGGCCAGTTTTCAGGCGGCCACTTACGGACATATTCTAATCCAGGGCCAATTTTTAACCCGTCGAGATACTCAGATTCATCGAGTATGTAGTCTGGTTTCAGTTCTACGCGAAATTTAAAATCATTTGGCCGGGATTCGGGTTTCCAAACTACAGTCGCATCTTCAAAACATGTTTTGCTTATGGTGGCAGAAGCAGTCCACTTCTTAGTTAAACTCGTGTAGAAAATAACCCGGTCATTTTTCTGCATTCGGTTGGCCCTCTTACGGTATTTGGGTCCCATACCGAAAATTTTGTAACCTAATTGTCGGGTAATTGTGGCGTTCTCTTTAGTTTCCACAAACATCCAGTAATTGTTGCCCAAAGCTGACTCCAATTGGTGGTCTACAGTACCTCTTAATTAGTCATCGAAGAAATCTGGTAATCTTATATTTTTATTGTATAAGCTTCATTACATTGTACATATGTAGGAAAAGTTTCCATGCTTCACCTATGAAATAAGTGCTTTCTGTATGAGTTTTGTTATCGGTATGCACTTTTACCGCTTCTTGGAATAAAGAAAATTCTGTGTGATAGACGCTGCCACCGTTTTGCTCTACTGCCGCGGCAAGACGACGCGATTCCCCAGATGGTATAAGTCTGTCATGAGTATCGTGCATTAGTAATAGGTGGGCTTTAAGGTTTTCAATATCGGTACTCGGGGATATGCGCGTGAGAAAGCTCTGAGTTTCTTTATTTAGATCCGAAATATACTTTGTCGCAGTCTGTCGGGTTCCACCGGAGATAAGCTGTAATGCTGCTTCAGCATCTTTTGGTAAATTCTCGTTGTACGGTTTAGAAGCCTGGTTTGAGCTTACAATGGAGGCAATTCTAATTTTATCTTGTTGATCTAATCCGGTAAGCAGGTGTTTAGAAATCATATTTGATGTAAGACTGTCTGGATCCCAAGGCACAACATTTTGCTCTATTAACTGAGTCTTTGAAGAAGTTGAAACAATTAAATCAAATGCGTCGTAGTATCCCGCGAAGGAATTAACGAATTTCACCCTATCGTTTATTCTGACATCTTGTGCGGCGATAATACTCATCGAAGCACCTGTGCAGATTCCTCCCATCCCGATGGAATCCCGCTCAACTCTGGCATGAGCTTCCAAATATTGAAATGACTCTACTAAGGATTCTATATCTCGGGTAGACAGTTGGTTAGTTTCCTGTGTTTCCAACCAGGGGATCATAACTACCATTCCTGATCTTGCAAGGCCTTCCCCCAGTCTCACTATTCTATCTTCGTCCCTTTCTGGGGGTACCAAACCCATAAAAAACACGATGCCAGGATGGGTAGAATTTCCCCCTGGCAAATATAGGTCAGCCTCAACTCGACCTAGGCGGCTAATGAATGATATTTCCTGATGTTTCACATCCTTAGTAAAAAGTGTGAGCGGACTGTTTTTAAATTCAGTAAGTATATGAGAAATAAAAAGAGCAGCCTTTACCCCCGATCTGCCTTGAGGTGTAGAAGAGACTATTAATATTATTAGTATGGCGGAAAATGCACATATTTTTATTAGTCGCATTGATTTGCCTACTGTTTTCCCTTGCAAATTGCACTTATATTAGCGGATAGCAGATGTAAGATCTGCAGGGTTCCCTGATGGCAGGTTGACATATTTCATAGTTTCAAGGAACTTTAACTGCTAATGAATCACTCAACAACAGAAATTTCTTCCTACTCCAATCGAGCATCTGCAGCTGCTGTGTTAGTTGCTGCAGGCAGTAGCTCTAGAATGAACGGGGACGACAAAATATTCTTAGATCTTTGTTCTCGTCCTATCATCGAGCATAGTCTTTCGGTTTTTATGAATTCAGGTTTATTTGAAACTACAATACTGGTACTTTCAAAAAATAGTATAAATTTGGCTCATGATAAGTTGTCTGACTACCTTGCTGAAGGATTAATTCTCACAACAGGTGGAGCTCGACGGCAGGACTCCGTCTTGCGGGGGCTCGAAAAAATACAAAAAACCCCTGTGGTCGCTATACATGATGGAGCTCGACCATGTATTACACAGAGTATCTTGGAACAAGGACTAGAAAAGGTAGAAAAAACTGGCGCGGCGATCCCAGTGATACCAATAACAGATACTGTCAAACGTCTTAATGACATTGGTCGTGTGGAAACAACACTTCCTAGAAAAAATTACAAGTTTTCTCAAACTCCTCAATTTTTTGATTTGGACCTTATAAGAAAGGCTCACAGAAAAATAATAAAGGATGTCACTGACGATGCGTCGATGATAGAAATGATAGGCGGGGAGGTCGAAGTATTTGATGGAGATATCGAGAATTTGAAAATCACTACCAGTAATGATCTAGTAATTGCTCGAAATATTCTTGAGGCTAGGAAATAAAATGTCTGAAATCAGGAACGGTATAGGCTATGATGCTCACAGATTGATTCCTGATGCAAAACTTATTATTGGTGGAATAAATGTACCTCATGAGTATGGTCTCAAAGGGCATAGTGATGGTGATGTATTGATTCATGCCGTGATTGATAGTCTTTTAGGAGCAGCAGCTCTTGGAGACATAGGAACTCACTTTCCGTCCACTGATCCGGAATTAAGGGGTGTAAGCAGTATATCGCTGCTGCAAAAAACGAGAAATATGGTAGTTTCAGAAGGTTGGGGTGTGGTCTTTCTGGATGCTACAATCTTGGCCGAAAAACCTAGATTGTCACCTTATTTATTTTTGATGAAGAGTAGGATTTCAAAGGTTTTGGAAGTTGATTGTTCGAATATTAACCTCAAAGCGACAACCACTGATGGGCTCGGATTTATCGGTGAACAGGAAGGTATAGCAAGTATGTCAATTTGTACCCTTGAAAGGGGCAGTTAGAGATGAGCCAGATGAAACTCTATAACACTTTAACCCGTCAGGTTGAGGATTTTTCCGTAGAAGACCAGAAAATTAATATGTATGTTTGCGGTATAACACCTTATGCTCCTTCCCATCTTGGTCATGCCATGTGTGCAATTGTTTTTGATGTCGCACGAAGATATTTTGAATTTCGCGGTTTCAGTGTACGTCATATAACAAATTTCACTGATATAGATGACAAGATGATTGTCGCTGCTGCAGAGGAAGGGATAGAAGTTTCTCAATTGGCTGAAAGAAATATTGACTCATATCTGCGGGAGTTAGATAAGTTGAACGTTCTCCCTGCAACAGAATTTCCAAGGGCAACACATGAAATCGACAGCATAATCCAAATTATTGAAGGTTTGATAGACAGGGATTTTGCTTATGAGGTTGATGGCGATGTGTATTTTCGAGTAAAAAACGATGCGGATTATGGAAAATTAAGTAATCGTAAATTGGAAGATTTAGTTGCCGGAGCGAGACTTGATTTAGATGAAACAAAGGAGTATCCGGGAGATTTTGCCCTTTGGAAGTCAGAAAAACCTGGAGAACCCACATGGGATAGCCCTTGGGGTAAAGGGCGTCCTGGTTGGCATATTGAATGCAGCGCGATGTCGATTAGATATCTAGATAAAAGTATAGATATACATGGTGGGGGGTTGGACCTCGTATTCCCGCACCATGAAAATGAGATTGCCCAATCGGAATCATTCACTGATGTAGTTCCATTCGCAAGATTTTGGATGCACAATGGAACTCTGCAATATGGTCAGGACAAAATGAGCAAGTCAATTGGCAATGTATTTACAATATCCTCAGCACTTGAGCGCTATTCATCTGACGTCCTAAGAATGTTTTTCCTTGGTTCCCATTATAGAAGCCCATTGACTTTTAGTGAAGAAAATGTGGGAAGCCAGGAAAGGGCACTTGAAAGATTAAGGACAGCCTTGAACACTCCTTCATTTGAAGGCATTAAAATGAAGCCTGAGATTTACTTTGATAGATTTATTGATGCCATGGATGATGATCTTAATACTCCCAGAGCTCTAGCTGTTTTATTTGATCTGGCACGAGATATAAATCGTGAGTCCAGCAATGGACTAAATGTGATTGA
>VFFS01000015.1 GCA_009392815.1 SAR202 cluster bacterium
TCTATTTCCGTGGCTGCGCCAACTTTTATTACAGAAACACCGCCGGATAATTTAGCAGCTCTCTCCTCAAGTTTTTCTCTATCGTAATCTGATTTGGTCTCAACAGCTTGGGATTTTATGTTACTCACTCTTGCTGAAATGAGTTCTTGTTCCCCGTTTCCTTCAACGAAAGTAGTGTCATCTTTCGTTGATACAACGCGTCTACATTTTCCAAGGTCTGAGATCTCTATAGAATCGAAACTTCGGCCTGTCTCGCCGCTTATGACCGTAGCGCCAAAAAGGATAGACATGTCCTCCAGGATCGCCTTCCTTCGGTCCCCGAACGCAGGGGCCTTGATCCCTAGGACATTCAGTGTCCCTCTCATTTTGTTTACTACTAAGGTCGCAAGAGCCTGGCCTTCAATATCCTCGGCAATTATTACTAAATCGCGTCCGACCGCTGTGAACTTCTCTAGAAAAGGGATAAGTTCTTCTGCGTTTTCTATTTTTTCAGAAGTGATTAGGACGTGAGGGTCGTTCAACTCCGCCACCATCCTGTCTTGGTCGGTGACGAAATACGGCGACAGGAAGCCACGGTCAACTTCCATACCCTCCACATATTCAACTTCGTAATCTAAGCCTCTAGATTCTTCCACCGTTACTACGCCATCTTTCCCAATTTTCGAGATGATCGATCCTATTAGACTTCCCATTTCTTCTTCGTGAGCCGAGAGTATTGCCACTTGAGCTATCTGCTCATCGTTGGCAACTGGTTGGGATAGCCCTTTAAGTTCTTCAGTTATAGAATCAACAGCCTTATCGATGCCTCTTTTTAGAGCCATCGGATCAGCGCCAGCAGCCACACTTCTGAAGCCATTTTTTAGAATGGCTTGAGCGAGTATCGTTGATGTGGTGGTGCCATCTCCGACTGCGTCGTTGGTTTGTGATGCAGCTTCTTTAATTAATTGAGCTCCCATGTTTGGGAACGGTTCTTCGAGTTCTATCTCTTTTGCTATAGTCACTCCGTCGCTACACACCTGAGGTGGCCCGAACTCTTTTTCTAGGATAACGTTACGCCCGTTTGGGCCTAGCGTTATTCCTACGGTGCGGGCCAAAAGGTCCACACCTTCCATCAGTTGCTCTCGTGCATTTTCTCTGAACTGGAATTGCTTCGGCATATGGTTTACCTCTTAATTTCTACCTTTATATTCAGTTCCTTGGGTGAAACGTAATTTTACTATGAATTATTTTTATCGTTAAGGGCGTTAAGTATGACACCGGGTGACATTGGAAGTTCAGACATACGCACACCTGTCGCGTCGTGTATTGCATTCGCCACCGCTGCTAGCGGGGGTACAAGAGGGGATTCTCCGACACCACGGACACCGAATGGGTGTCCTGGATTTGGCACCTCAATGACTACGGGGTCTATCATAGGAAGATCAAGACTAGTGGGCATCCTGTAATCCAGGAGGCTAGCATTTAAAACATTTCCATCGTCGCTCATGAAGTATTCCTCATTTAGCGCCCAACCTATCCCTTGTACGGAACCTCCCTGTATTTGCCCTTCAACATAATCAGGGTGTATAGCTTTACCTGCGTCAGTAAACGCTGTACATCGCACGACATCTGTCTTTCCAGTTTCTGGATCAACATCGACGTCCACTATCATTGCTGAATAGGATCCACCGACGCCACCTGGGTTAACTCCAGCACTACCCACGATTGGGCCTCCAGTGGCATTGGATGCCGCCGCAATTTCTTTAAAACTTAATTTCAATTCCGGGTCTGATTTATGTGTTGCGAATCCGTCAGAATATTCTATCTGGTCTTCGTCTGTATCCCACACGACAGCAGCTCTTTCAATTAATTGTTTTTTAATATGTTGAGCAGCTTCATAAGCGGCCCAGCCTGATTTGAAAGCAACTCCACTACCACCAGTGACCGAGGTGTACCCTATCGAGTCAGTGTCTCCTATCTGAGGATTTACATCTTCAACTGGTATTTTTAAAACTTCTGCTAGCTGCTGAGCTATTGCCGTTCTCGAGCCGCCAATATCTACTGACCCTTCCGTAAGATTAACTGTTCCGGCAGGCGTAACGACTGCTACACAGGATGCTGGGCCAGTGTTGTTTCTCCAAAATCCCATAGCCACTCCACGCCCTCTGAGTTTATTCCCGTTTTTACCCTTGTCAGAGGTATAGTGTGGATGAGTTCTTACAGCTTCAGCCGTCTCAATCATGCCAATCTTATTATTTACCACCCCGTCCGCTCGCCTCGTACCTTCTTTGGCTGCATTCAATAATCTTAGTTCGATTGGATCCATCCCAATAGTTTGCGCAAGCTCGTCCAAGATTGTTTCTATTGCCAATGCACCCAATGGCGCACCAGGTGCTCTATAGGCCGTTGTTTTTGGCTTGTTGTCTACGACGTCATATCCATCCAACTTAAGATTTTCGATATCATAAGGGGACAACATGCAGGCAGTGGCTCCTCCAACAGGGGAGCCTGGGAATGCCCCAGCTTCAAAATATAACTCTGCCTTTGCCGCAGTTATTTTGCCCTTATTTGTTATTCCTATCTTTGCTTTGACGTAACTTCCACATGTAGGTCCTGTTGCTTCTATAACCTCAGCTCGCGTCATAAACATCTTCACAGGGGAGCCACATTTTTTTGATAGCAGGGCTGCCACAGGTTCTAGATAACAGGGTAATTTCCCTCCAAAGCCTCCTCCAATTTCCATTGGCACTATATTTACTTTAGAGACGGGTAATCCGAGAACGGTTGCTGTTGCGTCTCTTATTCCGAAATGTCCCTGGCTACTACACCATACAGTCACGTACCCATCGGCTCTCCACCAGGCGGTGCCGTTTTGAGGTTCGATGTAACCCTGGTGAACAGTTTTAGTACGGAATTCTCTTTCAATGGTTAAGGTGTGGTCAGCCTCATCAAATCCTTTGTCCAGATCACCTAGTTCGTATTGGTCGTGGCTGGCGATATTGGAACTCTCAAAAGAATTACCTCCGAGAGAAAAAGAGGCTATCGAGTCATGCAAAATAGGAGCATTTTCTGCGATTGCAGCCTCCACATCTGTGACTGGTTTTAGAACTTCGTATTCAACCTCAATCAAGGACAGGAGTTCTTCAGCTTCATGGAGACTTGATGCCGCGACAGCTGCAATTGGGTGTCCTTTAAACAAGACCTTGTCTGAAGCGAGAATGCGATCCCTGACATATTTCATATTGGCATAGAGATCTTCACCTACCTCGGCATTTTTGTCAGGAAGCGGAGCAAGATCATCTGAGGTAACCAGGGCCTGTATCCCTGGGTGATTCAAGGCCTTTGTAAGATCAATAGACTTGATACGGGCATGAGCGTATGGGCTTCGCAACATTTTCCCATAGAGCATACCTGGAAGGTTCATGTCTGCACCGTAGAGCGCTTTGCCTGTAACCTTGTCAATTCCATCATGCCTGATGGGTCTTTTACCTATGACTGAATAATTATCTGAAGTTGTAGTTGTCAAATCTTTAACTCCCCATCGGAATTCTTCTTGATATTATGATCAAATTTCCGGAAAAAATAATAACATAATGAGTACTTAAATCTGCTTTGTCGCTCTTTATTAACCTCTATGCTGGAAGATTTTTAACTTCTCCTCATCGAACTCTATACCTAGGCCAGGGGAGTTTGACAGAACAATCATGCCGTCGACTACTTCTGGCTCTTCGGTGAACATTTCAAAAGTCCAAGGCATGTGTTCTACCCATGTTCCGTTTGGGCAAGCAGCGACTCCATGCGCTAATACCTCCGTAGCGAGATGACTAACTACGGGCACGTTATAGGCTTCCGCTGTATGCGCAGCTTTCATCCACTGAGTTAAGCCCCCCACCCTTAGTAAGTCGACCATCGCAATGTCGATTGATCTCATTTCTAACATTGTTCTGAAGGGTTCCAATCCGTAATGGTACTCGCCAGCGGCGATTGGCGTGTCCAGAGCGTCTGCAATGTGCGATAGACCAGCAAAATCCTGATGATTTACCGGGTCTTCGAGCCAATACAAGTCATAGTCGTAAAGCTGCCTACCTATAGAAATAGCCCTGTTGACATCCCAACCTTGGTTTATATCCAACATGATCGTTATGTCTGGCCCTACAGCTTCCCTCATAGTTTTCATTCTTGCGATTTCTTTCTCGGCGGAGTTCTCTGCTCCCATTCGAAATTTCATGGCTTTAAAGCCTTGTTTCACTAACCTAGAGGAAGTTTCTGCCAGTTGGTCAAGGTCATATGTACGCCAAAGAAAACCGCTTGCGTAAGTTGGTACTTTATTTCTGTAACCTCCTAGGAGCCGATGGAGAGGCTCTTCGGACGCCTTGCCTTTGATATCCCAGAGCGCCACGTCTATTCCCGATATGGCCCGGGTCACAAGTCCAGATGGGGCGCCTCCTCCCGCTATGTCCCGTAGCCAGTTGTTAATTTCTTCAACACATCTCGGGTCTTTCCCTGTAATTTGCTCTAGAAGGGCATCAACACTCTCTTTCATGGCTTTTAGCATCAGTG
>VFFS01000016.1 GCA_009392815.1 SAR202 cluster bacterium
CTAGCCAACCAACCACAACTTGCTGTACCCAGTATCCGCTACTGAATGCTGCTGTACCTAACCATAGATATCGATAATTTCTATGGCGAAGAGCTTCAAACGTACCTATTCTCTCGGCAAATTCAGAAAAACTTTTTAAGAATGGCAATATAGTTCTCAAGTTTCGGTCTAGGGGACCTGACTAATGCCTAGTTGGCCTAACAATTTGTGACCTTGGGCGAACAGAATACGCCTTCATCGTCATCAAGTAAACAAAATCTTTCTAAATCATTTTTCTTGGTGTCTAGATGCGATGCTGTCAGTCTCACTGAAAGCTTGTGAATATCCGACTGTTAACGCGGTTACGTCGTGACAGCAATTCAGCCAAGTAGTTCCTTTGTCGATTGCTAATTCCATGGCTTCGCCAGGGTCAACAGCTGTCCCCATTGCTTTACCGTTGGCTTTGCAGGACTCTCCCACTTTTTGAAATGCTTCAGTGATTCTTGGGTGAAGTATTGGATGCCCGGGTTCACGATGAACTCCATAACTTTGAGACAAGTCACCTGGTCCGACGAATAGCAAGTCGATTCCATCCACTTGGGCGATTTCCTCACAGGCCTCGACCCCTTCTTTGTCTTCTATCATTACACCTAGAAGTACATTCGCGTTAGCGAAATCGAAGTAACTCGGTTTCTGGGCTTTTCCAAAATCTGAGTCTCTTCCCCCACCCATACCCCTCATACCTGACGGATGGTATTTGGCCATCTCAACAAATGCTTTTGCCTCTGAGGCGCTTTTACAATGTGGCCAGATTAGGCCAGATGCCCCAATTTCCAGAGTTTTTATGATCTGATTGTATGGCCCGTGAGGTATTCGAACGAATACATCGAGATGGCATGCCCTGGATGCCAGAACTAAAGTGGCAAGATCCTTGAAGTCCGCGTGACTATGTTCCATATCTACCCATACACAGTCATAACCCACAGATGCTAGGGTTTCTACAACGGTTGGATCAAATACCCTGTTTATTTCTGGCACCTTTATTATTTCGCCATTAAGTAGCTTTTGTTTGGTTATGTTTTCCCGTTTTGTATATGCCATTGTTTCTCCTCAAGATTTTTTAATGATGTTGGCGATATTTCCCAAAACTTAAAGTGTATTATTGCCGAGGCCTACAACAAGGGAGATCGTACACTATGAAGATCACAGATTTAAGATGCGCCATCATTGGTGGACAGCCGGTGATAAGAATCAAAACAGATGAAGGCGTTGATGGATATGGATCAGCCGCTCGTCTGCGATCTGCTCATATTCGCTGGCATGTTGAATACTACAGAGATCTTATTCTTGGTTCAGACCCCACAGATGTTGAGAGGACCATGCTTAAAATTCGTCGGTTAGGGGCTTTTAAACCGTGGGGTTCTTCCGTAAGTGGTATTGAAGTGGCATTGTGGGATCTAGCTGGAAAGGCAGCCAATGTTCCGGTGTACAAACTTTTGGGAGGCAAGGTGAGAGATCGAGTGCGTGTATATAATGGCGCGATTCGGACTCCGTTATCGGCGAAAAACCCAGAGGACTATGCGGAATCGTCTGCTCGCATGAAAGATTTACCGCAAGGATTCACAATCATAAAACAGGCAATCTCTTTCCATGGGAAAATGGATGCAGAGGTACCCGATTATTATTATGGAGATAACCAAGGAGTTAGCATTCCCGGGATGCATCCTTCTCCCTCTTATCCGAACCGTGGATTGTTAACGGAAAAAGGTTTCAATCACACTGTTAATTGCGTAGTGGCTATGAAGGAAGTGTTAGGGGATGAAATTGGCCTTGCACTAGACTGTGGACCTGGTATGACGGTGACGGACACTTTGAAGCTAGCTCGAGCTTTGGAGCCCTATAACATTATGTGGCTTGAAGATACAGTTAGAGGAGATTTTTCCCCATCTGTAGACCCGGATCTTTTCTTGCAAATCACACCTCACACTACCACTCCCATTCATACGGGAGAACAGATATATTTGAGAGAGAATTTTAAAAACCTTATAGAACAGAAAGCAGTCAATATAATTGGGCCAGACCCTTTGGATGTTGGTGGGATCGCTGAGATGAAGTGGATTGCTCAATACGCTGATCTACATGGAATACTTTTCGCTCCACATGGGATAGGGGTTGGGCTAATTGGTTTGGCGGCTCAGATACAAGCGGCGGCGACATATCCAGACAATTTTATTGCCTTTGAATATTCTACTGGTCGTCCAGATTGGTGGTATGACATAGTTCAGGGATTACCAGGCTTACAGGGGCAGCCTGAAACAATCGTTAGGGACGGATTTGTAGACGTACCGGACAGGCCGGGTTTAGGGATCACTTTAGATGTAGAAATTGCGCAGCAATATTTAGAATCTGAAGATAAAGATTTTTTCGAGTGATAGAAAATATGTAGCTTTATTTAATAATCTTCAATTACTGTGTTGGACAATGTACCTATTTGTTCGACCTTTACTTCGACTTTGTCACCTATATTTATTTCCGCCGTTTCGGGACAGCCGGAAGGTATGATATCTCCTGGGTAAAGTGTCATCACCTCTGACACCCAGCTGACTAATTTTGGAATGTTAAATAGCATATCTCTCGTATTTCCAGAAGCTGATAGTTTGCCGTTTACGAGGCACTCTATGTCGAGATTATCAGGATCGTTTATTTCAGTTTCAATGTGGGGACCTATGGGACAGAATGTGTCGTAATGTTTCCATCGCATAGTAATTCCCGCCCCTATTTCCGGGCGTTCAGGATAACTTGATATATCGACCGTTTCTCTCGCACTCACGTCGTTTACACATGTGTAACCGAATACGTAGTCCAAGGCATTTTTTTCGTCTATATGCCGTGCAACTTTGGATATTACTATTCCAACCTCTGCTTCATGAATAACTGTCTTACAGCTACGTGGGAATACTATGTTTCCCTCATGTCTTTGATAGGTTCCAGGCTGCTTCATGAATATTCCAGGGCCATCTCTATCATCCCTAACACCGTAGTTAGCAGCTATTGCGGGTACCTTATTTAGAGGAGAGATAGGTGCCAACAGGGTGACGTCGCTCAGTGAATGAGTTTCATCGTTAATATCTATGCCATTAAAGGGATCCCCTTCGATCGATCGAATGGTTTCCCCATCCAATACTCCCCATTGGTCCTTGGTTGAAGTCTGAAACTTTACAATTTTCAAGATCTACTCCTAGTAGTTATGATGTGTTTTTACATCATATGTAGCTATGTATAAATATGACAATAAGACTTATAGATTGTTACATATAAAGTCAGCAATTCTCTCCCCTATCATCATGGTGGCGACATTTGTATTGGCCCTGACGCAGTCGGGCATTATTGAAGCATCGGCTACCCGGAGGTTTTCTATTCCATGCACTTTGCCAAATTGATTCACCACAGCCATAGAGTCTGAATCTGGTCCCATTTTGCATGTTCCAGAAACATGGTGAGTCGTTCTTACGTTTTTTAAAAGCCAGTTATTGAATTTTTCTGTTGAACTCATATCTTTGTCGCTGGGAAAAACTCGTTCTTCAACTATGTCTTTGTATTCTGCACTTTCCACAACGGAAATACACAGCTCCACACCTTCCCTAAGTCTCCTTAAGTCCTCTTCTTCTTGCAGAAAATTGTAATCTAGATATGGTTGGATTAAAGGGTCAGGTGATCTGAGAGTAATACTACCCCGCCCTTTTGCCAGATATAGCATTGCGGTGATAGCTATATGGTTGATGGAGTCTTCAGGTCCAAGATAAACGCTTGGATTTGCGGTACTTACTGGTTGTAGGAACATGTCATTACGTAAGTCGGAATTTGAAGCTGTGTATCTAAGTCCTACTTGAACCCGTTTGTATGGGTCAGGATCTTGTGAATGGTTTTCTTTTGTTTTCCACACTACCTGTGCCTGTGGATGGTCCCGGAGGTTTTTACCTACTCCAGGAAGATCCTTTATTATTTTTATCCCATGGGTCTCAAGTTGCTCTGCATCTCCTATCCCGGAAACCATCAACAGTTGGGGGGACCCTATTGCGCCTCCTGAAACTATTACTTCACCAGCCTCTATAGTCGACGTTTGCCTTTTCTGGCTGATCGTTACACTTTCAGCTTTAGTACCGTTGAAATTTAATGAGATCACAAGCGCTTCTGGAATGATGGTCAAGTTTGCCCTTTTCATCACGGGTTTTAGGTACGTTAGCCAGGTGCTTTGCCTGACTCCATCTATCGTGTTGAATGGTACTGGGCCGACCCCGGTGGAGTCAGGATCGTTGTGGTCTTTGGTTGGGCTGAAACCAAGTGTTTGACAGCTTTTGTAAAAGGCCATCTGGTTATCTTGCCATTCCTCCTCTGGGTCTCGTTTACATCTTACTGGGCCAGTCGTCCCATGAAAATCACCAGAAAAATCAAGATCGGTTTCAAGTTTGCGAAAGAAAGGAAGACAATCCTTATAGCTCCATTGGTCGTTTCCAAAAGAAGCCCAGGAGTCATAGTCTTGAGGTTCACCTCTCAGGAATATTTGAGCGTTAACTGAACTGGATCCCCCCAAAGTGGTTCCTCGTGGCACCAACATTGGTTGCTGGTGGTCAGTTGATCTGGCAACAAACATACGGCCAGCACCACTTTTTGCTATATCTGTCCAGGAATTTACTTTAATCGGATCGCCAGATGAGTCGTATTTGTGTTCAAAGCCTTTAATAAAGTCGGGCATATCAGTAAATTCACGATACATAGGCCCGGATTCAATAAGAACTACAGAGATATTGGGATTTTCTGTTAGTCTGGCGGCGATTATGGCCCCGGCCGACCCTGAG
>VFFS01000017.1 GCA_009392815.1 SAR202 cluster bacterium
TGAAGTTAAATCGTCGTCACCTAGAAACAATAATTCTTTACCCTCCACCCCATCGTGCTCGTAGAGATAAGCTACTCTCATAGCTATCGTTAGAGTCTCCGCGTGAGACTGATCAAGAGAAAAATCCGGGGTAGGCCTTGAAGATAGCAACGCATCTAATTTTTCAACTACTGGATTCAGCCAAGATGGGAAAGGATATCCAGACTGTAAACGTGGAATTTGAGTTTTCGTCACGCCTACACTCGCAAGTAAACTATTTCCGTACTCTGTTAGTACAATTCCACCCTTACGCGCTACTAACTTTCTTTTTTCCAATTCCCTTCGGAGTGCAGAAGCCACTGGAACTGTCAGAGAAGTAGACCTTGCAATCGAATGTAATGGCACAGGCTGAAATCTCAAAACTTGTCTCAAGAATTCCCTGATTCTATTCGGCCCCTCCAATAGATGGACAGCCCCTGAAACATCGTTTAAAACATTTATTGCATCTATGCGTTCCAATCTTCTATACCGGTCCTACCCTACCAGCCTCTGAAATAATTGATTTAGACGCTTCAGCAAACAATATGTCCGAATCATCTTTAGGTTCATATCCAAAAACTTTTCGCGCGTTTGAAAGTGACCAAAAAGCACGGGTATTGTTACTGATCCCGTAAACTACTTGCCACGGAACACCATACTCATTTTCAATATTTTCAACTTCGATACATTTCTCAAAAAGTTGAGTTATATCGCGTGGACTTATGTACGCCCCCAAATCTCTCTTAAACCCAACGGAATTTCCTTCATATTCCTGAGGGTCTAAGTTTCTGGGTGCTCCTATTCGAACCATTACAACACCCATTTTGCGACTCGTATTTAAGTTTCCAGCTACCAAATTTTCGGATAACCCGCTACCTTCATCCCCCATGGCACCACAGGCAAACAGAAATCCAAGGTGTTCGTAGGTAGCCTTCGCCCATCCGTAAAAATTATCAGATAGAGCCAGCCTATACGGGTCAAGCATCTCCAACTTGCGCTCGTGAATAAGGGCATGTTCATAAAAATCTGATGCGTGATTCGAACTCGCTATAGCGACACGTTTTACTCCTGAGTCGTAAGATGAGCGAAGTACGTTATAAGCCATTTGTACATTCTCACGCTCGTCATAAAAATGATCCAGTGGTTGCCCGGTTCTTCTCTTATAAGCTAAATGTATAACAGCATCAACCTCTTCAAAAAAATGGGCATATCTTGTCCTATCTTCATCAATCAGATCAATCATAGTGACGCCTTCCACCTCCTCCCCTCTGCGATTTTTAGTACTAGTATCCAACAAAACTAATTCATATTTCTCTCTGAACCTAGATAACATCTGATCTGCCACATAGCCAGCTGCCCCGGTCATCAGAAGTCTTTTCTTTTTTGTCATTTTTGATCCTCTAAACTCTCAATTTAGCCCAAGTAGTTGAATTGTAACCGCAATTCCACAACAACATTTATAAGCAATCACCAGTGTTATACTCCCCGCCAAACCCATATTTACAAACGAATAAGATATTTAGGAGCTGGGGCCGTGAGAGTTATTGACACAATTTCTGAAATCCTGAAAAAAGAGGGCATCGACTATCTGAGTTGTTTCCCAACCACCTCTATCATAGAAGCCGCCGCTGAGATAGGTATAAGGCCAATCATCTGCCGCCAAGAACGAGTAGGTGTTGGAATTGCTGATGGATATTCCAGAATTACCAAGGGAACACCTCCAGGTGTATTCGCGATGCAGTACGGTCCAGGAGCGGAAAACGCCTATCCTGGGGTGGCAACTGCATTTGCTGATGCCTCACCAATACTCTTACTTCCACTCGGACACGCCCGTAACCGCGACAGGATTTTCCCACATTTCAGCTCGGTAGAAAGTTTTGGTTCTGTGACTAAATACGTTGAACAAATTAATGAAGTGGATACACTAGGAGACACGATGCGGAGAGCCTTTCAAAGGCTTAAAAATGGCCGCCCGGGCCCAGTCATGGTAGAAATCCCGGCTGATATTGCGGAATCTGACTCCTCAGAATTGATCCACCAAAATTACGTACCTTCCTCCACCTATAGATCCGGTGCCGACGAAAATGATGTCTTAAAAGCAGCTGAATTATTGCTGTCCTCTGAGTTCCCGGTCATATACGCAGGCCAGGGAGTTATATATGGGGATGCTTGTGAAGAACTAGCTGAGCTTGCGGAGCTGACCAAAATCGCCGTGACGACAACAATGGCGGGCAAAGGAGCAATCGATGAGAGACATGAACTCGCTTTAGGCAGCTCCTCAGTGGTTATGAACGGAGCAGTTTTAAACTACATGCAGAGATCAGACACACTACTGGCTGTGGGAACTAGCCTGACACAACACGGAATGATAACCACAATCCCTGAAGGGAAAAAAATAATACACGCCACCAATTTTGCTGAAGACATAGGTAATTACTATTCCCCGGACGCAGCACTCCTAGGAGATGCGAAGCTAGTACTTCGACAATTAATTGACGCATGCAGAGACTTACTGTCCACGCGACCCCAAAGGACATCCCCAGCCGATGAAATAGCTAATTTAAAGTCGGCTTGGAAACAAGAATGGGAAAGTAAGCTATCCTCCAAAGAAGTTCCCATGACCCCGTACCGGGTGATAAGCGAGTTCATGAAAGTTACAGACCCTAGTCAAACGATTGTTACTCACGATTCGGGAAGCCCTAGAGATCAAATTATGCCTTTCTATGAATCTGGCGGACCTGGTACATATCTGGGTTGGGGTAAATCACATGGTCTGGGTACAGGGCTAGGACTAAACATAGGGGCCAAGCTAGCGTCCCCAGAAAAATTTGTTGTGAATTTCATGGGAGATGCTGCCTTCGGAATGACAGGACTAGACTTTGAAACCGCGGTTCGTAGCGGAATCCCTATTCTTACAGTGGTACTAAACAATTCCACCATGGCCATTGAAACAGGGCATATGGCATCATCCCACGAACTATTCCAAACCAGAGACCTTGGTGGGGATTATGCGGCTCTGGCCAAGAGCCTTGGCGGATGGGCGGAAAAAGTTGAAGATCCTGAAGATATAGGAAGGGCCTTCCAAAGAGCTAAAAATGCGACCGAATCAGGAGAAGCTGCCTTGCTGGAATTCATGACGTCTGAGGAACAAGATTTCTCATTTAGAGGAGCCCTGCGATAGGAATTTTTGCAATTCAATCTTAAAATCCGTTAGATATTTGGCGGGATCTCGTGCTCTGACAACTCCCGCCTGAAACAAACTTGAGGACATTAATAATAAATAAGTTCAGCCTTCTCTAGGAAACCAGTGACAACCATACTCATCGACGCAGTGTTCACAGTACGCCACCGAATGCCCAGGAGAAACCTCTTTCATAACTAAGTCATTCGCATCACAAGCTGGATCAGGTGTAGGACAAAGAGGATCATAACTGCAAGCAGAGGGAGGTGACATAGGGCTTGGGACGCCTCCCCTAAGTATTATTCTTTCCCTGTCAGCTTCCAAGAGTGGATCGGGGATAGGAATAGCTGACAATAAAGCCTTGGTATACGGGTGAATCGGGTTTTCATATAGTTCATTCCGGTCAGCTACCTCAACAATGTGACCTAAGTACATAACAGCTATACGATCACTTATATGCTTAACTACTGACAAGTCATGGGCTATAAATAAATATGTGAGTCCCAATTGATCCTGCAAGTCTTCTAATAAATTCACAATTTGTGCTTGAATAGAAACGTCAAGAGCGGAAACTGGCTCGTCACAAACGATAAAACTCGGATTAACCGCTAATGCCCTGGCAATACCTATTCTTTGCCTCTGGCCACCACTAAACTCATGAGGATACCTATCAGCCATATATGGATTTAACCCACAAGTAAGTAGTAATTCCGAAATCCTATCTCTATATTCACCTTTATTGCTTGTTAATTTGTGAACCTTGAGCGGTTCACCGACAATGTCACCACATGTCATACGGGGGTTTAGAGAACCGTAAGGATCCTGAAAAATGATCTGCATTTCCCTCCGCACATTACGAAGATCTTTTTTCCCCAGTGCAGTCACGTCTACATCGTTGAAAATTACCTGACCAGAAGTGGGTTTGTATAACTGTAATATGCATCTACCAGTGGTAGTTTTCCCGCAACCACTTTCCCCAACCAAACCCAGAGCCTCACCTTTGTTGATGGAGAAAGTAACATCATCAACAGCCTTGACATCAGCTATCTTTTTCTGAAAAATCACGCCTTCCGTTACCGGGAAATACATCTTAAGATTATTAACTTCCAACAGAGCGTTGTCTTTCACCTTACTTTGGTCTTCTGTTGTTAATGAAACCATTTTTCTCCTCACCACATTCCGGTTCACGCAATTCGAAATTTATCGTAATTGCCTATATTTTTATATGTCTCTCGGAAACCACTTGCAACCATACTCCTTCTCACAGTGTGAACAATATAAAACCCAGTGATTAGGGGAGTCTTCCCTAAGAACAGGTTCTAAGGTACTACACTCTGGACTAGGAGACTTACAATTTGATTGGAATCCACATCCTCCAGGTCTATCACTGAGGCTAGGTGGCATACCTTCGATGGCTTCAAGTCTGGTTCGGCTGGCATCGTCTGAATCCAGACGTGGCACGGAGTTAAGTAGTCCCTGCGTATAAGGGTGCATGGGATTCTTATATATCTCTACCGCTGAAGAAGTCTCAACAATTTTCCCAGCGTACATAACGATTACTCTATCAGCATACCTAGCCACAACACCTAAATTGTGAGTTATTATCATCAAAGCCGTCCCTGACTGGCGAGACAAATCTTTCATAAGTTCAAGTATTTGAGCTTGAATCGTGACATCAAGAGCTGTGGTCGGTTCATCGGCAATAATTAACTTTGGGTC
>VFFS01000018.1 GCA_009392815.1 SAR202 cluster bacterium
TTGCCCACTTTTTAACGAGGTAGAAGGCGCCCCGACCTGCAATTCCGCGGTGACATCCCCTGTCGAATCCGCGCGTCCCCAAGTACTAATTTACCTGCCAATTTTATCATAAAGATCTACACAGTTTATTCAACTCGCAAGCTTGGATAAACTGTGTAGATAATATTTAATGTCTACAATTTAATAGAAGGTTTTAAGACTTTAATGCGATATAGGTCAATCGAAGGGAGTATCCATGGTTAAGTTAGCTGCAAATTTAAGTATGATGTTCAATGAATACGATTTTCTTGACAGGTTTGAGGCGGCGCGTAGGACAGGGTTCAGAGGGGTAGAATACCTGTTCCCCTATGACTACAGTCATGATCAATTAGTGAATTTACTTGCTGAGAATGATCTTTCCCAAGTTCTGCATAATCTGCCTGCAGGAGACTGGGACGCTGGTGATAGAGGGATAGCTTGCGATCCTGCTAGGGTGGGAGAGTTTCAGGATAGTGTCGGAGTAGCTGTCGAATATGCAACAGCTTTAAAGTGCCCTCAGGTTAATTGTTTGGCAGGGATAAAGCCAGATAACGTAACTGTTGAAAATGCAAGAGATACATTCATATCCAATTTGCAGTTTGCCTCTCCCATTTTGGAAGCTGCCGGTGTCAAATTAATTATTGAGAGTATCAACACCATAGACATACCTGGGTTTTTCTTAAGCAACACGGAACAGGCAAAGGGAATAATGAATGATGTAGATTCCTCTAATCTGTCACTACAACATGATCTCTATCATATGCAGATAATGGAGGGTGACCTTGCTAGAACTGTTGAAGAAAATCTTTCTTTGATTAGCCATATGCAACTTGCAGACAATCCTGGAAGGCACGAACCTGGAACTGGGGAAATAAATTATCCATTTCTTTTCTCGTATATTGATGAACTTGGGTACGATGGCTGGATTGGATGCGAATATATCCCTGCTGGTAATACTGAAGAAGGTTTGGGGTGGGCCAAGAATTATTTGTAAATATTGAAATTAGGATTCCAGAGATAATTCTGAGATGACTTGCTTCGCTGGTTGTGGTGCTATACTCGTTTCTAGAATGCCTGTGTGGTGTTAGAGCTTAGTACTGGAGCCTTTGCCTGTGGCCTATAGAGTAGGGACCGGATTCAGAGAAAACACTTCTGAAGAAATGGAGAAAAATGATCTCCTATCAGTGATTCAGGATTATGTGTTGTGGAATGCGATGGAGTTGGTCCACTACGCTAATAACGTCCGGGAAAACCCTGATGGAACTAAGGTAGGAGGGCACCAATCTTCCAGCGCCTCCATCGTCACGATAATGACTTCGCTTTATTTTGATTTCATGAATGGTGGGGACAAAATCTCTGTTAAACCTCATGGGTCTCCCATTTATCATGCAATTCAATATTTGCTCGGTAATCTTGATCTCTCTTATATGACAGAGTTGAGAGCATTTCATGGATTACAGGCCTATCCGAGTAGAAGCAAGGATCCTGATGGTGTTGAATTTAGTACAGGTTCTGTGGGTCTAGGACCAGTAGCACCTAATTTTGCTTCGATTGTAAGTTCCTACAATCGATCTCATGATTTTTCGAATAACGAAAATAAGACTGAAGAAAACAGGTATATCTCAATCGTTGGCGACGCTGAACTTGATGAAGGTTCAATTTGGGAGGCTATTGCCGAGCCTGAAATGGAACAGGCTAAGAATGTTTTATGGGTAGTTGACCTAAACAGGCAAAGTCTTGACCGGATCATTCCGGGTATACGAGTTAAAGCATGGCGAGAAATGTTTGAGTCTAATGGCTGGAATGTGATTGAAGCCAAATACGGGACCCTACTGCAAGCTGCATTTGCTCAACCTAATGGTGAAATTCTTCGAGATGCTATTGACGATATGACTAATCAGGTCTACCAGCGTCTTTTGAGGGTCGAGAGTCCTATTTTGAGAGAATCATTACCCACTTACAGCAAGTATCCTGATGATATGAGGAACTTGATTGGAACAATGGATGACAGCGAGCTGCACAGTCTTTTCCACAACATGGGTGGTCATGATTTTCAAACATTGAGAGAAGCGTTTAATGAATCTGATCGCACTTCTACCCCTAATGTGGTTTTTGCATATACCTTAAAGGGATACAGGCTTCCTTCCGTAGGAGATCCCCAGAATCACTCGGTGACTTTGAGCGATGCACAAATGGATGAATTAAGGGATTCTCTTGATCTATCTACTGGAGAAATGTGGCCTGTTCCTCATGGCGATTCTGAAGCCGGGGTTCTCGTGGGAGAACGCTCAGAACTCCTTGTCCCAGACGCTACCACCTCTCCTCCACCAACAGAGAAAATCCCCTGGGATTTCGGAAGAAAATATGCCGGGAATATGTCTACCCAGCAGATTTTTGGCTTAGTTTTGACCGATATGTCCCGCAGCCTTGGAGAGATATCTGAGCGAGTTGTGTCAGTCAGTCCAGATGTGGCATCTTCCACAAATTTGGGTGGCTGGATCAACAGAGTAGGGGTATGGAAAACAGGTGAAACCGAAGACCTCCCAGGGGAAGATGTTGCTAGAGCCTTACGTTGGGAAGAATCAAAAGATGGTCAGCATATTGAATTAGGTATTTCAGAGAATAATCTTTTTATGATGTTGGGGCAATTGGGTCTGTCCTATGAACGAGAAGGGGAGATGCTCTTTCCCATAGGGACGGTTTATGACCCATTTGTTAGAAGAGGTTTAGACGCTTTTGTTTATAGTGTTTATTCAGGGGCGAAATTTATTGTAGTTGGAACACCTTCTGGTCTTAGCCTTGCTCCTGAGGGAGGAGCCCACCAGTCTATGATGACTCCATCGATAGGTGCTGAGATGCCAGGTATAGATGCTTATGAACCCTGTTTCGGGCAAGAACTTGAGTGGATCATGTTGTCAGCTATGCATCAAATTCGAAAAAGAGGCAGGTGCACGTATCTGCGTCTGACAAGTAAGCCTACTGATCAAACACTCATGCCAATCCCAAATGACCCTGGAGAACTCGAAAAACTGAGACTGCAGGTTTTAACCGGTGCGTATTGTCTGCGGGACGCCTCAACAAGTTTTAAAGAAGCAACTCCAGGGAGATCCATAGTCAACCTTATTGCCTGTGGCGCGATGGTGCCGGAGGCAATTGATGCCGCGGATAAGTTGATTGAAGAAGGCGTATACACCAACGTAATAAACATTACAGGTCCTGGACCCCTTTATAGGCATTACCGGAATTCTGCTAAACGCGCTGTTGAACAAGGTATTTCGCTATCTGAAAATATTGCCCGTCTCATTCCTGGCGCGTTGCAGGGTGCTCCAGTTGTTACGGTAGCTGATGCTCACCCACATTCTCTTGCCTGGCTTGGTTCTGCCTTAGGCAGCAAAGCTATACAGCTTGGAGTTGATGAATGGGGACAATCCGGCAACAGAGATGATCTTTACAGGGAATATGGAACAGACGCCGACTCAATAATTGCTGCGTGCATGACTGTTTTAGACTCCTGATATCACTTTTAGGTTTTAGCAAACTGTTGGATTTTGCTGTGCTAAACTTTGTCTCCTACTCAGACATAGATGAATGGAGCGTTTGATATGACAAAAGTATTGGTCGTACACGGTGCGGGAATTAACATGCGAGGTAAGTTTCAAGTAGAGATATTTGGAACGGCCACGATGGACGATTACACTAAACAAATTAATGAATATGCATCTGGTCTTGGAGTTGAAGTAGAAATATTTCATTCGAATATAGAGGGTGAAGTTATCAACAAATTCTATGAAGCTCATGAAGAAGGATTTGACGGCGCGATCATAAATCCCGCTGGTTACTCCTCCGGGCATCCGGCTCTTGCAGCAGCAATAACACAGGTTTCATTCCCGACAATCGAAGTACATATATCGAATCCAGCAGCTCGAGGTGGCAGTTCAGAAATTGCCCCGGCTTGCAAAGGTGTTATAACGGGGTTCGGGCTTTTTGGATATAACATTGCCTTGAAGGGTATTTTGGACATGTCGAGTTAACGTTCTAATCTTCTATCTTCGACAAATTCACGTATATGTTAACTATGTCGGATATAGATCTTTGTGGTCTCCCCAGTAAAGTAATAAGAATTCAATGGGCGACAATTGGAGGAGTGATGAAGTTTGTCAGATTTCTTTTAGTCATCCCTATTATCACATGTATGATCGTATTTCAGGCGTGTGGTAATGAAGAAGAGCAGGTCCCATCACCTGTAATTAAAGAGGCTTCGAGTGGTTTTAAAATCTATGATGCACCACCCTCTATGATTATTGATGAAAGTAAAGATTATTTTGCTGAATTTGATATGGGAACAAGTGGAAAGTTCACAATAGATCTTTATGAACAATTCGTTCCCGTTACAGTAAATAACTTCGTATTTTTAGCTCGCGAAGGATTTTATGATGGGGTAACTTTTCACAGGGTGATTCCAGGATTTATGGCTCAGGGAGGTGATCAGACTGGATCTGGCTCTGGGAATGCAGGTTATTTTTTCGACAATGAATTTCATCCCAAAGCTTTGCATGATGGCCCGGGAGTGGTTTCTATGGCCAACAGGGGTGTCATTAACGGCAGCGGGACAAATGGAACTCAGTTTTTCATAACGTATAAAGAAACACACTTCCTCGATGGTTATCGTGGTGATGGAAGTCCTAAAGAGTGTTCTATACCCCAAACATCTTGCCACTCAGTTTTTGGGAAGGTAAGCAGCGGAATGGATGTTGTTACTTCAATCTCACCACGAGACCCTTCCGCTCCAGGCCCTAAAGGTGATGTTATTAAATCTGTAACTATTATGGAGAGATAGACTTGAGCCACGGGTAGGCCTATCTCTCCATAATAGTTTTTAGTCGTCGCCAAATCCGTGTTCGACGGATATTCCGTTCTTACCATTAATAAATGTGAACAGCCGGCCATGGGACCCAATCC
>VFFS01000019.1 GCA_009392815.1 SAR202 cluster bacterium
CTTCTACTCTTCTTAACAATGGAATCGCACTAAGCAAGCTATGAGAAGCTGACCAGGGAATTCCATACATTTCCATCTTGTACCAGTCAAATGTACGATCCTTTAGCTTCTCAGGCTCGGGAATGTCATCAAATATAAGAATCCAACTTTCAATAGTAGCTAAACTAGGAATATCTTCAAGTTTTTGACTTTCCATCAGTTGAAGTATTTCTTTGGCTGAATGTTCCAACACTCGCATCCTGTACGCAAAAAGGAACTCATCCCTGTTTTCAATTTTCATGTACTTGAATATCCTCCTCCAGAGCGTTAACTCAGCATAAGCTGAACGATACAGGACTATAATTGCCTAAATGACTTTCAGAAACCTAGTAATAACTGTGCTCTCAGCTGCACTCATAACGCAGATAGTTTCCTGTAACTCCGAAAATCCAGAAGATATTAATCAAAATATCAAACTAATGGAACTACAGGGGACAATGGTATCTCTCTCTGAACAGTATAAGAACTTTAAAACTCCGACTCCTTTGCCTACATCCACTGCAACATACACACCGACAGCAACCAGTACCCCAACTCAAGTACCCACCCAAACCCCAACTCCTACACTTACACCCACACAAACTCCGACTCCCATACCCAGTTCCACTCCCACCTTGACACCAACCTTAACACCCACCGTTACTCCAGCCCCTACAAGTACCCCAACACCAACAACCACTCCCACACCGACCCCTACACTTATTCCAACAGTAACTAATACTCCAACACCCACAACTGCACAACGACTTCATTATATAAAAGGCAGTGTCGTAAAAATTGAGACGGGAAGTTCATCTGGAAGTGGAGTTTTGTTAGCTAAAACTGGAGAGATATTAACTAATTATCATGTAATCGAAAACCGTCCAAATATTAAAGTCACTCTTCATGGAGGCCAAACCGAGACCGCAATTCTATTGGCAACTGATTCATCTCGGGATTTAGCGATCATTGATATAGCAGGCGAATCTCATAGTCATTTAACTATCCAAGACAATCTATCCTCAGAAGTTGGGGATATCGTTTACGCACTGGGATATCCCCTAAGCAGCAACTATACGGTTACTTCTGGAGTCATATCCGCGATTACAAAAAGAGTCCCCACAATAAATCGACATGCTTGGAATAAAACAGAGCACAACTTTATCCAGACTGATGCCCCGCTCAATCCAGGAAACAGTGGAGGGCCACTTATAAATTACGAAGGAAGCTTAGTTGGTATCAACACTTCCAGAATAGAGGACCATAACAACAGAATCGTTGTGGGCATTGGCTTTGCTCTCTTACTTGACAACGAGCAATTGTCGGACCTTTATAAACGTTGTAAGTGTCTTTCAGAAACAGAATAAGTCCGCAAGTGGAGTAAGCACTAATGGTATGGGAAAAAGAAATAAACGAGCTTAACAATCGTCTCAGTATGATAAAAAAGATGGGAGGGGAAGAAGGTGTACGCCGTCAGCATGAAAACGGGAAACTAACTGTTCGTGAAAGGATCGACAAAATCGCGGATCCAGGTTCATTCAATGAACACTCCGCCTTGGCAGGAAGTGCATTATATGAAGATAATGCGCTAATCGATCTGAAACCCTATCCACGAGTAATAGGGACCGCAAAAATAGACGGTAAAAGAGTTATCCTCGACGGAGGTGACTTCACTGTTAGAGGTGGGGCTGGGGAACGTGGTCATGGTAGTAAACCAAGTTCGCTGAAATACGCTACACAATGGCGTCTCCCATTAGTCAGATTACTCGATGCTGTAGGAGGTAGCGTCAGAACATTTGAGCAACTTGGGAGAACCTACCTGCCAGACGGTCCTGCCACTTCCATGGCAGTGGATCTTTTAAATCAAGTTCCAGTCGTTTCGGCAGTATTGGGTTCTGTGGCTGGCCTACCTGCGATAGAAGCTTGTCTCTGCCACTTTAATGTAATGGTCAAAGGCTCCAGTCAAGTCTTTGCTGGAGGACCTCCCGTAGTGAAGGCTGCTCTGGGATATGACATTACAAAAGAAGAACTTGGAGATCATAGAAGCCAAGTATTTAAGTCAGGGGTTATAGATAATCTCGCCAACAATGAAGAAGAGGCTTTTGAGATGATAAAGACATTTCTAAGCTTTATGCCACCCAGCGTTTGGAAAAAACCGGAACGAATTGAAACAGGAGACAGTCCAAACAGACGAGACGAGGAACTTTTATCCTCAATCCCTAAAGACCCCAAGAAGAGATATGATCCCTATTCGATCTTAGAGCACGTTCTTGATGCCAATTCGTTTTTTGAAATCGCCCCTTTCTATGGCAGTTCCCGCATTACTGGGTTGGCACGCGCCAACGGATATCCAGTTGGCGTAACCATAAACAACCCTAATAGATTGGGGGGATCAACAGATGGTGCGGCTGGTGAAAAAGTAATGAGATTATGGCGATTATGCGATACCTTTCACATCCCCGTAGTATCTTTTGTAGATGAGCCCGGATTTATGGTTGGTATGGATGCTCAAAATCAGGGAATAGTGAGGGCAGGAGCGAGGATGGTTGTACAGCAATGTCGCAGCCAAAGTCCTTGGATTAGTTTTTACATGAAGCAAGCCTATGGAGTCGCTGGACAAACTCATCACAGATCAACAGGTATGTATCATCGATATGCCTGGCCTTCGGGTAAATGGGGATCTATGCATATCGAAGGGGGTGTGTCCGCCGCCTACAGGAGAGATATCGCATCATCTGACAACCCTGAACAGAAAAGGCAAGAAATTGAAAATCGACTAAACTCTATGGCTTCACCTTTCCGTACAGCTGAAGCTACAGGGGGAGAAAGCAACGGACACGGCATAGACATAATAGATCCAAGAGACACCCGCCCGCTGTTATGTGACTTTGTTGAAATGAGCCAAGACATGTTAGACACTCAAATTGGACCTCCTTTGTATCCATATACACCTTAATAAAGTGCTTATTAGTTGGTAGTCTTTCCAGTTGAACGAAAACACAAACTTTTATAAAAAAACGGAGAGCACAAATAATGGGATTTAAATGTGGAATCGTAGGCCTGCCAAACGTTGGCAAATCCACCCTGTTTAATGCGCTTACGCAAACCGCCCAAGCCCAAGCTGCCAACTACCCATTTTGCACCATTGAACCTAATATCGGGGAAGTTGCTATACCTGATTTAAGACTGGATAAGCTTGCAGAAACAGCTAAGTCAGTTAACAAAATACCCACTCGTATGACATTCGTCGACATAGCGGGACTGGTAGAAGGAGCCTCCAAAGGAGAAGGCCTTGGTAACAAATTTTTGGCCAATATCAGAGAAATGGATGCCATCGCCTACGTACTTCGCTGCTTCGACAACGATGACATAACCCATGTTAACGGGAAAATTGATCCTTTATCAGACTCACAAACAGTAGAAACTGAACTTATGTTGGCAGATATGGAAAGTCTGGAACGAAGACTTCCCACGTTGGAAAAAAAATCTCGAGGAGGAGATAAGGAATCTCAGGAAATGCTTCCTATAGTGGAGAATCTATTGACACTTCTAGGAGAAGGTAAACCTGCAAGGTACCTCAAAGTTAAAGATGACCAAATACGTACCTTTAGAGGTTTACAACTGCTAACCTCTAAACCAGTTTTATATGTATGTAATGTCGATGAAGCCTCTGCTTCCAGTGGAAATGATTATTCAAATGCAATAGATGAGTTGGCTCAATCGGAGGAAGCGGTTTCTATTGTCATTTCAGCTGAAATAGAATCTGAACTATCGCAATTAGAAGAATCAGATAAACAAGAATATATGGATGAGCTGGGAGTAAAAGAATCAGGGTTAAATAGCATGATACGCTCAGGGTACGAGCTACTGGACCTTATGACTTACTTTACAGCTGGTCCAAATGAATCAAGAGCTTGGACTGTTCAAAATGGGTCTACTGCCCCGGAAGCAGCTGGTGTAATACATACAGATTTTGAGCATGGGTTTATCAGAGCAGAGGTTATTCCATACCAAGAATACGTCAGACTGGGTGGAGAACAAAAATGTAAGGAAGCAGGCAAAATGAGAGTCGAGGGGAAAGAGTATATTGTGAGAGACGGAGACGTAATATATTTTCGTTTTAATGTCTGAGAAATTTAATTAACCTGATCGTTTTTTATTTCTCTCATATCTATATCGGTCTGAACTCGAAAGTATTTTCTTACGGAGCCTCAAGTTATCGGGTGTTATCTCAATAAACTCATCTTCAGAAATCATGTCAAGTGCTTCTTCCAAACTAAACTGAAGTGGTCGAACCAGTTGGGTGGCGATATCAGCAGTGGACGAGCGAACATTTGTGAGTTTCTTTTCCTTACATACATTCACAACAAGATCAGAAGGACGGGAGTGAATCCCTACTATCATTCCTTCGTATACTTTGGTGCTGGCTCCTATTATTGTCTTACCTCTTTCTTGAGCATTAACCAGACCATATGTGACCGATTCTCCTGGCTCAGACGCCACCAAGAATCCGTGTGTATCACTCCTTATCACACCTTTTAGTGGCTCGTACCTGGAGAAAATACTGTTCATAATTCCGTCCCCACGAGTAGCATTTTGAAAAAATGATCGAAAGCCAATGAGGCCTCTGGTCGGAATTGAAAATTTCATACGTATCTGGTCAGTATCGTCATTAGACACGTGCTCTAATACCCCTAATCGACGAGTTAAATCATCTGTAATAACCCCATAGTAATCTTTATGGGTTTCAACAGAGAGATCCTCAATAGGTTCAAATTTCTTGCCTTCGATCACTCGTATAATAGGTTGAGCCTGAGATACCTGGAATTCATACCCTTCACGCCTCATGGTCTCCGCCAGAATAGACAGATGCAATTCCCCTCTTCCACTAACTTGAAATTGATCTGGATCATCAGTGTTTTCTATCTTCAAACCTACATCGGTGCGAAGTTCATCCTTAAGTCTTCTGGATAATTCCCGCGAGGTACAAAATTTACCCTCCCTACCCACTAGAGGAGACGTATTTGTACCGAAAGTCATCTTTACCGTTGGCTCCTCAATTTTGATTCTTGGCAAAGGCTCTA
>VFFS01000020.1 GCA_009392815.1 SAR202 cluster bacterium
AAATTAACTAATGTAAACTCGAATCATGAATCTATCCGAATATATACGGGATATTCCAGATTTTCCTCGAGAAGGTATCTTGTTTCGAGACATAACTCCACTTCTATCATCCCCGGCTGCTTTCAATTTTGCTATTTCTAAAATGTCAGATCTTGGGAAGGACTTAAAACCTGATGTGATCGTAGGTATTGAGTCACGGGGATTTATATTTGGTATACCTATTGCGATGAATTTGGGTTTGCCATTTGTGCCTGTAAGAAAGAAAGGAAAACTTCCCTTCCAATCGTTGTCTGCGTCTTATAATCTTGAATATGGAGAGGATAGTCTAGAGATCCATGAAGATGCTCTTTCACCGGGGGATAGTGTTCTGATAGTTGATGATTTGATAGCCACTGGCGGGACATTAGGGGCGTGTAGCGAACTTGTGGGAAAAATGAATGCAAAGGTTGTAGGGGCAACGGTCTTGATTGATTTGGTCGGTATTAGGGATAAAGACAGGTTTTCCGATATCAATATAAGCTCTCTAATTAGGTATTGATGGCAGGAGTAGTCTGTTTGACATATCAAATTTGCTTTGTAAGCATAGGGTTATAGAGAATTTTTCAACTTGAAATAGAGTGAGGATAGATAGAATGTCTGTAATAACTCTGGGAGGAATGTCAGGTGGAGGGGCGAGAATACTTGGACCCCTTGTTGCGGAGAAGCTAGGAGCGGACTACGTAGATAGGATATTTTTGTCCGAAGTTGCGAAAGAATTGGGTGCAACCGTTGAAGCCTTACATCAGAGGGAGGAACGACCTCCCACTCGTAGCGAACGCTGGTTCAGGGTCATTCAGAGAATTTTGGAGAGATCTTCCGTAACAGGTGCAGGAGGTGATCCATACTTTGGTCCCGGCGTGGCCGCATTTCTCACAGAGGAATATGAAGACATGCCCCAACCCACTATAACCCGTGGTCATGAACTTGAAGATGATGAGTATATCGAGGCGATTCATAACACTATGAGGGATATGGCGGAAGAGGGAAATGTAGTTTTTGTAGGTCGGGGTGGTCATGTGATTCTGAATGACATGCCTAATGTTTTGCGGATTGGGGTAATAGCTCATACAGAAGACAGAATTTCCAATCTTATGGGTCGTGAGAGTATAGATCATGATACGGCATTGTCAGTGATTGAGAGCCGCGACCAGGCAAGAGCTTACTATTTTAGAAAGTTCTTTGAGCTTGAAGATCCGGATAGACCAGATCTCTATCACTTAACCATTAACACCAGTGAAGTAAGTCTTGAATATTCCGTTGACTTGATCGTTGGATCTCTCACAGCCTTAGAAGAGGGTAAAATCGTAGGTCCGATCAATTCGTCAATCTGACCTTATGGATGTAAATGAATTTGAAGAGATCTTCTATTACCAGTTAGGAATTGGATTTTGCTTGTTCGGCTTTGAACACCCCTATACTCGATTAATATCAAACTGTGTGCATAATTATCTCTAGAGATTAAATAGTTTTTCTGATGGTATCGAAATGGAAGAACACGGGATGAGATTTAAAATGAAATTATTCGGGATACTTTGCTGACTGATATGCCCCGAAATTCAAAGTCACAGAATTATCATCTGTCCAATGCATTTTCATCTCAACTTATTGTCAGATCATGGGTAATGTCGACAGGTTTCAGAAAGAATAATCCTTTTAAGTCTCTTATTACTTACACTTTATTTTTCGGAATATTTACCATAGCAGTCGCATTACATAGTGCTTGGACTTATTACGATATCTCACTTCCCCTGAGCTCCCCATCCAGTAACGTATCCTCTTACCATGAAACGAGCGAATTTAGAGAATTTCCTGAACATGCCACAAAATGGACCGCAGTTATCAGTAATGGGAAGATAATTGCATCTCCAGTACTGGTTGAGGACGCGATTTATGTTGTAGTTGGTAGGACAAGTGGCGAGGGTCGGATTCAAGCTATGAGTTCCTGGGACGGATCAATTTTATGGGATCATTCCTTATCAGGTGTTTCAGATTTTTCCCCGGTGGTTGCCGAGGATGTAATTTTCATTAGTTTACGTTCCGGATTGCTTGTCGCACTAGATCGGCACAATGGGAAAGAGTTGTGGTCATTCCAGGCAGAATCGTTCATCAATGGTCCGCCTATCGTTGAAGATGGAGTCATTTACCTGGCCGCTGTAAAAATTTACGCTCTAGACGCAGTTACAGGGGAGGTGAGGTGGACTCGAAAAGCACCGAAAGATGTGAGTAGCCATTTAGCACTTTCACAAGGAGTACTTGCATTTGTAGGATTTGACGGGGTGCTGAGGTTGTTTGACGCCGACAAAGGTAAACCCAAATTTGAATATCCAATTTGGTTTCCATTTTCTGATCAGTTGTTGGCCACCAAGAGCCTATTGATTGTTACTGGAGGCGGTGCCAATATTCATGCCATAGACATTCGGTCTGTTGATATTCCCTATGAGAGGGCAATGCGCTCAGTATGGGAAAGACTTTGGCTCTGGGGAATGGCTCCTTCTCCGACCGTTCCGAGAGGATACTTGTGGCATAACGGAACCTTGCAAGGTGTCGAAGCGAAGGCATTTGTAGCGGATGGCAATTTCGTTTATGTAGGTATTGAAGATGCCAAGGTACCAGACTCCTCAGGACAAATTGTAGCTTTGGACTTGTCTGATGGTCAGGTTAGGTGGAGGACATTTTTGGATTCCTTTCCTATATCTGCTCATTTGGTTGGACAAGAGGGGCTTTTGGTTGCTACGAGCGCCGGTCATTTACATTTTTTGAGTAAAAGTTCAGGGTTTCAATCTCATCATGTTGAACTAGGATTAAAGCTGGTTGCTCCACCAGGTTTGGGGCATAATCAACTTGTTGTAGCTGATAACAGCGGAACTATTAGATCCTTAAAATGAAACTAGAATCATTTGGATATTTTCTGACAACGAACCTGTAAGAAGAGATTCGTCATTGGTGTATAACATTAAGGGCAGGAGAGAGAATATTCTAGCCTTCGTCGAGGCGGCCTCTTAACCTCGGATCAAGATAATCTCTTAGAGCATCCCCAAACAGGTTAAAAGCCAATACCGTTAAAGTTATTGCAACTCCCGGGAATATCACAAGCCACCAGGGCGGTTGAAAAAGTTCATTTAGAACACCACCTAACATATTTCCCCAGGTGGGGGTTGGTGGTGGCACTCCCATTCCTAGAAAGCTAAGAGCTGCCTCGGTGAATATGGCTGATCCAAGACCTGCGCTAGCCACAATAAGTAATGGTGCTAGACACTGGGGTGCAACGTGTCGAAACATGATTCGTAGTTCAGATGCACCGATTGCTGACGCAGCTTCGACAAACTGAGCTTCTTTGACTGAAAGAGCAACGGACCGTATAACTCTGGCAGTACTAGGTATTCGAATAAGAGCGATTGCAGCGATTATAGTAACAAGTCCAGCTCCGAGGGCAGCCAATATTAACAAGGCTAGAATGATTGTTGGGAACGCGATGAACATATCCAGCACACGTTGAGAAATAAGATCAAATTTTTTTCCTAGGTATCCGGTAGCAACGCCCCAGATAAACCCGAGCAGATCCCCAATGAATATGGAAATAATTGCTACTAATAGGGTGATTCGAGCTCCGTAAAATATGCGACTCAGGCTGTCTCTTGCCAAAAAGTCGGTTCCCGCCCAGTGTTTTGAGTCTGGCGGAGTTTTTAAACTTTCAAAAAAAATTTTGTCTGGGTCATACGGCGCAAAAAGACCGGGTGCCAGTCCAATTAGAGCTAGCAAAATAAGTAGAAATACTCCAAAGGCGCCAATTGGAGACGACCGTATAAATCTCCAGAAGGACCCTGCCCATGAGCGGCAGAAACTTATCAGGCGATTTTCTTTTAGTGCAGACTTTTCTGGGGTGTTCGATCCTACCATGTCTGTGCCACTTGGTGCTTTGAGTGTTTATTCATATCGTATTCTTGGGTCTATGAATGCATAAATGTAGTCGACTACAAGGTTGATAATTATATAGGCCACAGCAAAAAGTAGAACCAGGCTTTGTATAACAGTCCAGTCACGTGCCTGTACGGCATAGATCAGACTGAGTCCTAATCCAGGTACAGAAAAGGCCCTTTCTACAGCAACTGCTCCGCCTATGGTTGCTCCTAAATAAAGACCAGAAATTGTGATGGTAGGGAGTAATGCGTTTCTTAAAGCATGCCTGAAGATTACCGTAGAATTGGCCAGCCCTTTGGCGGTCGCTGTTCTTACGTAATCATCTCTCAGAATCTCCAGCATACTTGAGCGGACCATCCTGGCGATAATCGCACCAAAAGAAAAGCCCATCACTATTGCTGGTCCTATAGTCATTTGTAGGTTTTGCCAAGGATTTCCCCACAACGTGGCTAGTTCCATGGGTGGACGCCATCTAAAAAATATGACTGTAAACAAGATTATTGCTAGCCCTAGCCAGAAATTTGGTATTGCCATAAGAAGTGTGACAAACCCTCGAATAGAATAGTCTGCCACTGTGTTGCGTTTTACGGCTGATATTATTCCTGCTGGTAATCCGATTGCCCACGCAACGATTAGAGCCATTATGGAGATCTGCAACGTTATTGGGCCTCGCCTAACAACCATGTCTGCAATTGATTTATCTTTTTGCCAGAATGAGTAGCCGAGGTTCCCTTTGGCAACATCCTGCATCCACGCTAAGTATTGGACCACCAGCGGTTTATCGTATCCAAGACTGGCTTTTACCTCTGCTAGCTCTTTGTCGCTTAGGACATATATCTGTCCCTCACCGATTATGCTTCTTAGCGGGTCCCCTGGGATTACCCTCATAGCAAGAAAAATTAATACTGTCACACCAAATATGGTGGGGATTGAGAGCAGTAATCTTCTTAAAAAATATTTTCCCATTAATTTACCAGTCTGCGGACGATTGAACTATTGAGCCTTGAAATGCTACGAGTCCCCAGGATTCTAATCCGAACTCAGGGGACTCGTAAGTTTATAACTCTCTGTGGGCACACACCCTGTTGTTAAAATCACGAGGATGTGTGCTCACTTTCTTATTTTTGCTTCTTATCTTTCCAGCCAGACAGTCTCGTATCTGCCCCATGGGTATCCACCGAGGTTATCGATAGAAAT
>VFFS01000021.1 GCA_009392815.1 SAR202 cluster bacterium
CACAATAACTGCCACCATCCCGATTTTCCTATATCGTGTAGCCTTCTCGCCCCTAAGGCTAATCCTGGAATTAATATGGCCAAACCAAATAAACTTCCAATGAAACCTGTCCCTAATATGGCGTCAATAAAGTTTACAAGTACATCGGCTATAACTATGAACAAAACCCACCACCAATATTCGGCTCGGGTAGCACGTCCCTGAAAATTAAAGTAGTTTGAAAATCCAAGACTAATAGCCTGAATAAATCCAACCATAGGCTGTTCATCGCCTTGTTGGTCGGCACCAGGTAAAAAATCATTCCCTTCTATTCTGGTTCCGCACACACCGCAAAATTGTGCTCCCTCTTCTAGCTCCGCGCTACAGACAGAACAATTCATATTAGACTCCTGATGTAATTACCCAACTATAAAACGTCACTTTACGGGTTAGAGACACCATAAATAATGTGCCCAAAAACTAAAAAAGTAAATTATTAAAAGATATATCTTTTATATATCTAACATAACCCCCACAGCTACCTTCTATTCGTTAAAGCCCTCTATGAAGGTTGATCACGAACTACGTCATCAATACCAACATCTACTGGGCCGACAAACAGTTCCCAGGGCCGAAACTGCTCAACAAATTCTTTAGCATCTTCCATGGACGCTAGCCCTTTCGTGGCTCTTTCAGGGGTCATCGTAAATGTTCTTGCAAAGGCGTCAAACCCAGACTTCGTCTCACGGACACCACCTATCATTTCAACCCTTTCATCCCAGCTCAAAACAAATTTCTGGCCCCTACGAGTCATTTCCCAATAAATTTCCATCTTATATTTCCTTAAAACTTTTGAATTGGTGATGTTAAAGATAACCCACTATAACTATTCTATGCTGAAAGTATATTTGCACCCTGCATCATTTTAACCAATAACGGTTTTTGGAATAAAACCTTTTTTGTTAGTTTCGACTTGAGGGCAACAGTCCCAATCAGCATAATTGGCATGATACATTCTTTTTACGAATATCTTATTGGGCATCATGTGAGGAGAGATAGTCAGTGGCTGGTCCATACACCGACATTCGCGTTCTGGATTTCAGCCGCGATATGACAGGAAGATATGCAACCATGATGATGGCTGACATGGGAGCCGAGGTGATAAGAGTTGAATCACCCGATGCCGTCTCTGAAGGCCCAAACCAATCAAATCGTCTATTCGATAGAGGCAAAAAATCTATTTTTTTAGATTTAAGCGAGCCCAGTGGAATCAAACAGCTAGCAAATTTATTGAAGTCTGCAGATATGATGTTCGAAACCTGGCTCGTTTCAGAAGCTAAATCAGCATTCCTAGATTATGAGACAGTCTCCAGCATAAATCCTTCGTTAATATACTGCTCTACACCACCTTACGGGGATACTGGCCCAATGGCAGAAATCCCTGGGGATGACGGTACGGTAGGAGCTTTCACAGGAATCCATGAGGGGCAAGGAGGCGAAACTGGAACTCCATTATTTGTGAGATTGCCCCTTGTGTCCTATGGAACAGCATTCAGCATCTGTCTAGCCGGGTCATCCGCGTTATTAGAGAGAAATCAGAGTGGAATGGGCCAAAACGTTACAGTGCCCCTCTACTCAGGGTCCGCGATAATTCAAGCCACGTCCTTTATCGACGGAGTTAACGTACCAGCGCCCAGGAAAAGACCCCCGAGTGCCTCTGGAGGTCTACCCACGTACAGACTATACAAATGTAGCGATGACTGGCTCTTTATGGCGTGCGGAAATGATGTTTTCTGGAACAAAATGTGTATTGCTCTAGAACAATATGAATTTCTTGAAGACGAAAGATTCGCGAATGCACCTTGGGGCATCTCCATGGATGACTGGCACGTAATATCGGAAGTACTTGAACCTTTATTTGCCTCCAATACCCGGGATCACTGGCTAAAAATCCTTCGTGATGGAGATGTGCCCTGCGGTCCTGCAGAAACGAGAAGATGGTTTAGGAACCATCCTCAAGCAATATACAACGGGATGATGACAACCATTGATGATCCTGTCCTGGGTCTAACAGAACAACCGAGTCCGCCAATTGAAATGTCGGAGTCAGTACCAGAAATTCAAGGCCCGGCACCTATACCTGGTAGTACCAATGTTAGCGACGTCTCTGAAAAATCTCCCAACATTCCATTGACTGGTACATCTAAAAATTACCCCCTCGAAGGGATTAAGGTAATTGACCTAACTGGATACATAGCAGGTTCATACGGGACAAGACTACTCGCCAATCTTGGAGCTGAGGTCCTGAAAATAGAATCCTTCGCAGGGGATGGCTTCCGACAAAATTCAACCGCGTTTCAAGGTTGGAATCAAGGCAAACAAGGAATGATCCTTAACCTAAAGGATCCCGAAGGACTCGCGATTTTTCACGATCTTGTGAAGGATGCCGACATAGTAGCCGAAAATTTTAGGGGAGGTATTGCTAAACGCCTTAAGGTAGATTACGAAGACCTCTGCAAAATAAACCCAAGTCTCATCTACTCCACAGTGACGGGGTATGGAAGCAATGGGCCATCGAGTCACCTTCCTACATTTGATCCACTGATACAAGCCCAAGGTGGGGCAATGAGAGATCAAGGAGGTGATGGAGACCCTATCTTCCTTAGAGTAGCTATATCTGATTACTCTTCCGCCATACTCTCAGCTTTCGGGATGGTATCGGCAATTTACCATAGAGATCGAACTGGAAGAGGGCAAAGAATTGAAGTTTCTCTCGTGAATTCAGCCTTTGCGTATCAGATAGCTGAGTACTTTGAGTATCCAGGTAAGAAAAACGAACCGCGACTAGGAACCCTTGGCCAATCAGCAGACTATAGGCTCTACCACGCATCGGATGCCTGGTTATTCCTTTCCTGTAAAGAGCCTGCTGAATGGTTAAAAATGTGTAAGGCTTTAGGATTAGACAGCCTGTCACCCTACTCAGATACCTCCAAAAGGGTTCAGGCAGATAAACAATTAAACTCACAGTTAGAATCAATTTTCGCTACCAAGACTGTATCTGAATGGATAGCCATTTTACGAAATCACGGTGTCAAATGTTCAGAAAGCCAGTCGATCACACGCATCCATGAGGAACCACAGGCACAAGCTCTGGATTTAATAACAACTGATATAGCTTTCGGGGAATTAGGTGAAATAAGGGCTATGGGAATTCCATTCCAGTTTTCCCGAACAGCAGGAAAGCTAGACATACCCGCTCCAAACCACGGGGAACATACCGACAAGATATTAAATTCACTAGGATTCGATAACACTCAAATTTTTGATTTTAGAGAACGAGGCATCGTGGGCTAATCTCTGAAATAACAACCAACAGATAAGGAAGATGCCATGAAAATAACCTCCGTAGAATGCCTGATTTTAGACAAATCCTTCCCGTTTATTTTAGTACATACGGATGAAGGAATAACCGGAATAGGGGAATGCTTCAGAAGACAGCCAACAGTTACCAAAAAAATAGTAGAAGACCTGCTTGCACCCTCCATCGTCGGTAAAGACCCAACGCAGACAGAATCCAGATTCAGAGATATGGCTAAGGCAGGAAATGCCCTTGAAATCGGTGGGGCCATATGGATCGGTATTGCGGGCCTGGATATAGCTATGTGGGATCTGAAAGGAAAGGCCCTGGGCTTGCCTATTTATGAGCTACTCGGCGGAAAAGTCAGGGATCGTATGCCCGTATACGCAAGTTCAATGAAAAGAGATATGACTCCTCTGGAAGAAGCAAAACGAGCTTCTTCTTTCGTGGAACAAGGATACAGGGCTTACAAACTACATAGTGCGTTTCCAGGCTACATAGACCACCCGGACGACCAGACAATAGACACCGTCACTGAGGTAAGAAGAGCGGTTGGCGACGAGGTTGACATACTGGTAGACGTAAATGGGGCATATTCTGTACACCATGGAATAGAGATAGGTAAAAAACTGGAAGATCTTGGAGTATTCCACTATGAAGAACCCAGGCCACACTACGATCTAGATGGACTTTCTCAAGTAGCCAATGCTCTGACAATACCGATAGCTTCAGGAGAAATGATTTACAGTCCCTATGAATACAAAGATCTTATGGTTAAAGGTCAGGTCGATATCATTCAACCTGACATCGTTAAAACCCCTGGATTCACAACCATGATCAAAATAGCCAACATGGCTGAAACCCTGGGAATTCCCATTACGTGTCACAACACACAACCAACTATAAGTACTGTGGCACATGCACATTTTGTAGCAGCTACGGTAGGAGTTCCTTTTAAACAGGAATACAACATTGAGCCAGTCTCTATCAGGGACGAAACTCCAGTACTTGCCTCCCCCCTTAATATATCTGAGGGCTATATGGAAATTCCGAACGGGCCGGGACTAGGCATTGAACTCGATATGGCCGCGGTAAATAAGTTAACCAATGTTTAGCATATTCACATTCGCGAAAATTTAAGTAACCCCATCCTCATAAGCCAAAAAAAATCCCGGGTAGCTTTCACACTACTCCGGGATTCATTCCCTCTGCCGCTTAGTCGTTTAAGAGGAGCGACTATTCAGCTGTTGAAAGCATATTAGTACACCTGTTCTAAAATGTCAACCTAGTTAGAACATATTTTTGGATATTTATACTTTCCTGATTAATCGTATTTATATATTAAAAAATATAGTTACTACTTAATTATTCCAATAATGTTCTATATGTAGAATACTATTAATCAATTTAACCCGGGATAAAGTTAATAAAATAATAATGTTTAACGACGAAACAATAAAAGCTCCGTACCATAAAATGGCTAGTCTTATTAGAGAATCGAGGCTGGCACGTAAATTGTCACAGAGGGCTTTATCATCTTTACTGGGCATGAGCGGGGCGTATACAGCTCACCTGGAAAGCGGCAAAATACAGCCCTCAGTGGAAACACTTAGAAAAATCTCATCCGCTCTCCGGCTGCCATATGGAACACTGGCACTCCTTGCAGGCTACATAGATACCGACATTTATGACAAACCACTAGGAAAAAGCCATTTGGCAAGGCTCACTGACATAGGCGATCTCAACGACCAAGAATGGGAATCAGTGCTAGATTTTGCTCGCTATATCCGGAGCAAGCGAGAAAATGAGTCCGAGTAAAAACACACAAGATCTTTATTTCCAGAAATTCTAATCTTTATAGCTGTGCAAAATAACCCGGCCTGGCTACCTACGTAGTGAAAAGGATCGGGTTTCTCATCTCCGGAGCTATTTGATCTGGTGACAGCTCAATGGCATCCTTTTTGTATATTTGGATTCTGTGGTTACCAAAGTCAGTAATGAATAAGCGAAAATCATCATCCACCCTTATTGTCATTGGAACATCTAGTAACTGAGTTTTCTCCACATCACTCATTGCTCTTAGCCGAAGAGTTACCGCATTGGCCAATATGTAAGTCTGTCCAG
>VFFS01000022.1 GCA_009392815.1 SAR202 cluster bacterium
TTTTCATGAAAACGTTTTTCACCGTTTCCTCTAGAGACTCATGATCAACTCTCACAATATCTTCTTTCGGAACTTTAAATCTATCTAACATATCTAATATACCTACCCTTACAATTCTTTTTAAATTATCCGACTAACTTATTATGCAATCTTTCAATTACTACCTCTAACTCTGGATCTGTCAGGTTAAACGGGTCCACCAAGAGTTCATCAGGATTCCCGATATTGCCCAGATAAATAGCTGGGTCACCATTAGCAAGTTCTTCCCAAATAGTATCTCTTGATGCTCCATTCCACTCATCTGTGAAACAGATCTGAGCCATAGGTATCAGGTAATCATATCTGTCATGAACAATTTTCACAGACAGCCCGGGGACTTCAACCAGCGCATCCACCACTTTAGAGCACATACGCTTATATCTTTCGTTTTCCGCATCCTCGTCTTCGTTTACGAATATCTCCAATGCCTTTACAAGCCCTATGATCTCTTCTTTGGCGACTTTTAATCCCCGACCGATAAACTGATGTGGACTTGCATTAGCGTAGGCAGCTTCAATTAAATCTGCCCTGCCGCAAAGTATTCCTGTACCTTGCGGACCTCTCACCCCCTTGCCTCCGCTATATATAACCAGATCTGCTCCTTGAGCAATATATTGTTTTAGATTTGACCTAGGGGGAGTGTATGAAGCAGCATCAACTATCACAGGAATTCCATTAGCATGAGATATCTCACAAAAACGGGGAAAAGGGATAGCTCTCCTAGTTATAAATGGTGAAAAAAGATACGCTGCTGCCACCGTATTCTCAGTAAAGGCACCTTCAAGTTCCCATTCATTACATCGCCTACCATCTCCAATTTCAACAAACTTTGCCCCAACTGAAAGATAGCACTGATCGTAAGGAAACCTATGACTGCGGTGAATGATAATTTCATTCTTCATCCCATCGGTATCTGGAAGTTTATTCATCTTGACTGGATCCGTACCAGCAATAACCGCCGCGGCCTGTAAAACAAGCCCTCCAGCAGCACCACTGGTAACAAGGCCAGCTTCGGCACCACTGTATTGTGCCAAGACTTTTCCCGCCGCCGCATTTAGTGCATCAATATTTACCATGGTATTTGATGCACGGTTCATCGCATCCATGACCTCTGGGCGCAACCTACTTCCCCCATAGGCAGTTGTTGTACCGGCCGCAGAAATTACCGGATTTAAACCTAGCTCATTAAGAATATTCTCTGCAGGTGCTGGTAGTTCCATCTCAAACTCCATTTTAAAAATCACGCGAACCTAAAAACAAGATTGGGCGGATTATACATGTGAGCAAAGCCTTGATATTCAAGATATCAACATTGCATCACCAAAACTATAAAATCTATATTCATGATCCACAGCCTCTCTGTAGGCCTTTAGCATAAGATCTCTTCCTGCAAGAGCACTTGTTAACATAAGAAGAGTAGATTTAGGCAGGTGAAAATTGGTTATTAATCCATCTAGAATTTTAAACTCGTAGCCAGGAGTGATAAAAATATCGGCCCAGCCGGATCCTTCCCTTATTGGGTAACCATCCTGTTTTTCAAAAACATTCTCCAATAGTCGAGCAGCGGTAGTACCAACAGAAATAATCCTTCTCCCTTCCCGCTTCGCCTCATTTATGATTGTGGCGGTCTCATTAGACAAATACCAATATTCTGAATGCATTTTATGATCAAAGATATTTTCACTTTTCAAAGGACGAAATGAATCCCAACCAACATGAAGGGTTACAAACTCCGTCAAAACACCTTTGTCTCGAATATTAGACATCAGCTCTTCTGTGAAGTGCAGTCCAGCAGTCGGAGCCGCTACGCTACCTTCTGATTTTGCATAAATAGTCTGATATCGCTCGGGGTCTGACACTTTTTCATGGATATAGGGCGGCAATGGAACGTTACCTATTTCTTCAATAAGAAATTCATTAGTTATTTCTACAATCCTGCTTCCTGAGTCCTCAACTTCAAGTACATGGCCCGTCATTTCACTCTTATTCTCATCCCTGTCGTGGATAATGAAAGAATCATTTTCCTGCATTCTTCTTCCCGGCCTAACAAGAGCTCTCCAAACACCTTCCCTTAACCTAGACAGAAGTAACAGCTCAATCTTATTTCCAGTATCATCCCTAGATCCAAAAAGGCGTGCCGAGATAACTCTGCTATCGTTAAAAACCAATACGTCACCTTGTCGCAAGTATTTGGGGAGATTAAAAAAACGATCGTGTGATAACGCCCCTACATCCCGATCGACGAGCATAAGTTTTGAGTGATCCCTAGGCTCAATCGGTGTCTGAGCTATTAATTCCTCTGGAAGGTCGTAATCAAAGTCGCTAGTCCTCAAAATCAAAATTCCCCCAATCTTGTTTTAGCCGAATTTTATATGTTTTGATTTTTACCTATACCCCTTTTTGAGAAACAGGATTGGTAAACTATTAATATATTCACTGTAGTCGACAAAAAGAAATACGCTAGGAATGATTTTTGGTTCCAATAAGATTAGTACTTTTTATGAATGATGCAGTCAGGCAGTTCTTGCACAAGAACTGTCAGTATCTGGCGGCAGCAATATCATTTTATGCCCTTTTTTCCATGTTCCCGCTTGGTTTAGCAGTTATTACAGCGTTGGGGTTTTTAATTGGTCCTGAATCAAAGGAATCTGACATTTCCCAGCAAATTGCCAGCGTACTTCCTGTATCCAGTGAATTAATCGGTTCCACCATGGAAGGCATCGTAAGCGCAAGAACAATTACAGGAATAGCCAGCTTCTTAGGTTTGGTTTGGGCATCTTCAGCGGTATTTGGAGCGGTCCGGAAAGGTATAAACACAGCCTGGGGCGTTACCACTCCCCGTCCATTTTTGAGAGAACGGATGATCGACATAGCACTGGTACTTGGTGCAGGAATGTTGGTCCTAATAGTACTCTTCACAGCTCCGATCATTGAAGTCATAAGAGGAATGGTTGAATTTTTTGCCATCGACGGTGAACTACCAGCAGACTTGGTCTGGGAAATTATTGCACAGCTAGTTTCTCCAGTACTTATATTCTTATCCTTTATGACTTTATATAGATGGATACCAAATACAAACATACACATTATTTATGTAGTCCCTGGAGCCTTTTTGGCCTCCTTAGTATTCATATCAGCTCAAATGGGATTCATTTGGTACATCGGAAAATTTTCGGTATATAACGTTGTCTATGGTTCGATAGGTGCTCTGATGGCATTATTGGCATGGATTTATGTTTCTGCAATCATATTGCTTTTTGGCGCACAAATAACTTCCATGTTTCACGAGTACGCTACGAGAGCAGGAAGACCCAGAGGATCCTTGCGCTTTTGGACCGGACTCGGGAGAGTCAGAGTTAGGGTAGTTCCTTCTCGTCCTCATAATGAGTCATAGAACAATGCATTACAGATACTCACCATATATTCCGATTTTGATACTACTAATCTTGGCTTTCTTTAGTTGCACAAATATAGGTAATCCTACAGATACCAATCCCACCACACTCACAGAAATAGAAACACCCACGGTTCATGAGGAGTCAAAAAAGTCTCAAATTATCCTCCCAACGATATCTGACGTCGTAAAAACGGTAGAACCCGCAGTTGTTTCAATATCAGTCGATATACTGTCACGAGGAATTTTTTACGATTTCACCGATGAGGGATCAGGCACTGGCATGATCGTCCGACCCAACGGCTACATTGTCACCAATTACCATGTCATACAAGATGCTAGAGATATTGAAGTCGGACTTTCAAACGGCAGCTATTATTCCGCTGAAATCGTTGGGCTCGACTTATTGTCTGACTTGGCGGTAATCAAGATCGGTGCCGACCAATTACCTACAATAGAGTTCACTGAGAGGGATGATATTCGCACCGGAGATTGGGTGGCAACTATTGGCAACGCTCTAGGACTGAAAGGAGGTCCTTCCGTGACGCTAGGAATAATTAGTGGCCTTGGGAGAACAATAAGAACCGATAGAGGCGATCTTTATGACATGATCCAAACAGATGCCGCAATAAACAAAGGCAATAGTGGGGGCCCCTTAATTGATATGGATGGAAAAGTCATTGGTATTAATACTGCTGTGTATGGTGGAGCTCAAGGGGTGGGATTTGCAGTATCCTCAGGAGTCGCAAAGCCAATAATTAGTAGCCTAATCGAGAAAGGTAAAGTAATTCGGCCACTTATAGGTTTAAGCGGAATGACTAATAACAATGAACTATCGGATAGATTCGACCTAGGAACTTCTGAAGGAATATTAATCACTCAGATCGCTCCGGAGAAACCGGCCGACAATGGCGGTCTTAAAGCAGGGGACGTAATAACAGCTCTCGATGGAAACCACACGAATGATATGGCAGAGTTTCTTACACTACTATGGAGCTACACTGTAGGTGAAACCGTGAAAGTAGACTTTATCTCTGACCAAAAGCCTCAAACGACCACTGTTACTCTTATTGAGCGACCAAGTCCTTAATCAGGTTTTTTGCCAGAAATAATAGCCACTGTACCCAAAGCAACCCTATTAACAGAAATTTCTCCAAGTCCCGTATCTGCCATTACGTCAGCCAAGTCAGAAGCGGTCATAAAGCTCTGTACTGACTCAGGTAGATAGGTGTAAGCCTCTTTGTCTCCAGCAAGCAACCCGCCTATATAAGGGGTTACTTTGCGGAAATAAAATAAGAATATTTTCGAAATTATGAGCCCAGCAGGCCTGACAATCTCCAGTACCACAACCTTAGACCCTGGCTTTATCACTCTAACAAGCTCAGACATAGCACCGGGAAGATCAATAAAATTCCTAGCTCCAAAACCAACTGTGGCACATATAAAAGAATCATCTTTATAAGGTAATTTGTGGGCGTCACCGATATTGGGTATGAATTTTGATCCTAATCCTCTGTCATAGGCCTTCCTAACACCGGTATTCAACATTTCCCCCGCAAAATCTACTCCAACAACCTTCGTCACAGATGATTTATTAAGTAGGTCAAATGCAAAATCCCCAGTACCAGTCGCTACATCAAGAGCCACTCCACTTTCTTTTGCCTCCAACAACTCAACTGCTTTAGCTCTCCAGGAATAATGCCTTCCCCCTGTCATAACAGTATTTAAAAAATCATAACGGCCGGAAATACGGTCAAACATCCTTCCAACAAATTCAGCCCTGTCTTTTCCACTAAGTTGAACCATCTATGAAGTCTTCACGAATTACGAATCTCACTCATTACCAACGGAATTTCTGACAACAAATCAGAAGCTACGGTCCCTGAATCACCTATCTTCTTCCCCATAGTTTGACCAGCGACTCCATGTATATAAACTCCCGATATCGCTGCATCTCGTGTGTCTAACCCCTGAGCAATGAGACCGGAAATTAACCCAGCTAAAACATCCCCGGTACCGGCCGATGAAAGAGAAGGGGTCGTAATATCACTTACCCAGGATTCACCATTTGGCAATGCCACCACAGTATTGGATCCTTTTAACACAAGAGTTTGATCCCATTTGACCGAAAATTCTTTAGCAATTTCCAATCGGTTATTTTGAATTTTATCCACAGGTATTCGGGTCAATCGAGACATTTCTCCTGGATGAGGAGTTAACACACAATCTTCAGGTAATCGGTCCCACCACCGGTAATGGGTCGAAAGAATGTTCAAACCATCCGCATCAATTACCGTTGGGACAGAAATGTCAATTGATGAGAGTAAAAGATTAGAAAATAACTGGCGAGACTCATTAGACACACCCATACCACAACCAATTAGAAGGGTAGAGTAGCCATCAAAACGTCGATATATTTTTCTGGCAGAACGCCAACCATCAATTTCTCCTGACTTATTCACAGGAAGATTCAGTAGGGTAGCTTCGGGAATAATGCTTGTGATGGCCGATGTTATGTTGGTTGGTGCCGCCACAGTTGCAAGGCCAACCCCACTTTTAAGAGAAGCATGTGCTGCAAGAGCTGCCGCACCAACAAAGTCTTCAGACCCCCCAACGATCATAACTTTTCCAAAGGTACCTTTGTTGGCATCCAAACGTCTTAC
>VFFS01000023.1 GCA_009392815.1 SAR202 cluster bacterium
CACTCACAATTGGAAGACATGATAGAGACCTTTCAGCAGATGTCAAGCACATAGACTGCCCATTTGACCATTCTGATCACAAAATTTCCATTTCCCGACACACAACAAAAGGGATACATTCTCTCAAGTTGGCACAGTTTTATTCAATGTCACAGGGTTTTGATTAGAAGACACAGAGTTGATGTGAACAGATAACAGAATAGAGAGGAACGTTGAGAAACTATGTGAATTGCAATAACTTGTGGCGAAAGGCACATGTCATATGGGAGAATGAGCGTCGCACTCTTTCACGTATCTATAGAGAAGCATAATTTTGGAACAGAACTAATACCGGCTGTGTAAGCTGGATAGAAGCATTTAAAAATTCAGGAGGAGAATCATGGCTAATTACCTAGACGGTAAGGTGGCTATTGTCACAGGGTCCGGTAGAGGAATCGGTGCAGGGGTAGCAAAAGCCCTTGCAGGCGAGGGAGCCAAAGTCATTGTTAATGATATTGGAGCAGCGTTAGACGGTGAAGGTCTTTCCAACACTCCGGCGGAACAAGTGGTGGATGAGATAAAGAGTGCTGGTGGAGAAGCAATTCCCGACTACACCGATATTTCTACTATGGAAGGCGGAGAATCCGTTGTACAAACCGCTGTAGATACATACGGACAACTCGACATAGTTGTCACAGTAGCGGGAATTCTTAGAGACCGAATGATTTTCAACATGACGGAAGAAGAATGGGACGATGTCGTCCGAGTGCATCTAAAAGGGACCTTCACAGTTTGCAAACATGCAGCGATCCTTTACAGGCAGCAGAGAAGTGGAAGAATTGTCACCTTCGCCTCAGAATCAGGTCTTTTCGGAAACACAGGGCAGGGAAATTATGCTGCCGCCAAATCCGGAATTGCTGGCTTCACAAAAGTCGCAGCGAAAGACCTGGGGCGTTATGGGGTAACAGCAAACTCAATATGTCCAAGAGCAAACACGCGTATGACACAGTCAGTACCAGATTCTGCTCGACAATTACGAGCCGATAGGCCGCAAGACCGCGAAGCAACACCGAAAGAGTTGGCCATGCATCCCGACGACATCGGTCCTTTTGTAGCATATTTATCCAGCGATCAAGCAGCCAGTATAAATGGCCAAACGTTCCTAGTTTACGATGGAGTGATAACAAAACTCTCGCTACCGAGGAGAATTCGTACGATATTCAAACAGGGTAGATGGACAACAGAGGAACTATTAGAAATGGTTCCCCAGAACCTCACACAGGGCTTAGTCAATCCGTCGCCACCCCAGGCACCACGACAATAATCAATTTGAGTCGGCGGACAGCCAATAAATTTAGGAGTATGGAAAGATGGGTGATCTTTTAAAAGATAAAGTAGCAGTCGTAACAGGATCTGGTCGCGGCATAGGTAGAGGTATCGCACTAAAACTTGCAGATGAAGGGGCAAAAGTTGTAGTGAACGACCTTGGAGGAGCCGTGGATGGAACAGGAGACTCAGCCACTCCAGCTGATGAAGTTGTGAACGAAATAAAGGCGTCAGGTGGTGAAGCGGTAGCGAATTACGATTCAGTTACAACGATGGACGGAGGAGAAAACATTATCAAAACTGCATTAGACAGTTTTGGAAAACTCGACATCGTCGTCGCAGTAGCAGGAATTCTCCGTGACCGAATGTTGTTTAACATGACAGAGCAAGAATGGGATGATGTTATCGCAGTTCACTTGAAAGGGACTTTCACCGTTTCAAAGGCAGCAAGCATTCTGTTTAGGCAGCAGAGAAGTGGAAGAATCATTACTTTCTCATCAACCTCAGGTCTTTATGGAAACTCAGGACAGGCTAACTATGGAGCTGCTAAAGATGGCATAGCTGGATTTACGAGAGCAGTCGCGAGAGATTTAGGAAGATATGGAGTTACTGTCAACAGCATTTCTCCAGGAGCAAACTCTCGTATGACAGAGACTGTTCCTCAATCGGCGAGAGACATCAGAGCTTCAAGTGGAATCCAGGCTAACTCTGCTGTGACTCCTTTGGAATTAAACCGTGATCCAGAGGACGTTGCGCCTATGGTGGCTTGGCTGGTCTCAGACGAGGCAAGTGAGGTTAACGGTCATGTATTCCATTGCCAGGGTGGACAAATTTCCTTGATGAGTAATCCAACGGAAGAGCGCACTCTCCGCAAAAGTGGAAGATGGAGCGTTGAAGAGATCGACGCCATGTTCTCAGGCACTATCGGGATGGACATGGTGAATCCTGCACCACCCCAGGCTCCTAGGGAATAGGGGACCTAAGGAAAAATTCAATATGGCTGTCATTAGGTTAGCTGATCCCAAAAAGGACGCTCGCCAAGTGGCGGCCATATACTTCCCCTACGTAATAAATACACCTATTACATTCGAGTCTGAACCTCCAGATGGAAAAGAAATGTCATCCCGCATGGAACACGTTTTGCATTCGTACCCGTGGCTTGTCTGTTTTCACGAGGATGAAGTGATGGGATACGCATATGGCAGCCAATTTCGTACTCGGGAAGCATATGATTGGTCAGTAGAGACCACCGTTTATGTACGAGAAGCGGCCCATGGACTTGGTATAGGCTCTGCCTTGTACACAAGCCTTATGGAAACGCTTAGACTACAGGGGTATGTTTCAGCTATAGGTGTTATAGCCCTTCCCAACGACAAGAGCGTTGCTCTACATGAAAAATTAGGCTTTAAGCCCGACGGAATCTTGCCGTCTGCAGGATATAAAAACGGTGTCTGGCATGACGTCGGACTATGGGGAAAACAACTTAACACCCCATTAGAGCATCCGGAGAATCCTTTGAAAATTTCTAATCTTCATCAAAGTCATGACGGTGCATTAGAATCCGCTCTACAAAAAGGACTCAGCAAACTACGAATTTGACCGTCATAACCTAGATATAAACCTATTCACTCTCTATAACGATACTCTCGATAATGTCTGCATAGCCCCCTGCAGACGGGTCACGCGGTTCTATTGATTGGAGCACCTCCATACCTGATATTACCTTTCCAAATACAGAGTGACATGAAACACCTTGGTTGGAGCATTCTTTAGGCGAGGTGTCGGCATTTAACCCATCAAGAAAAGAGGTGTCTTTGTAGGTTATAAAAAATTGACTTCCATTCGTACCTTGCCCATTAGGCGTTCCAGAGTTTGCCATTGACACCACTCCGGGAGAATCATGCCTTGCATCGGGATGAAATTCATTCCCAAATTTATAGCCTGGTCCACCGCTACCTGTACCTGTTGGATCTCCTGTCTGAGCCATGAAATCGGAAATAACTCTATGGAATATTATTCCATCATAAAACCCTTCCTCGGCAAGGAAAACAAAGTTGTTAACAGTTACCGGAGCTTCATTTTCATAAAGATCTATTACGATTTCTCCTCGCTTGTACACTTTGATAATCGCTTTATAGTCAGCATTTTCGAGCAGACCCATTTCTGGGGGAAGATCCCACTGCATACTAGTGACTGAGGGCGGAACAGGAGGCAAATTTATTTCTACCGGGCTACCGAAGTTCCAAGATGCTAAAGTAAGATCCATATCAAAGGAAATATCAGACCCTTCTGGTCCTTCAGCCTGTCCAGTAGCATCAATTCTTATCAGTCTGCCTGTAGATTTTTCTATCCACACATCACATTTTAAGTCGCCGCTTGAATCCAAAAGCAAACCAATAAAAGACCCAATATGGCCGGAATCCAGACTACCTTCAAAATGGTAAGCCGACAGTCCTCCCATCATGGTATCCCCAACTACTGAAACATTACTAATGTGGTTTCTCACCTCCGATATGAGTTCTCCTGAGTTCAATAAAGTCTGACCGTCCGGCAACTCTCGCCAGATTTCAGCGATACTTGGTTCCATCAAGAAACTTCTATCTCCCTTTTTTAGTAATTTCATCTCAAATGTATCATTGATAAATGCAGTCGCATCGTAGTCAAGATCATCAGAAACCCCATCAACTTTGACCTTAAGTTCCTCCTGATTTCCTTGCTGATTCAGTACAATGTCAATTTCCATTTCACTGGAATATGTATATGGATTGGCCAGAGCCTCATCCCATATTTTGAAGATGTCTATCGATACCGAAGGGTTTGAATCAACTGGTGTTTCAGTGATTGTCTCTGATTTGGAAGATACAGATGTTGGAGTCAAAATTTGCGATCGTGGCCTATCTGAACTTGGTCCTGGAGTCTCAGATAAATTCAAATTCGTAGTGTACGTTGGAATGGCTGTCCTTAATTCAACAGGTTCTTGAGATGGCAACACAGAATCTGTCTTTCCGGAACAGGCTAACACGCAAATCATGGTCGCTGAAGCGATGATCAGCACAATAAGAAAATTCAATCTAAGCAAAACACACCTATCCTCGATATACATATCAACAAATTGAGAAAATCGGACATTTCAGCAGAACTATTTTAGATTATCGCGATTATTCTCGATATGAAATCTGTAAGTATAAAAATTCCATTTTGTGATATTCCTGTCTAATCCAAGATACCCTGCGGAATATCCTTTGCATTAGACAGCGTTAAAGCAAATGAGTCACTATGAAAAACTATTTAATTAAAACGGTCTATCAGTTTTTATCAGATAATAGAAAAGTGAATGTACTAATTAAATAGGGGAAAATAATGACTGTGATCTACACCGTTGCCGGCAATGGAAACCAAGGTTATGCAGGAGATGGGGGAAAAGCAACTGATGCTGAAATGGACAACCCGTTTCATGTAGACATAGATACATCTGGAAGATATATATACTTCGCAGATTGTTTTAACTATCGCGTGAGAAGAGTGGATCTGTCGCTGGGTACAGTGGAAAACTTTGCAGGAACAGGAAAGAAGGGACATTCCGGAGACGGAACAGAAGCATTAGGCGCTAACATAGACGAAATATACGCCATACAAGTTGATACCGACGGAAGCGTATACATATGCCAAAGATTCAACCCAGCGATACGGAAGATCGATGCCAAAACTGGAACTATAACCACGGTAGCTGGAACAGGAACATCTGGCTCAGGAAAAGATGGAATACCTGCAACTGAGTCTGCCATGATAGAGCCCAATGACTGTGTACTGGACGGTAAAGGTGGACTACTTATTGCAGACGTTCAGGAGCAAAAGATAAGAAGACTCGACCTTGAAACCGGTTTAATCCATACCTTCGCTGGAACAGGTGAGATGGTACACAGCGGGGATGGGGGACCTGCAACTGAAGCAGGTATATTCGGAGCAAGAGCTGTTTGTGTTGATAGAAATGGTAATACGTACGTTTGTGAGAGGGGTGGTAACACAATCCGACGGATAGATAGCAACGGAATAATAACGACAATTGCTGGTACGGGGGAAAAAGGCTACACGGGTGATGGAGAAGCTGCTATCGATGCGACTTTCAATGGCCCTAAAGCTATTCGGTGCGACAATGGGGGTAATATCCTTGTTGTGGACACTGAAAATCACTGCATTCGTGTAATTTCAATAACAGAAGGTACCATAGACACTATCGGGGGCGGAGTGGAAGGGCCACATGGTGACGGCGAGAGTGCACTTAAAGCAGGAATGGCACGACCTCATGGAGTGGTGGCAGGTCCAGATAATCAGATCTACATCGCAGATAGCGAAAATCACCGAATTCGTGTAATCAATGGTAACTAATTTCCTTCAAGTGATCCAATACTGGGCATAACTTAAATATATTAATGGCGAGTGAAAGGAACCAATTCATGGTTGATGTTTTTTACGGAATGCACTGGATGCTAGCGACTCCATTCCTGGAAAATGAACAGGTTGATTACGACTCAATTCCCAATATAGTGAAAAAAGCCAAGGAAGTAGATTGTGCCGGGTTGGTAGGTCTAGGGGTGATGGGAGAAGTGGCACGACTAACCGACCGTGAAAGGTCAAATATTGCAGAGCACATCATAAACGCAGCAGAGGGACTTCCAGTCACTCTTGGCACCACCGCAAATTCCACTGTTGCCGCGATCCACTACAGTAAGGAGGCTGAAAAATTAGGAGCTTCCGCTGTAATGGTGTCCGCTCCAAGTATGGGAAAAGCAAACCTTGAAGCTTTATTTTCACATTACGATAGGCTAGCGAAGGAAATATCTATACCCATAGTAATGCAGGACTACCCACAAACATCTGGGGTCGAGATGCCGGTTGATTTTATTACCAGAGTGGCTAATGAGATACCACAGGTCAAATACTTAAAACTGGAAGATCCTCCCACACCAACAAAAATAAGTTCTATCAAATCCACGATAGGAGACAGACTAGGCATTTTCGGAGGTCTTGGTGGAGTATTCCTACTCGATGAGCTACGCAGGGGATCTATCGGGGCTATGACGGGATTCGCATACCCAGAAATTCTAGTTGATATTTGCAAAAACATGAAGAATGGTGACACCTCAAAGGCGGAGGAACTCTTCTACAAACACCTTCCTTTGATCCAATTTGAACAACAAGAAGGAATTGGACTAGCAATAAGAAAAGCCGGACTTCACCACAGAGGACTAATAA
>VFFS01000024.1 GCA_009392815.1 SAR202 cluster bacterium
GAAGGAATTGGACTAGCAATAAGAAAAGCCGGACTTCACCACAGAGGACTAATAAAATTCCCGACAGTCCGTGCCCCAGCCGGTCAATTAGCCCAACAAACCCGCAACGAACTTGAAGCAATCATTAGTCGTATAGGGCTTCAATAAGAGATCGTCTAAGAGAACAACCATTAAATAGGGAACTATTTCATGCGTTCTCGAGACTCTATATGACCTCTATTCAACAGAACTTATCGGGTTAACGGTTACCCTGTTCATTGGAACGTCACCTGTATTTTGAAATTGATGTTCTACGCCGCCAGGAACATGGACACAGTCACCCTGCCGGATGGGGTACTCTTTCCCACCGAACAGCAGTACCCCACTACCCTCAGTGATAAATGCTTGGTGTTCCCAAGGATGAGTATGAAAAGGCGATGACTCCCCAGGTGCATGCTGTACATAAAGCATTACGTAATTGGGAACGCCATCTTCCTTCCCAAGAACAGGATTATCGTTATCTCTATAATTTTTTATTATCGGATCCATTATTCACCTCTTCTGTTACTGAATTGTCTCGAAAATAGACTCACCCTCTGTAGTAAATGCGTTTGAAGGCATCGGCCTGGGGCATACCATGACCTTTCCCTCTCTCTCCTCTCCATTCAATCATACGGTCATAAACTTGCTGAAAGCTCTGTCCACTCATCTGGGATTTATGACTCGTTAATGCCTTGATAGATGTCTCCATATGGTCGCTAATATCTATCCATAAGTCAGGGTCCGGATGACCCATAATCCATGCTTCGGCAACTTTATGAGGCTGAAAACCTTCTTCAACCAATTCTGGAAAAGTCATATGATCTCTAGCAGTGGGAAATATAGCCGCTAGGGTATTTTCCCCCGCTGCAATGTGATCTGGATGACCTGAACCGTACCCACCGTCAAGTATGCGCATCGGATACTGGCAGATAACTATATCTGGCTTTTGACGACGAATTTCCCTCGCAATGTCTTTTCGCACGTCAAGGCTTGGCGTTAAATAACTATCAGGATAACCAAGAAACGCCACATTCGTGAGTCCAAGAGCCTTTCCTGCAGCTTGTTGTTCTTTTTTACGAATACCCGCAAGCTTTTCTTCTGTCATTCCGGGCTCGCTGCTACCCTTGCTTCCGTCTGTACACAAAACATATGAAATATCCCACCCTTCCGAGACCAGACGTGCAACGGTTCCAGAGCAACCATATTCTGCATCATCCGCATGCGCTACAACAACAAGTCCCCGCTTGTACTCTTCGGGCCAATCACTCGAATGTGCCAATTAAGTATCCTCCATCGCTCGTCGCAAACAGTGTTTGCACAAAATTATGCTTAACTAAATTAGAAACAAATTTGATAACTCATACAAGACTTAATAGATTACCAGATATGAGGGCATCGGTAGCTCGTTGGATGGCTTCCAAAAGAAAAGCAGGATATATGCCCAATATAATCATTACTCCAAACAATCCGCCCAAGGTCAGTTTCGTGACGAAAGACACGGCAATTGGAGCATCATCTTCCGAGTTTTCAATGTACAACTGTCGGGCTATTGTCAAATAATAATAAAGAGAGATTAAACTCATCACTATTGCCAAAGCTACCAACCACAACAGACCTTGACCCCCGACCGCATTGAACAAGTAAAACTTGCTGGCAAATCCAACAAAGATTGGAAGGCCCGCCAATGAAAAAAGAGCGCAAACGAAGACCAATGCAACCAATGGTTGCCTTTTTGAAAGACCAGCAAAGGCAGAGATGTCATCTCTGCCTGTCTTGTTATAAACAGTTATTACACAGAGAAAGGCTGCCATAGTAGTGAAACCATATGAAACCATATGAAACAGAAGTCCGTTGTAAACCAAGTTTGTGAACGTCTCCGCTACGGATCCAGTCTTGGCAATTGGAACCAAAGCAGCTAGTCCCATTAACAGATACCCGACATGTCCAATACTTGAATATGCTAGAAGTCTTTTTATGTTTTTTTGAACAAGAGCTAGCAAATTACCAATTACCATAGTGATTGCGGCAATCACAATTAATATAGGCTGCAACTCTCCGAAAACCGAAATGAACCCTTCGGAAAATAATCTTATGGCCAACGCTAGGGCTGCAGCTTTAGATCCCACCGACAGCCACGCGGTAATTGGCAACGGAGCTCCCTCATAAACGTCCGGGGCCCACATATGAAAGGGTACTGCTGCGAGCTTAAATCCTAGGCCACTCACTATCAAAACAAACCCAACTGCCATACCAGGAGATATCGATGAAAGAGAGCTAAACGCAACAGACATCTCATCAAATCTCGTGGTTCCCAGCAATCCATATATTTGGCTGATTCCAAAAAGTATTAGTGCAGAGGAAAACGCCCCTAGAAGTATATATTTTACGGAAGCTTCGTTTGATTTGGGATTGTACCTTTCATAACCAACCAACACATAAAGTCCGAAGCTGAGTAACTCAAGATTGATGTAGGCAGTTAACAATTCCGCAGAGGATGCTAAAAGCATAGCCCCTAGCAGTGTGAAAAGAAGAATCCCATAATACTCGCCTGGATATTTTAGCCTCGAATCAACATATTCTCTGGATATGATGACAGTCACACCACCAATAATCAGGAAAAAGATTCTGAAAAACTTAGTAAATTCATCGAATTCAAGCAGCCCATCATAAAGTTGTCCCTCAGACTCTATGAACAAACTGACAAACAAAATTACTGCCAGACCAAAGAAAGCAACCCATACAAGGTAGCGTTTCCAATTTTCCTTTATAAAAAGGTCCAGAGCGAGAATGAAAAATGCAAGCCCAGCTACAAGAAACTCAGGAAGCAATAGCGAAAAATCGTTCATCCAGCCCCCGATATCGCCGCAACTATTGGATTCACGCCGCTCTCAATAACCTCGATATAGGGAAATGGCCAAAGCCCGACCGAAAATATGATAGCTACCAATATCCCAGCAACCAGCAGTTCCCTGGGCCGTGAATCTGTCTGGTTTTCCCACATTTCAGGGGTCGATCCAAAAAAGACACTGGCAACTAATCGCAATATATATACTGCGGTTAGAGCAGCCCCTATTACAGCCGCGCTTCCCAGAATGATCCCCAAATGTCCATAACTTTGGAATACCCCTATGAAAACCAATAGTTCAGCGACAAATCCGCTCATGCCAGGAAGTCCCAAGGAGGTTAGTCCGGCAATAGTAAACATTATGGATATAACACCCATTTTTTTTGCCATTCCTCTCAATTCAAGAGTGTCTCTTGTGTGAGTCCTGTCATAAATCATTCCGGCGACCGCAAAGAAAAGAGCAGTCATTATTCCATGGGAAAACATCTGAAGAACCGCCCCATTCATACCCAAAACATTCAATGTCGCCATCCCCATTAATACATAACCCATATGGCTAACAGATGAGTACCCAATAACGTATTTAAGATCGGTTTGACCCATGGCTGATACTGCACCATATATAACATTCACAGCTCCAAGAACTATCAAGAGCGGCATCCATGTTTCAGCTCCGTTCGGCATTAGGACAATACCAATCCTTATTATCCCGAAAGCCCCAAGTTTCATTAATACGCCTGCATGAACCATACTTACCGCAGTGGGAGCAGCAACATGACCATCAGGTGACCATGTATGAAACGGCCATAGCCCCGCCAAAATCCCAAAACCAATCATCAATAGAGGAAAGAAAATATTCTGAAAGGTGGGGGACAATGCGGTTTCGGAAACTTTCTGTATTTCTATGACACTAAACGAGCCGATACCAGCCTGGAAAAAAATAGCAATGATTGCCACCCATATCAGAACACTCCCCGCCACTAAAACAAGGGTCAGTTTCATCGCACTATATTCTTTGGTCCTTACAAAACTCTTAAATTTACTAGTGCTACCCCATTTCCCGATAAGCAAATACATGGGAAGAACCGAAAGTTCATAGAACAAAAAGAAAAAGAATAAATCAAAGGTGACAAAAACCCCGAATACTCCGGACAGCAAAACGAAGTAAAGAATAAAGAAATCTTTAGTTGATTCCTTCACATTCCAGGAAATCAATGTACCAGTTAGCATCACAATACCGGTGAGTAAAACCATGGTAGCCGAAACGCCATCAATCCCCAGTGATAGAGTGATGGCATCATCGCCACTCCCCCACGGACCAGGAAGAGGTAACCATCCATAAATTCTTTGAAACTGAATTCCCCCTAGAGTTTCATCGAATGAGACAAATATATATATCGCCAAAACGGCCACTACTAATGAAACCGCAAAGGCAACGATTTTGATAATTTTTAGTGCTGACGCAGGAATGAAAAGCAGAAGGGTTGCACCCAACATAGGTAAGCCAAATAAGCATAAAAGAATAGATGAATCGATTATTTTTAGCACTTCTAACACTTCTAAAACACCCACCACACCGCTACAGCTAAAAATACTCCAAATGCCATAGCCGTTCCATAGCTGTAAATCTTTCCAGTCTGAATTAATCTAATTTTGAAGGCTGACAATAAAACAGACTTCCCAGATCCATCAATTCCGGTATCGTTGACGACAATACGGTCGAATGCCGCGATCAGTCTTCCAAGTGCGAGAACAACTCTGTTAATGATAAATTCGTATATGGAATCAACCCAAAAACCTACTAATGCCCCTCTGTAGAACAATCCAAAACGTGATGCCATAGCTCTATGAGATAGGAGTGATTTGTAGTAGAACACCCAACCAGTCAACAGTCCAAGAATAGCTACCATTAACGAAACTATCGCCAACCAGGGAATGATGTGGAATTTATATCCTTGTTCAACAAATGCTGAGAACCCATTAAAATCCCACATGGGAAACGCAACCATTCCCAGGAAAAACGCAACTATCGCCAGCATTACCACTGGTAAAAGCATAATACGTGACGACTCATGAGCATTTTGAGCAAAGTCGGTCCGGGGATCTCCAGTGAACGTGATGAGAAATATCCTGGACATATATAGGGCGCTGATAAATCCCCCTACCAATGTGATTATCAGGAACGCATAACCCATATTTTGGTACACAGAACCAAGTATCTCATCTTTACTAAAAAATCCAGACAGTGGTGCTATTCCAGCCAGGGATAATGAACCTATTAAAAAAATCCCTGTGGTAATAGGCATTTTTCTTTTGAGTCCCCCAAAGCTCCAGCAATCTGTTGCATCGTTCGTTGCATGCATAATATTGCCAGCCCCTAAGAACAAAAGCGCCTTACTTATACCGTGCACCACAAGATGGAACAATGCAGCACCCACGGCTCCTGTTCCGACTGATAGCATCATTAGACCCAGATGGCTGATCGTGGAATAAGCCAAAACCCGCTTTATATCAGTCGTTACCAATGCAACAACACCAGCGAATATGAATGTGATCAGGCCGACTAAAGCAACAGTAACCTGGACCTCTGGCACCAGCTCAAACAAAGGCGTCATCCGCACTGCCAAATAAACACCAGCGGCCACCATAGTAGCGGCGTGAATTAATGCTGATACCGGTGTCGGACCCTCCATGGCGTCAGGAAGCCACACATGTAGGGGAAATTGCCCAGATTTACCCATGGCTCCAAGAAAAATTAACAAGGAGGACCAGAAGATCGTCGAATCTGCTACCCCCCCATTCTGTGCAGCATGGATAATCGATGAGATATGAAAAGTCCCTGTGGCCTTAAATAAAATGATTATTCCTATCAGGAGACCAACATCCCCGATCCTCGTTGTTATAAAAGCTTTTTTGGCCGCTTCTGCTGCTGAACGTCTGTCAAACCAAAAGCCAATCAGAAGATACGAACCTAGACCTACCAGTTCCCAGGCAAAATAAAGAAATAAGAGATTATCTGCTAGTACCACCAACAACATTGAGCCGGCAAAGAAGGCATGCAGAGAAAAATACCATCCGTAGCGATTATCCCCTTTCATATATTGAAGGGAATATATTTGAACCAAGAGAGCCACAAAGGTTATTAGACCCAACATAACTATCGAAATTCTGTCTACTAAGAATCCCCACGTGATTTTCCAGAAACCTATGTGTATCCAGTCAATATCTACATGTAGGGGAACAGAGTTACCCGATAAAAAATCAAACAAAACAAACCAGAACAAAATGAAACCGAGAAATATTGCAAGGATAGATATAAACGATCCCTTACCAGGCAGGAATCTACCTAAAAAAACGGTAGTAGGAAATGCAATAATAGAAAGTGCTGGGATCAACCAGGCGGCATTAGCTCCTGTAAGAATATCAATGCTCACTATATTCACCCCTTGAGCAAATCTATTTCATCAACATTGACACTACGACGTTCCCTATACAATCTCAGAATAATAGCTATCGCAAGAGCAAGTTCCGCTGCAGCGATAGTTATAACAAAAACTATAAGTACTTGTCCTAGAGATCTGTGTGACCCACCAAAAACACCAAACGCAGAGTATCCAATGAGATTTATATTTACAGCATTGAGCATCAACTCAATCGAAATCAAAACCAATACAGTACTTTTACGAGCAAGTACCCCGTAAATTCCAAGGCAAAACAAAATATAGGCCAACAATTGGAAGTGAACTAAAGATATCAACTTGAGTCCCCTTGTTCCTCGTC
>VFFS01000025.1 GCA_009392815.1 SAR202 cluster bacterium
CTAGCAATAGACCCCGATGGAAATGTGTGGTTTACAGACCCCTACTATGAGGGACCCGGTGGCGATTGGAGTCTTGATCGGGCTAACAAAGAACTGGAACATGATTCGGTATACAGAATCGATATGAGTGGCGGTACCCCTGAGGTATCGAGAGTTACTTTTGATACGACTCGGCCAAACGGACTGCTATTTTCCCTCGATTACAAAACTCTTTATGTAGCGCAAAGTGGTCGGAATCCAGAAGAGAAAAGAGAACTTCGTGCTTATCCTGTCAATGGGGACGGAACGCTTGGGGATTTTAGCGTTCTTCATGACTTTGGGGATCATCGTGGAGTTGATGGGATGGTATTAGATACGGAGGGAAATATCGTTGCCTGTGCCGGGTTTGAAGAAAGTGGTCCGGGCCCCGCTATATACATTTTTTCGCCGTCTGGGGAAGTTTTAGAAACCCATCCTACTTTACTGGACAGACCCACCAACTGTACTTTTGGTGGCGAAGATCTATCCACTCTATTTGTTACTAACGGAGATGGATTTCTAATGAGGGCTTTTACCGACAGGCAGGGCAGGTTAAATTATCCGAGTGCGTAATGCTGACGTAATAGTGATTGGTGGTGGAATAGTTGGATGCTCTGCGGCTATGTTTCTCGCGGAGTCTGGGCTATCAGTCAATCTCTTGGAAAGAGGAGAGGTATCAGGCGAAGCCTCAGGTCTAAATGCCGGCTCTATCGGTGGTTATGGATGGGGACACAGTCCTCGCCTCCAAGAGCATCTGACTATGGGTAGCCTCGCTATATTCAGGGATATGCAGCTTGAAAAAGGTGTGGATATAGAGTTTCGCCAGTCTGGGTCGTTGACAGCTATACATACTTCCGATCAACATGGATACGCACAAGAAATGGTCTCGACTCTCAGGACAGAGGGAAGACAAATCGAGATTCTCTCCCCGAATGAGGCCAAAAGCTATGAGCCTAAGCTTAATAAAGAACTCATTGGATATATGTTTGCTTCTCAAAGGGGTCAGGCGGATCCTGTCAAAGCTACTAAGGCTTTCTCAGAGGTGGCAAAAAGAAATAGGGCTGATGTATTTACATCAGCCCCTGTAACCGGTTTGGAACAATCCGGTCAGGGATGGATTGTCAGGGCGAATGATCGGGTTTTCAATAGTGATGCACTACTTATCGCTACTGGAGCTTGGACTTCTGATATTGGGAAGATGATAGGACTGAATATTCCTGTTCAGCCCGTGAGGGGTCAGATGTGGGCTACGGAAAGTCTTCCGCCAGGTGTTTTTCACACAATATCTTCTATGGAATCTGCGACATATTGGCATAGAAAACCATTTGTATCGGAGGATTCACCACCAGAATTAACTCACGACAACGATTTAAGAGTTACCCGTCATCTATACGGTCGGCAGAGAGCTAATGGAGAAGTTATATTTGGCGGAGATAGGCAGTTATTGGGATTCAATCATGAAGTGGAATTTGCCGGGATAGAGGTGAATAAAACTCATGCTGGTGAGGTATTGCCTTTCCTAAATCACTTGCCTGTGAAACGAACTTGGTCGGGTTTGATGCCTTTTTCGCCTGATGGATTACCCATTATTGGTCGAGTTGAACAATACGACAATTTGTTTCTGGCGACTGGATTAGGATCCTCTGGATTTGGAAGAGGACCGGGTTCAGGAATGCTCATTGCGGATCTTATAGTTAGAGGAGAAGGTCACCCGGCCTTGCAGGAATCCGATCCTAGCCGGCTAATAGATGAAACTCGGAACTGAATAGACTGTTACGACTCTCTAAAATATAATTCTGCTAGGTATTAACATTCACACAAATAAATTTTTGATTAAAACTTGTTACACATTTAAGGAGACTTAGCTATGACATCAGAAGCCATTAATATAGGTCTAATAGGGGCTGGTGGGAACACAAAGCTTCGTCATATTCCTGGATTTTTAGCGCAAGATAACGTTCACATATCCGGAGTATGTAATAGAAGCATAGAATCTGGTCAGCGGGTTGCTGATGAATACGGAATTGAGAACGTATATGGGAATTGGACCGATATGGTGGAAGACCCTGACATTGATGCAATTTGTATTGGTACGTGGCCATATATGCACTGCACTATGGTAATTGCATCGTTGGAATATGGTAAGCATGTTATGACCGAGGCCCGGATGGCTGTTGATGCCTCTGAAGCCCACGCTATGTTGGATGCTTCCCGGCAGTTTCCTGAACAAATAACACAGATAGTGCCGGCTCCTCATACGCTCAACCTTGATAAAACAATAATCAAGTTGATCAAAGAGGGATATGTTGGGGACGTTTTATCTGTCGATGCTGCTATAAGCCAGGGTGGGTTTGTTGATCATGAAAAACCCTTTCACTGGCGTCAGAGCCGAGATTTTAGTGGTTTCAACATAATGGGTTTGGGAATATGGTACGAGGCCATCATGAGATGGGTTGGGTCTGCCTCCTCTGTTCAGGCATTAACCCGAACTACTGTTAAACGTAGGAATGATGAAGGCGGGAAACCCAATGTCATTTCAGTGCCGGATCACGTAGAGATACTTTGCGAAATGTTTTCTGGACCTACTTTGCACATACGGTTTAGTGACGTACTGGGACATGCTCCGGCGAATGCTGTATATATTTTTGGGACCGAAGGTACGCTCAAGATAGATGGTTCTGATCAGTCATCTCCTAAGTTATTGGGTGGACAAAAATCAGATAATGGACTTTCCGAAATAAAAATTGTTCCTGAGTTGCAAGGCGATTGGAGAGTTGAGGAAGAATTTATAAATGCAATAAGAGGAAAGGAAGAAATCACTCATACTAATTTTCAGGATGGAGTTAGATACATGGAATTCACTGAGGGTGTTACTAGAAGCTCTCAAACAGGGGAGAAAATTCTTTTGCCCTTCTAAGTAGGGTTATAGGTTTTTTGAATTTATTATGAATATTGATTTCAGTGAACTATCGGCTGTTCCAACAGCTCCTGATATTGTCATGCCCGAGGGGTTGGCAGCGGATGTCGACTATGTCTTCTCTGTCACATACACGGATCCTGACGCCATGGAGGTGGCTGAGTTTTCGAAAGCTGCAGCCGCCGCTATTGAAAAGGAAGGACTTACTCTCGGCACGTATCCACCACCACTTGGACATGAAGGTCTGAGGCAATTTATATCGAGAGAACTAAAACTGAACAGAGGACTGGATGTTTCCTCAGAAAATATTTTCTTGTCAAGCGGTGCCGGGGGGGCCTGCCAAACTATTGTTGATGCGTTTATAGATCCTGGTGACGTAGTGATGATGGATGAATTTTGCTATCACGGTAGCTTAAATATGTTTCTCCGTAAGGGAGCTGTACCAGTTCACGTGAAAATGGACCATGACGGTATGGATCCCGATGTACTTGAGCTTGAGATAAAGAAAAAGATATCTGAAGGAATAAAACCCAAGCTTATATACACGATTTCTGTTTATCACAATCCTACTGGGGCTACCTTGAGTTTAGATAGACGAAAAAGGATCGTTGAGATTTCTGGTAGATACGGCATACCTATTGTCGAAAACGAATCCTACGCGGACTTTCGGATAGACGGTCCAGATCTGCCTCCGGCCATAATGTCTTTGGATTCCGCCGAAGGGGTGATGTATATCTCTGCTTTCACAAAACTTCTCGGATGTGGATTGAGGCTGGGATTCGGTGTTTTCCCTGAGAGTGCAAGAGCGCCAATGCAAAAAATTGCGTTCGGTGCGAGTCCTAGTCACTTATCTTCGATGGCTGTGTACGAATACCTAAAGAACAACAAGGATTCTTATGTCAAAGGTGTAGCTCGTTCATTAAGGGCAAAAAGGGATGCACTTATCCGGTCACTCGGAGAATATTTTCCTCCAGAGTGCTCTTGGACCGAACCTCAGGGAGGTATGATGGTTTGGGTGGAACTTCCTGAAGGAGCTGATACCTGGGCTGCATTAGACAATGCTGTGGAAAAAGGGGTGAAATATAACCCTGGACCAGTATTTAGAGCTGACCGATCTGGTGCTAATCACTTGCGGCTTACCTATAGCCACAACAGTCCGGAAGACATTGAAAAAGGCATATCTATCCTTGCCGATGTTTTCGAAGAACATGGACTTTTTAAATCCTGAGTGGAGCGTAAAAAGATATGAGTGAGAGTGACGACATCACAATAGAGGAGGTTAGGCATCTCGCTTTGTTGACACGTATAAACATGACCGATCACGAGATTGAAGAAATGAGAGATCAGATGAGTGATATCTTAGCCAGTATTGAGGTTCTGTCTGAAGTGGACACAGACGGTATAGAGCCCACTGGACATTCGGTTGACGTGCATTCTGTAATGCGTGAAGACATTTCCAGTGACTCAATCACATTAGAAGACGCTTTGGCTAATGCCCCTCGACAAGAAGACGGCTTTATACGGGTACGAGCGGTGCTGGAAGAATAATTAAGAGATTACGGTCAACCTATGTCAACATTGGATATTAAAGGTATAACGATTAGTGTCGCTAGAAGACTTCTAGATGAGAAAGAAGTCTCTTCCGAAGAACTCACACAGGCGTATTTGGATCGAATTTCAAATATTGAAGGAAACATTCATTCCTTCGTTTCTGTTACTGCTGATACAGCCATAGAACAAGCAAAAGCCGCTGACAATATGATAAGTAAGGGCCTCCAGGGGACTCTTACAGGTATTCCTATGCAGCTCAAAGATAATATGAGTACGGAGGGGATTCCTACTACATGTTCTTCAAAAATGCTTGAAAATTTTGTGCCGCCTTATGACGCTCACGTGACTGCGAAACTGAAGGATGCCGGTGCGGTTCTATTGGGGAAAGGTAATCTTGATGAATTTGCGATGGGGTCCTCCACTGAAAATTCTGCAATGAAAGTGACTCACAATCCCTGGGATCTGGAGAAGGTGCCGGGGGGTAGTAGTGGTGGTCCGGCAGCGGCAGTTGCGGCTTCGGAGTGCGTTTTTTCTTTAGGCTCCGATACAGGTGGCAGCATTCGTCAGCCCGCTTCACTTTGTGGCGTTGTTGGAATGAAGCCAACGTATGGTTTGGTTAGTCGATTTGGATTAGTAGCATTCGCAAGTTCCTTAGATCAAATAGGGCCTATAACATCAGATGTAGAGGACAGCGCTGTTGTTCTGTCCCATATTGCGGGACACGACCAACGTGATTCAACTTCCCTTAATGTTGAGGTTCCGGATTATACTCAGGGACTTGATGGGGATCTGACTGGATTAAAGGTAGGAGTTCCAATCGAATATTTTGCTGAAGGTATTGATCAAGGAGTCGAAACATCGGTTCGGGATGCTATAAAAATTTTAGGTGATTTGGGTGCTGAAATTATAGAAACAAGCTTGCCACATTCTGCTTATGCGTTGGCTGTCTATTACATTATCGCTCCCTCAGAAGCTTCTGCAAATTTGTCGAGATATGACGGGGTTAAATACGGCTATTCCAATGATGACCAGGGTTCCATGTGGCAAGCCCTCGAAAACACGCGACAAATAGGATTTGGGCCTGAAGTGAAACGCAGGATAATGCTAGGTACTTACGCTTTGTCTTCAGGATATTACGATGCCTATTATCTGAAAGCCCAGAAAGTTAGAACTATTATTAGAAACGAATTTAAAGAAGCTTTCCAGAATTTTGATGTATTGGCGATGCCCACGGCTCCTACAACGGCTTTCGACATTGGCGGGAAAACCGATGATCCGATACAGATGTACCTGAATGACATATTTACCATTCCTGCAAACATTGCGGGTATTCCGGCAATTTCTGTTTCATGTGGCGTTATAGACGGCTTACCTGTGGGTTTGCAGTTTATGGCAGGAGCTCTTCAGGAAAAAAAATTGTTTAGAGCTGCCTATGCCTATCAGAAAGCTACTAACTGGCATACTTTACGGGCCAGTATCTAGACCTGCTTATGGGGGAAGAGGCTGACGATATATCTATAGGTATCACCGGATTGTCTGAATGGGATGTTGGGGAAGATCAGGTTGGTAGAGGGCTTCTACTTGTGACTAATCGTGGTCCTATACAGACAATAATTCATCATGATCCTACCAGTCCAACACACAGAGGAATAGTGTGGGTAGGAGGAGCTAGAGGAGGGTTTGAGGGTCCTGCAGGATCTATGTACAAATTGCTCGGGGACGGTCTTTCTCCTGGGATAACTTCTATCCGGTTGGATTATAGACAGCCTAATGTCCTTGTTGAGTGCGTAATGGATACTTTGGCAGCTCTTTCATTCCTTTCAGGAACTGGACATACGGATGTGATACTTGTTGGCCATTCATTTGGTGGAGCAGTTGTTATCAAGGCCGCTCCCTACAGTGAGGTAGTTAAAGGGGTCATAGCACTTTCGAGCCAAACATTTGGCGCCGGCGACGTTTCCCAGGTATCTCCGTCTCCCATTTTGTTGGTTCACGGCGAGAGGGATACTGTGCTATCCCAAGAGTCATCCCTAAAGATTTTTGAGTGGGCTGAGGAACCAAAAGAATTGCGCCTGATCCCGGAGAATGGACATGGGCTCCAGGAGTCGGCTCAAGAGATAAGGCAGTTAGTATCCGAATGGTTAGTTCAGCACCTATACCTTCCAGGGGAACTGACTCAGCGTTGATCTCATAGCACCTCGACATTCGTTGAGATATACTCCTGCAGCTAACCATATAACAATGGCTATTCGCAATATACATTTTATATAGCTACAACATAGAAAAGAGGAAGTGCACTTATGGGTGAATTAGATGGTAAAGTCGCGATAGTTACAGGTGCTGGTCGTCTAAGGGGCATTGGGAGAGCTGCTGCAGTGGCTCTGGCACGTTTAGGAGCCGACGTAGTAATAACTGGTACAGGTCGAGATCCTGCCTCCTTTCCTGATGATGAAAAAGCTATCAATTGGAAAGATGTCGAAAGTGTTGCCGAGCAAGTTAGGGCTGAGGGACAGAGGGCGCTAACATTAACGGTTGATGTCACTAGTCGTGAAGATGT
>VFFS01000026.1 GCA_009392815.1 SAR202 cluster bacterium
CCATGGTTGGTGGGCCAAAAGAAATTGCCGATGAGATGGAAGAATGGTTCCATGGGAGGGCCTGTGATGGGTTTGTTGTGGGACCTACTCATCAGCCTGGAGCTTTTGAGGATTTTGTTAAACATGTCGTGCCTGAGCTTCAAAAACGCGGTGTTTATAGGAAAGAATATACAGGATCTACTCTACGGGATCACTTGGGGCTGGATCGTGCAGAAATTGGTTCCTGGAAAACTACTTTCGATAACGTCTAAGATTTCTAGACCCTTATAAATTTTTGGACGCTTCGGTCTCCTCTGTCTATTCCAAGGAAAGTTTCACTAACTTCGGAAACATAGAAACTCCCTTCAGAATCAACTGCGATTCCGTGGGGAGCTCCAAAAAGACCTGCCCCAGGCTCATGTTTGACCTTTCCGATGATCATAGGGTTACGACTAGCTGAATCAGGTAGCCCGGACCCCGTTTCAGAATCATCTACTTTAGTTTCTCCTCCCCATCGTGTAAGCAAATTGCCTGATGAGTCCAGAATGCTTATTCTATGATCCAATTCTGCTACATAGAAATTTCCATCAGGGCCTTTTCTTACATCATTAGGAAGGTTTACGTTTTTCCATTCTCCTACAAAATCACCGTGTTTAGTAAAAAATTGTATTCGGTTGTTATACCTGTCCGTCGCATAAATTTTGTCATCGTCTTCGTAGTCAATGTATACACTGTGAATGGTGTCAAACTCGCCAGGACCACTTCCATTTCCACCCCACGAAAATTTCAAGACCCCATTTGGATCAAAGCAATGTATATGTGAGTTTCCGTATCCGTCCGAGGCGTAAAAATCTCCGTTGGATGCGATTGTTAAATGAGTTGGACGATTGAAAGGGATGCCACTTTGCTCAGGGGCGTTGATCAGAGGGCGGCCGATCGTTCGAATCAATTTCCCGTCTCTCGTCCATTTTCTCACCGTATGGTCTCCAGTATCGCTAGTGTATAAATGGTCGTCCGGTCCAATACTTAGCCCATGAGGAACGATAAAATCGAATCCAATTTTGCCCCATCCGTTAATGTAGGTGCCATGCTTGTCAAAACACATTATTGCTGCATAGGGACCCCGGTTAAATACGTATACATTGTCGAAGCTATCTACCGCGACGTCAGCAACTTCCACGAAAGGCCATCCTCGTGGACGTTTAAAGAAATTTTCCACGACTTTAAATTGATACTTTCCAGTGCCGTAAACAGTCATAACAATATTCCTTTGAAAGGTAAAAGCTTTTTGTGATACTAAACTCTACGCCGTATTCTAGACATTGTTGTAAGAATAAGTAAGTTTTCGATTAGACTTTATCTGTCACAGTGGCTAGTTTTTATTTGTGATGTCTATTGGAATCGAGTGGGCCTATAGGGTTTCAGGGAATCAACACTTGATTCAGTTGCTATCTCTAAAGCCCCAAGTGATCCAACGATTGGGGCAAGAGTAACACCGCTATGCATAAGAGTGATGTATATACGGTTTGAATTATTTGAAAATCCAATAACAGGTAGCCCGTCCTCTGGCATTGGTCTTAGACCTACTGGCACCTTCTGTGCTTTAACCCCATCTAGACTCGGAAAATATCTTGCTGCTCGTGTCAACAAAGAATCCGCGTATTCCTGCGAATCATCTTCGTTTTCGTTTTCCTGATCACCAGCCCCACACATTAAGGACCCGTCAGTAGCTTGCCGTATATGTATTTCTCCCTCATCTCCTGGGCCCGGGGGAAGATAAATAGTAGAAAGAGTCTTCATAATTGGTGGAAGAGAGGCGGTGCGAGTAACAACCCCAGGGCTTACACGTTGGGGGAGTTTTATTCCCAGATTTGTTGCAAGGCCAGTTGAATCCACACCTGCTGCGATAATAACTTTATCAAATTTAAATTCGCCTTTATGGGTGGATAATATAATTTCTCTTGGGTTTTCAATAATGGATTTTACCAAGGTATCTGGATATATCTCCCCCCCATTATTTTTGACCTTCGCTAAACATGCTTCTGCTACTTTGGTTGGTATTACATGCCCTTCAGTGAGGGTATGGATACCCGCATAGAAAGGTCCTATATTTAGATTCGGTTCAAGCTGTGACAACTCTTCTCGAGTTATCGATCTAATAGGATATCCCCAGGTTTGCAGACGTTCACATTGCTCAAGAAGTTTTCGACCCTTTTCCTCATCCGAATAATAGGTAACATTCCCACCCCATTTTAATCCGACATCAGCACCCAGAGTTTCATTGAACCTCGTCCATAGATCCATTGCCCGGTGATTTAGGTCAAAGTAGTGTCTCGGAAGTTTTCCGAATGCGTTAAGCCAGGCAAAAGAGTGTCCGGTGGCACCTGAACCTGGGGATCCCTTATCAAAAACAGTCACATTCATGCCGTAAGTGCTCAAGTGAAACGCAATGGATGCTCCGACTACGCCTGCCCCTACAACTGCGATTTTATTGCTAACCATAAATACCTATTATCGTTCCTACTACAGCAGAGTATTACATCTTCTACTTGCACTTTGCGGTTAAATGAGTTTTGTGTTTTTAGAATCTAGGAAACACGGCATCAGCGAATAATTTGATGGATTTCCTCACTATTTCGGAGTCCATTTCGCCCGTGTTCATTTTCATCATTAAATTTGAAACGCCGATATTTTTCAACTCCAATATTTGCTCACATACATCTTCGGCGGTACCAGCTATAAAAGTTGACTCAAATTCATTTGGATTGGATTTCTTAGTTATGGTGTGCGTGGGATTAAAGTCATCCCTGGCCTTTCTAAAATGGTTTTGCTCTGTGTCCAAGCCGATTTGGGCTATCTCAAGTGCCTCCGAGGATGTCTCCGCAACAAATACGTTTTTTGACACCCATATTTTATCGAGAAGTGAAACGATACCCTCTTCGGATAACTGTGATGATTCTAGTTCTTGACGGTATAGGTTGATCCTTTTTGAAATTGAATCGTTATCTTGGGCTCCAATTAATATAGGTCTATGAAGCCTTGCCATTTCCCTAGTTGAATCTTCACTTAGGCAGGCTCGTACTAGAGGAGGATGGGGGGTCTGGTATGGAGTTGGGCGAAGTTCGGGGAAGGCAACATCCCAGTACTTACCTTTGAAGTTTACAGGTTTTCCTTTCCATGCCTCTAGAATAAGATCTTCAGCTTCCTGAAGACTTTCAGCGGCCTCTTCCATAGGAACTCCGAAACCTATATATTCATATTCGTTAAAAGCAGATCCCTTTCCAGTGCCAACTAAAATCCTCCCATTACTTAGATTGTCCAAGAGTGCTGTTTGTGCTGCCAAACGCACAGGATGGTGTAGAGCCATTTCTACCACCGCGAACCCTATACGAATTTTTCGGGTGGTTGAGGCTATTGAAGCCGCAAAAACTACCGGATCTACATAGGCTGTTGCTCCATCAAAGTGATGCTCTGACAGCCAAGCTGTGTCAAAGCCTAATTTGTCACAAAGTTGGACTTCTTCGAGGGTTTCATGAATTATTCTGTGGTCATTGCCAGGTTTTTGTGACACGGGGAATACAAATGTGCCAAATCTCATAAAAAACTCCAAACTTGAGTAGTAACAAACTTTATATTGTCGGGAAAAGTTGACCCTAAGCAGGGACGATTGGTTTCTCCTATCCTTCCCTGCTAGCCACTAGTTCTCTGTAACCAATTGTACCTTCACAAGTTTCCGATAGTCTCACATTTCTGTCTAATATTTTAATTTAGTCAGAAAATATTGGCACTTAGTGTGGACCTATTTCATAAGTATTTAGTGCCTTATATGAATTCTCGATAATTTATTAAACGAGTCGCTTAGAGTTATTTAAAATAGTGTGTTTTACCTGTTTAGCAATTCCATCAATAAGAGTCTCTTGGTGAGGCGCTAATTCTTGTCCGGGTAAGTCATCACGGATTCCGCGGTCTGTTATTTCTGTGCGTATCCCGCTGAGAGCTTCGATTGTAGCAAGACCACAGAATGGCACGTACCTTTTTGAATAGCCACCTTCGTGGGAGAACACAATTTTGCCGTCACAGATATCGTTAGCAAGGGCTAAAAGCATTTTGGTAAGGTGTCGATAAGATTCCGACGTCAGCAGCATCCGGCCCAATGGGTCATAGACGCTGGCATCAAATCCGCACGGCACAAGTATCAGCTGAGGTTTAAAATAATTTACTGCCGGTGCAACGACGCGCTCAATCGTCGCTGAGTATGCCCCGTGTCCAGACCCGGGGGGGAGAGGAATATTAATATTGAAGTTTTTCCCCTCCTTGAATCCCGTCTCATTTACCTTGCCTGATTCTGCTGGAAACAAGCCGTCCTGATGAATGGAAATTGTTAATACATTTGGATCATCGTAAAAGGCTTGCTGGGTTCCGTTACCGTGATGCACGTCCCAATCTATAGTTGCTATCCGATCAACCTTCCAGATTTCTCGGGCATGCATGGCGGCCAATGCCACGTTTCCAAATATGCAGAACCCTCTTCCTAAGTCACGTTCTGCGTGATGCCCAGGAGGACGAACTAGAGCATAAGCATTGTTGACGTGACCACTGAGTACCGCTTCTGTGGCTACGATTGTCCCTCCAGCAGCTAATTTGGCAATCTCGTATGAACCTTTTCCAAATGGAGTCTGCGGGCCAGCAAATCCGCCGAAAGCATCACTTTGTTTTCTAATTTGGTTGATATAAGCATCTGTATGGAAGCGTCTTAATTCATCTTCAGTGGCCAGGCGAGGCTCGAGTCGAACAAGTTGGTCAGTTATGCCGGACAAATCCATGAGATTTTTCATCCGTCTCTTTGTATCTGGATTTTCAAAGTGTTCCCCAGGTTCGACATTGGTTGCTGCTCCGCTTCCAGTATCGTGCCACATATATTTTTCGTGCCATAAAAAGCCAGTAGTCATTTTGTCCGGTCCTCCAAAATTTTTGTGGACAGTCTAATACAGTAAGTTATGCTGATACTTCTATATGATTTTCATTGGGCAGTTGAATTTCAAATTCTGTTAAAATCCGCTCTTCCTTGTGATTTTGGGCGCTATTTTATTGTCCAATTCTGCAAATTCTTCGTAATCAATGAGATCGTATATTTCTGACCTATCCATCATGTCGGAAACTGAACTGATCTGACTGCCGTTATCTCTAATGTTTGCAAATACTTTTTTTACCGCTCCAAGGGCAATACGCTGCCCAGTTGCAGGATATATAACCAAATTGTATCCAAGATATTCCAGGTTTTTGACTGTCAGCAGTGGGCTTTTTCCGAACTCCGTCATGTTGGCAAGCAGAGGTGATTTCACACTCATTGCAAATTGTTTGAACTCTTCGATTGTCTCAAGAGCTTCAGGGAAAATCACATCAGCGCCAGAATCTCTATAGAGTGTGCCTCTTTTTACAGCTTCATCAAATGAATAAACATCTCGAGAATCTGTTCTGGCAATAACTAGCATATTTTTGCGTGCTGCCAGAGCCGCTTTAAGCTTCTCAACATACTGCTGTTCAGAGACAATTTGTTTTCCGTCCAAATGCCCACAGCGTTTTGGAGAGACTTGATCTTCTAGCTGGACAGCGGCGACTCCGAGTTGCTCCAATTCCTTTACCACCCTGACAATATTGACAGCTTCTCCAAAACCAGTATCTATGTCTACAATTAATGGTAAGTTTGTTGAACGTGCAATCCACTTCACAGAGTCGAGCAATTGGTCAATTGAAAACAGTCCTATGTCTGGAACTCCAAGACTTGCCGAAAACGCCGCTCCAGAAAAATAAAGGCACCTAAACCCCATTCGTTCAGCAAGTATTGCCGTCAAGGGATCATTTACACCAGGTACAGAAATCGCGGCTCCTGTCTTCAATAAAGTTTTAAGATCAGAAACAGGGTCCTTTGCGGTTATATCATCGGTCATCCATGACATATTAATTCCTTTTCATCTATTTCAACTTATTGGCATCAACACGTCTCGAATCCTACCATCGCATAAGTCTGAGCATGATTCCATAAATGTATTGCTATTGGTGCCTTCCCTACGGCATCAATCAGCCGAATTTTTCGGGGCTGTTACGCGACGAATTTCACAAAAAGTCGACAGAAATGCAAGGGTTGGAGGGGGCTTTGCATTTATATGAATAGGTGGTGATCCAGATTATTTTTGAATACTATTGCCTAGGTGATTGGTATCCTGCAATGCTGTCAGAATGGGCTCCATCCACCGACAAGGTTTGGCCTGTCACATATGACGAAGATTCAGACAGCAACCATAGCACGGCGTCAACAACTTCCTCGACGTTGCCAGCCCGGCCCATGGGCATTGTTTCTGATATCAAGCTTTTCAGTTCCGGTTTATCTTGCAGATCATATTGCCAACGCTCGGTAAGCGTTACTGTAGGTGCCACCGCATTGATTCGTATACCTCGGCCAGCGAATTCCAAACCAGCCATTCCTGTGAGTCCAGCTATTCCCGACTTTGCCGCGGTATATGATGGACCGGCAACCGGTCCAGGTCTCACTCCTGCTATAGAGGACATGTTTACGATCGACCCTTTACCTGACTCTAACATTGGTGGGATCTCGTGTTTCATGCACAGCCATGTACCCTTCAGATTGTTATTTATAGTAATGTCCCAGTCCTCGACTGATTGTTCCAGGGTTGATACTGGGTTCGCACTCGTTGCTCCACCTCCAGCATTGTTGAATGCCATATCGAGTGATCCGAAAGATTCCAAGGTTTTTTCTATCAAATTAACTACGCTGGCTTCATCAGAAACATCAGTCTTAACATAAATGGCTTTACCTTTGGATTTCTCAATAATTTGAACCGTCTCGATTCCAGTCTTTTCAGTCCGGGAGGCAACAACTACGCTGGCTCCCAAGCGGGATGCGGCAAGGGAAGCTGCCCTGCCTATCCCTTGATTTCCTCCCGTTACTATGAGCACTTTGTCATCGAAGTTCTGAGTCATGATCATTTTCCTCCGTTACGGTAAGCAAGTTACATTTCGTTATTACGAGGGTAATTAATTAATCTGATTGAATTCTTGAGTAATAACAACGGGACGATTATTTACCTAAGAGTTCCCTGATTGAGTTATCAACAATTCTCCTTTCATCATGCTGGGACAATAAACCTCCAGCATGGCCCCATATAGAGGGGATTTCCTTAAAAGTGGCATTTGGAATGAGCGCTGCTTCATCTCTATTATCATCTGACCAGAAATATTGGTCTGTAGAGGTCGGCATTATAAATCCTGCGGCTTTTATTGATTTCAGAGCAGTATCGAAGTTTCCGTTGTATAAAGCATTGTCACTAATATCAGCGTTCTGCCAGGCTCGGATATGTATTAAAACATCATTAGGATCATTTGGGCCTATAAGATCCCGGAAGACATCCGGCATTTGTTTATGAGACTTAAGCCCGAAATTTTCGTGGCCATTCTGTCTGAAGAATTCCTGTGAAAACGCCCAGGCAGAATAGATAGTGTTAAAAGCTGCCATGCCGGCACTAGGGTATTCAGTATAATTTCCGTTATTGAAAACTGGATCAGTGCCAATAGCAACGGCAAGGCTTTCAAGAAACAACCAATT
>VFFS01000027.1 GCA_009392815.1 SAR202 cluster bacterium
TTGACAACAAAGCCACAAGCACTGGTAGGAGGCCGAAAACTATCGTCTTCTTCAGCTTGGACTGTCCTATATAAATCATGTTCTACCAAATTCCAATTCTAGATATTTAGAACTAAGATGAATTAACGTGGGTCTCCCATGCGGACAGGTATTAGGCTGCTTACATGATTCTAATTGCCTAATCAACTTCTCCATTTCTAGGACAGAAAGTGACTGACCAGCACGGATCGCTCCATGACATGCCACTGAATAAGCCGCCTTCTCCTCCCAGGTCTCAAAAACAGCTCCCTCTTCTAACGAATCTAAAATCTCTATAAGTGATTTAGCGGGATCAGATTTCGTTAGAACAGCAGGCACCGTACGAACTAGATATGTTTCGGGGCCGAATTGTTCTAGTTCCATACCCAGTGCATCAAATAATAAGCTATTGTCTTCTATCAAAGAGATTTGCGACGAGTCTAGATTAATTACAAATGGATCAAGAAGTTTTTGAAAGGACGGAGATGAATTCTTGGCCTTTTCAACCACCTCCTCAAACACCACCCTTTCATGAGCTGCATGCTGATCGATTAGATAAATACCATCTGGCCCTTCCGCGATAATATAGGTCTTTTGCGCCTGGCCAAGAATTCTGAGCATAGGCAATGTTGACCCAACATTTAGTCCCATCATCGATGTGGAAGATGCTTCATTTGATATTGATTCGGCTGGTGCTATATCTGTTAATGAGTTTTTGGCATTCAACCCACGATTCATATTGGATCTATACCTGCTATTAGATCCTAATCTGACTTGCCAAGCAGTGAAGTCATTCTTCTGTTTAGTTTGGTCCAAAGTGGCGATGTTGCCAACAGGCCTAGATGAAATTGCTTGAACTGGACTGGAAGAAAGTAAAGCATCTCTCACTGTACTCTGAACAACGCCAAATACTTCGCTTTCCTTCAGGAACCTAACTTCGGTTTTTGCTGGGTGTACATTGACGTCTACTTCCTCTCCTGAAAGTCTCAAATCCAACACGCCAATTGGGTATCTCCTTTGTCCAACAAGCCCGTGATAGGCTTGTTCAAATGCATATGAAAGGGTCCTATTCTGTATATATCTTCCATTAACAAATATGTTGATATGACTTCTATTTGCCCTGGTTTGTGAGGGCAATCCTATGATTCCCCCTAGAATTGGTCCTCGGTATTCAGGGTCTATTACATGTTTTTCTATTGAGATCATCCCATTAGCAGTATCAACCCCGTAAACAGCAGATATCACATCTCTAAAACTACCGGAGCCGGTAGTAGAGAAATATCTCGTACCCACTTGCGACAAACTAAATGATACGTCGGGCCAAATCATAGAATACCTTTTTACCAAGGTAGCTACACGACCTGCCTCCGCTTTGGGTGAACGCAAAAATTTCTTCCGCGCTGGAAAATTTGTGAATATATTGTGAACAGATACTTTCGTCCCAACATTCGCCGCAGATGGCGAAATTGCAGTAACCTTACCTTCCGAAATTCTTATGTTCACCCCGACTGAGTCTGTTCTTGACCTTGTTATTAATTCCACCTCCGATACAGCGGAAATGCTATACATAGCCTCTCCTCTAAATCCAAGAGTATTAATGGAGTTCAGATCTTCAGCTCTTCTGATCTTGCTTGTTGCAAACTGCTGAAATACCAATGGAACGTCAACTTCCGGAATACCGACACCATTGTCTGAAACAATGATACTTTCTGTTCCCCCCGCAGTTGTCGTGATATCTATTCTAGTTGCCCCAGCATCAAGAGAATTCTCAAGAAGTTCCTTAACAACTGATGAAGGACGCTCTACCACCTCTCCGGCAGCAATCCTTCCCGCAACTTCTGGTTCAAGCACTCGAATAGCCATAAATCTAATCCATATTAGGTGGAGGCTTGAATCCTCTATGGGTAGAGTTACCTGTTTGAGAAAAATCAGCGATGCATTGATAAAGATCATCCATCTGACCATCTTCAGACGCCCTGAAATAATATGGTTCTATATGGACTCCTCCGAAAAATTCAACAATCTCTCTATGATCATCTATAACGAAGTCAGGTCTTGGCGATACCGAAAATCTGTCCAAACCGTCTTCAAACTCAGCGATTGGTTTAACAAATATTCCTGAAATCAAATCCATCAAATTAAGTCTTTCCATGTCCTTGGTCCTCAAACCAACACCAGACCATATAAAAACCTTGTGTTCATCTTCTATGAGATTGGAGAAAACCTCCCGAGTGCGGGGACGTAAACTGCCGTCCATAGCAAGAATCGTATAGTCGCAGTCAAAATATATATTCAATTCACACCTACAATGCTGAAGCGAGTCCGTCGGAACGACGATCTGACCCACCACAAATTACACCGGTCTCTTGATTAATCCTGATCATCTTGGCGGATCCCCCAAAAGAACCTGTATCGTTCACTGCCACATTATGACCCAAACCCGAAAGCTTCTCCTCAAGCCCTCCGGGCATATCAAAATCTAAATCCAGAAATGGTTCCTGGTTGATAGTTTCTGGATCGGTTCCCGGTGTATGGCTCCATCTTGGCGCATCTACAGCTTGCTGAGGATTCATACCAAAATCTATTGCGTTGGTAAGCGTTTGAACATTCCAAGGAATCTGTCCATCTCCGCCAGGGGTACCTCCGACCAATACTGGCTTTCCTTTATCTAACACCATATATGCATTCAGAGTATGCATGGTTTTCTTTAAAGGCTCTATAACATTTGGATGCCCCTCAATCAAATTAAATCCCCGTCCGATTCTATTGTTTAATAAGACACCCGTATCACCAGCCACAAACCCGGATCCAAAACCCATTGATAAACTGTGGATAAAAGATACTGCATTTCCCGAAGCATCCACTGCACATAAGTAACTAGTGTCATCTCCAGTTAATGGTAATCCAAGTATGCCAGCAGGCGCTGACTTCATGGCTTTATGGAAATCTATTTCTTTACCCCTTTGTGCCCCGTATTCTTTGGAAATCACTTCACCAGACGGAACTGAAACAAATTCTGGGTCTCCCATGTATGTATTCCTGTCGGCGAATGCCAACTTCTTTGCCTCAACCATGAGATGGCACAGTTCGGGACTATACAATCCCATACCCTTCACATCGTGACATTCAAGAATATTTAACATCTCAAGGACCATGAAACCTTGAGATGGCAGTGAAGTTTCCACTACTTCAACCCCCCTGTAGAAGGTGGAAATCGGACAGTCATACCAAATTGTTTGATACGACCTAAAGTCTTCAGAGGTATATAACCCGCCATCATCTAACATAGACTTCAATAGACGCTCGGAAAGATCACCCTCATAAAAATCCCTAGCACCATTTTCAGAGACGAGTTTCAACGTTTCAGAAAGTTCTGGTTGTCTTATTATCTGCCCTTCTCTGAGTGGCAAACCACCATTTGTAAAAATCGATGATGTTGATTGATAAATATCTAACTTATCATTCATCGCTTGGAAAGCACCCGAATAAAAACGAGAAATCGGAAATCCATCTTCTGCAAATATGATGGCCGGCTCAATAAGTTCCTTAAAAGACATCGTTCCAAACTTGTTTGTTATTTCATGAAGAGCATCTATTTCGCCAGGTATAGCTGCAGATATTGGCCCGGTGAGAGGTATAGATTTATAAGAGCGATCGACAAACCAATTTCGATCCAATTTGGACGGAGCCTTTCCGGATGCTGTCATTCCCCATGTCTTTCCAGATGCAGCCTCATAGAACAAACCAAACGCCTCCCCACCAAGTCCACACCCCACCGATGTTGTAACACCTTCGACGGCGGCCATAGCAACAATTGCATCGAAAGCATTCCCTCCAGCTGACAAAATAGATGCCCCCACATTTGCTGCTTGAGGAGAAATGGAACAGACCAACCCTTGTGTTGAATAAACAGGCTCACGACCTGGCTTGATATTAATTTCCTGTCTAGGATTATCTTCCAATTTCTTATCCAAATATGGAGCGAGCTACGCCTCTCAATCCAACATTTTTAGGACGAACACTATTAGACACGTCAGGCATTATAGATTTAGAAGCAACCAGGAGCGATGCCAATGGCCTTCTAAGTTTGCTATAGGTCACTTTTTCATGAGAAGCAATATTAATCGAGTCACTCAAATCCTCCCATACATCATCTCCCGATAATAATCTCTCCCCAATTGAAAGGCTTTTTGGTGTTCTAACTGAACATCCTGATTCTTTTAATGTGACGAGAGCCGCTGCAACATCCCATAAATGCGCCCCGGAAATCACAGCGTATTGAGTTATACCTAAACTAACCATAGCCATTTCATACGCAATACTTCCAGACATTCGCAATTCTCCCATTCTGCTAGGAAAACTTTTAGTGTTTTCAAATGTTCCGGAGAATGAACCAGGGAGAGTCAGCAGGCCCGAAGCTTTCAAATGTGTCTGGGGATTATTTTTGTTCTGTATCCCATCTATTTTAAGGCCATTTCCTATAGAAGCATGTATAACAATTCCACCAGATTCACCTCCAGATCCTGGCCATGGAATATACAAGGCACCAACTATGGGAATCCCTTTATAAATGACCCCGATCGAACAAGCAAAAAAAGGCAATCCATTCAAAAAATTCTTGGTCCCATCCAGTGGATCTAATACCCATAGAACTGCTGGGCATTCGCCTTCGTCTTTATCTCCCTCTTCCCCAAGTACTCCATGCGAAGGAAATCGCTTCTTAATTTCCCTAGTAAGGTAATTTTGTGTCTCGGTGTCGGCTAAAGTTACAGGATCGGAATTACCAGCGTCTTTAAACTCTACATTCAAGTTCTCGTTGTCAGACCATGGGGTGGGAAAGTAGTTAAATAGTATCTTTCCAGCCTCTTTAGCAATACTTGAAGCAAAGTTCTCTATTTCCAGATAATCTAAATGGCCATTTGAGTGATGTTTCTGATTCATGTTCAGCACTTTAGGGTCGGAATCGGACGGGGTCAATAAAAATACTAAAAATTCCTATATAGCTCGTAACACATTGACAGTCTCAATCGCAGTAATGGCGCAACTATGTCCCGTATTCCCTTTCCTACCACCAGCACGTTCTAGGGCATGCTGCATATTATGGGTAGTTAAAATTCCAAATATAACTGGTATCCCACATGATAGGGCCACCTCAGCTATGCCACGAGTTGCTTCCCCCGCCACATACTCATAATGATCTGTGTCACCTTTTATTACGGCTCCCAAGCAAATGACAGCATCATAGTCCCCTGAATGAGCCATTTTGGATGCTACAACCGGAATTTCAAAGGAGCCAGGTACATAGGCAATTGTCACATCTGACCCCTCCACACCATTTTCTGAAAGCGCTTCTTCAGCCCCTTCTACCAATTTGTCTGTTATAAACTCATTGAACTTGGCTGCTACTATTCCGATTTTTAGTCCAGACCCATCTAGTGATCCTTCTATACGGTTACTCAACTTGAGTCCTCCTGAGAAGCTTCGTTCTCAGATTCCACCGGATCCAACACATGACCCATCCGCGTCCTCTTGGTTTCCATATAATCGACGTTATCATCCCTGTACTCAGCAACGATCGGAACTCGGTCTACGACTTCGAGACCGAAACTCTCTAACCCGACCCTCTTCGTCGGATTGTTAGTGAGAAGACGCATCTTTTTCACTCCAAGATCCTCTAGAATTTGAGCGCCCACACCGTATTGTCTGGGATCCGGTGCAAATCCAAGCATTATGTTCGCATCAACGGTATCAAAGCCCTCATCCTGCAAGGCATATGCTTTCAATTTGTTATGAATACCAATTCCCCTCCCCTCCTGTCTCATATAAAGAAGAATTCCTCCTCCTTCTTTTTCGATAGCTGCCAAAGCCAATGGCACCTGATCACCACAATCACAACGAGTACTTCCAAAAACGTCACCTGTAAGGCACTCGCTATGTACTCTTACCAATACAGCTTCATCAGGAGAAATGTCCCCTTTGACGAAAGCAACATGCTCATAAACATCAACCAGACTGCTATATGACACCGCCCTAAACTCACCATATTCAGTGGGCACACGGGCTTCGGCAACTCTTTCAATAAGTCTCTCATGGCGGCGGCGGTACGTTATGAGATCTGCAACCGACACTACCTTGATAGCGTGCTCCTCGGAAAAGTTTTCCAGGTCAGGCATTCTTGCCATATTTCCATCATCAGCCATGATTTCACAAATCACGGCAGCCTCACCAAGCCCAGCTAACCGACAAATATCAATTGATGCCTCAGTCTGTCCCGTTCTTTTCAACACGCCGCCCTCGACATACTGTAACGGAAATATGTGCCCTGGCCTTCCCAAATCGGATGGACTTGTTGACGGGTCAGCTAATGCCCTTATAGTGATAGCTCTATCTTGAGCCGATATCCCTGTGGTGGTTCCAATTAGAGAATCCACCGACACCGTAAATGCCGTACTGAGAGGCGCAGTATTATCCTGGACCATAAGAGGAAGATTAAGCTCTTTAAGCCTTTGAGCAAGCATGGGAACACAAATCAGACCTTTCCCGAAAGTTGCCATAAAGTTGATAGCTTCAGGAGTTACAAGTTCCGCAGCCATCGTAAGATCGCCTTCATTTTCGCGGTCTTCATCATCAACTATGATGATCATGCGACCAGCTTTTATGTCCTCTAAGGCATCTTCTATTTTAGATAACGGCATAAGATCTTTGCCAATCAATCAAGGTTTATATATCCCCCACCATTAGAAAGTTTCTCGATATACTTAGCCATGATATCTGCTTCTAAATTAACTTTATTACCTTCCATTTTCGTTCCCAACACCGTGTTCTCACGAGTATACGGAATCAAGGTGACCGTGAAATCTTTGTCGGAACAGTCTACAACTGTGAGACTAATTCCGTCCACGCATATAAACCCTTTTTGAACAATATACTTTCCTAGTTCAGATGGAACAGCAAAGCGATACAGATATGCGTCTCCGTCGGCAGTGATAGATGATATTTCGCCTGTACAGTCCACATGTCCCTGGACCATATGCCCTCCAATTCGTCCCCCCATCTTTAGAGATCTCTCCAAGTTAACCATACTACCGAAAGTGAGCTCTCCAAGACTCGTTCGCCTTAAAGTCTCTGGTACCACATCCACCCTAAATCCTGTCTCTGTCAGCTCTGTCACAGTGAGACATGCACCATTTACACAGATACTATCTTTAACCTCCAGGTCTTCCAAAGTTACAAGGGCATCAACTTCTAGAACACCATTATTGACATTCCTAACAGTTCCGATCTCTTCGACAATTCCTGTAAACACTTGGTGTGAAACTCCTAATATTCAACATCACCTGTAATCAGCAAATCATCTCCAACATTTTGGGACATCACATTCGATAATTTTGAGATTTTTGCCATATTTAACGCCCCTCTACCACCAACCGCAGAGGGAGATTCTTCTCCTCCAATTATGACAGGGGCAATAAAAGCTGCCACTTTATCAACCAGCTGTTGGTCGAAAAGTGCCCCTATCAATTGTGATCCTCCCTCAACTAAAACTGAAGACACTGGAATATCAGCTAGACACTGAAACAAAGCCAATAAGTCTACCTTCCCTCCATCCTCTCGTATCTTTAAATGAGTAACGTTGTTGGGCCACGCACTCACCGGCTCTCTATCCTTCAAAGTAGCTATAAGTGTTTGTCCCGTTTCTGAGAACATCGCACTATCTATTGGAGTCCTTGCGTTTGAATCAACAACGATTCTGGTTGGCTGTCTCTTGTTAGAAATTTGACCATCCCTAGCAGTAAGTTTCGGATCATCAGACAGGACTGTTCCTATACCCACCATAATAGAGTCACTAACTGACCTCATGGTGTGTGAAACACTTCGAGCCTTTTCACCAGTAATCCACTGGGATTCACCTGAGGTAGTCGCTATCTTCCCATCTAAAGATGCCGCAAATTTCACAGTCACCAGGGGCAAACCCGTCTTCATCAATTTAATATGGGGCTCCATGGTCTTTTGAGCCTCATCACTCATTTCACCAATTGAAACTTCTACCCCTGATTGTTTCAAAATTTCTACGCCTGAACCACTAACTCGTGGGTCAGGATCAATAAGAGAGGCATGAACTTTCTTTATGCCTGCTTCTATAATCGACTGCACACATGGAGCAGTCCTGCCATAGTGACTACAAGGTTCCAATGTGACATAGAGAGAAGATCCATTTGCAAGGCTCCCCGCCTTTAATATTGCCGCGGCTTCAGCATGTGGAGTGCCTGGGGATCCGGTAAATCCTTCAGCAATTATCTCTCCATCTTTCACCAACACTGCACCCACAGGAGGGTTTGGATTACTTAATCCAACAGCGTGACTAGATACTTCAATGGCTCTCTGCATGTACAACAAGTCAATGCCTCAAAAAATCCTGGTGTATTCTGCTTGCCGTTGCGTCAGTTTGGCCCTGATATTTACTACCAAGCTCTGGAGACCCATACGGAAACTCTGCCTCAGAAGTTAGCCTCACATAGGAAAGTTGACCGATTTTCATACCAAAATAGAGAGTTATTGGTAAATTTGCCACATTGCTCAGTTCTAAAGTCAGATGTCC
>VFFS01000028.1 GCA_009392815.1 SAR202 cluster bacterium
CCCCATCCACAGTCAGATCATTTATTGAAAAGGTAATTGCTGGGGTAGGAACACGCCTTTCCCTTGCAACGAAAAGACTATCTGCACTTGTAATCATTGATTGCTTATCTAACATTTATTGCCTCCAAACGACTGTATGCACTATTTTCACTCAACTGGTATTGCTATTGAGACTCTCGGAATCTCGCCAACCGCTCTCGTAGTATGCCCTTGGCCATCCAAGTCTTCAGCAAGCATCATATCTCCGGGACCTAATCTGTAAACAGTTCCATCTCCCAATCCTATTTCGACCTCGCCTTCAAGTGTCACCAGAAACTGTTTGCGGGGAGCAGTATGCCAATCTATAAAATTTCCCGGCTCGTGTTTCCTAAATACCAACCCAGTAGCCGGCATCTCCTTTGGAGGTTTATATTCCTCCATGTGAGATTGCCCATCTGGACCTGTAAATAATCGATAAAAAGCCATGCCGAACCTCCATTGTTATTTGCGTTAAATGTATAGCTTTACCGATTACCTAGCGGTAAGCCCACCATCGACAGGTAATTCGGCCCCAGTTATATATGAGGCCTCGTCAGAGGCCAGAAATAAAACTGCATTGGCAACTTCTCCAACAAGTCCCACTCTATTCATGGGAACATCCTCTAGCATGATTTTCCTAGTCTCAGGGTCAGCCGTACCAACTGAAGTAACCATTGGCGGCATTATTCCAGGGTGTACAGAATTAACTCTTATCCCATTTTCCGCATACTGAACCGCTGCAGACTTTGTCATTATCCTTACCGCCCCTTTGGAAGCGTTGTATCCCATATGAACATAACTCTGTCCGACAATGCCAGATATTGACGATATATTTACTATTGATCCTGACCCACTCTCACACATAGCAGGTAGTACGCTCCGCATACCTAAAAAGACACCGCGTGAATTGACATTCATGAGTCGATCATATGCCTCTAAGCTCATAATATCGGACTGATACGAACCACTTAAACCTGCATTATTTACCAGAACATCTATAGTCCCAAACTGGCTTAAAACGTCCGCCACGACTACACTCCATCTTTTTTCATCAGTTACATCAAGCTCCATGAAGGTAGCGTTACCACCAGAAGATTTGATTTCATCGACAATCTCCATTCCATCTTCTATTCTCATATCGGCCACAACAACATGAGATCCTTCAGAAGCAAACAACACTGACTCGGCGGCCCCCATACCACTAGCACCCCCAGTAACAATCGAAACTTTGCTTTCCAATCTCATTTCAAACTCCTTCAGAGTCAATTGTTCAATCTATTGGGAGACACCTACCTTTGAGGACTCATCAACGAAACACCTCCGTCAACAACTAATGAGATCCCAGTCACCCATCGGGATTCATCACTTGCTAAATATAAGGCAGCATTAGCGATGTCCATTGGCGAACCTTCTATACCCATAGGTGAAGACCTTCGACGCAATTCCCTGACCTCGTCACTCATATTGACTGAGGTCATTGAAGAAAATATGGGTCCAGGCAAAATGCAGTTAACCCTTACCTTTTCAGCAGCATGGTCAACAGCCATAGCCTTTGTCAACGCTATGACAGCACCCTTTGAAACCGTATATGGCGTGAGACCTCTAGGCCTAATAGCAGATATTGAGGAAATATTTATCACAGTACCACCACCACTCGAAGCGATTTCAGGAATCGCGTATTTGCTAGTGAGCATCATCGATTTTACGTTCACAGCCATTATGTGATCCCACTGTTCAGGTTCAACCTCTAGGACAGTCCCCGAACCTCCTACACCAACATTGTTGTGAAGTATATTAAGATGACCGTAAGTATTGACTGCCAACTCCACCATCTTTTGGCAATCCAATGCATTTGACACATCCCCTACGTAAAAAGAAGCCTCTCCACCTTGATCTGAAATCTTTCTAAGTGTTCTGGATAAATTTTCCTCTTCAGAGTCAACCAATACGACTTTACACCCTTGTTGTGCAAACAATAGAGCAGCGGCTTGACCATTGCCGATTATCTCACTACGTGAACCTGCTCCAGTGACTAGAGCTACCTTACCAGTAAGTCTTCCTATCCCATTACTGCTCATACCGTCACCCACTACTGGGCAATATACCCCCCATCAATAACTAGTTCCGTACCGGTAACAAAGGATGCTTCATCAGACGCCAGGAAAAGTACTCCATATGCCACCTCAATCACCTCACCTGTTCTACGCAGTGGAGTCTGCTCCACATATCTGGCTCTGGAACCCGATGTTGGATGATTTGATGATGTCATAGGCGGCATAAATCCTGGATGAACTGTGTTCACTCTCACACCATAAGGGCCATATTTAACAGCCATAGCTTTCGAAAAAATTCGAACCGCACCCTTGGAGGCATGATAGGCAGGATGTCCATATTCACCCCCGACAAAACCCATTATCGAGGAGATATTCACTATGGAACCACTTCCTTGTTCTTTCATTACCTCAGCCGTAGTTTTGGTTCCCAAGAAAACACCTGTTGCGTTAATATTCATAATGTCTTCCCACGACTCGGTCGACAAATTATCTTCAACAGAAGTACTACTAATCCCGGCATTGTTCACTAACACGTGCAATGCACCGTACCTAGATACTGTACCCTCGACCACAGATTCCCATTCTTTTTCAGATGTAACGTCACAATGCACATACTCGGCCTCTCCTCCTTCAGCCAGTATTTCACTTACCACTTCCTCGCCAGGCGCAGATTGTATGTCACAAGCAACCACACGAGCCCCCTCAGAGGCGAGAAGTTTAGCTTCAGCCGCCCCCATGCCATTACTAGCTCCGGTGACAATAGCCACTTTTCCCTCAAGTCTTCGATTCAAAGCCATAATGCATACTCCTAATGGGCAGGTTGAACCAGTTCTATCAAAACCTTGTCTGGACCCTCAATGTAGGCTAATTTCGTTCCCCCAGCAATTTCAGTGATAGGCAGAACAATTCTCACTCCAGCATTCTCAAATTTCCGGATATCTGATTCAATATCGGTAGTATCAAATCCAAAATGTTCAAGCCCAAGCCTATTGAGTTCTGCTGGTACTGTGTCTTCAGAGGAGCCCTCAGGCGGCGAAGAAATATTAAGTCTCACTGGTCCACCAGCGTCCATACTGACAGTAATAGTTCCAGGCATTACTTCACGTGACGACAGTATTTTGGCATCAAAAAATTGCTCATACCACTTGGCTGACTCATGTGGGTTCTTCGCCCTGATATGTACATGGTTCACTGAGTAAGTCATTGATTCTTCTCCTTCATTGTGTAGAACCCGTCTCAGTCCAGCTGAATCCTACATACGCGCCTACTTGGATCGCAACAAAACCATAAATAGTTTTCGTGAATGGTTAGTCCATGCAGTTCTGGTTCTTTCACCTTGATTTCATCCATCACAACTCCAGAATCTGGTTCAAGTTTATGAATAATACCGCTAGCCCTATCAGCGCACCATAATCCTTCTCCATCCCAAGCTAGTCCATGAGGAGCAATTCCTGGAGTTGGTATAGACTTAATAATGCGCCTAGTAGATATATCAAACAGATAGTTCCTGAGAGCAGGTTTAACAGAAACCCAAACTGTACTGTTATTCATCCATTCCAGCCCATGAGGTCTTATGTAATCCGGCCCTGTATCCCGAGGGTCCACGTCATTTATACCCGGTGGATCAAAATACTCTATAGTGCTTCCATCTTTCTCCAGTCTATATATGCGCGAATTATGCGTTGAAGAAACCCATAATTCTTCTCGTATCAGCGTGATACCACTAGATTTATAGGTTTCCGTCTCGACGTCTACATAAGGCTGTCCAGTTTCATAGTCCAAAAGATATAAATGATTATTCCCTGCATCTATTACCCAAAGTCCTTCGCCAGAGGCTTGCAGCCCATTGGGTCTAGGACCAGGTGTTGTCCACATATCTTCTATTTTGTGCACGACAGTCTCCTTACTCTGCCCGATAACTCACTGAAAGGTTATACGACAAATTCATCGCAGTCATATTGTCATCAATCAAATTCCCTCAGGAAGTGTGTAACGCCATTAGCGGGGTCCATATCAACAGTTATAGCGGAAAATTTATCCTTAAATATCCCTGCGGGAGCTCCGGAATAGAAGGCGGGCACAGACCCTTGCGAAACATCCGTATAAACATCCCAATGGCCAAGGGCGAGATAATGGCAGCGGAGTGAGGATATATCAGAAGGAAATATTAAAGATGATCGTCCGCTTTCTACAGCTTCTTCCTCAAAGTGCCCATGGGCCATTCCTACAAACCACTTACTGTTGGAAGCCTGTGTCATTCCGGTTACAGGTTTAAATTCGGGGCTATGCTCATTCATAGCCTTGCCCCAAAAATCTATTTCAGGAAAAGAAAATATCTCACCTTCATTGTTACTAAACACGTAGAGATTTGAGGGGGCGTTTGAAAACAGCTCACGCTTGTACAAGGAATGTTTATCCATAAGATCATGATTTCCAGGAAGAATAATTACAGGTATACATAATTTGGAAATCTGATTGAAAAAACTATTAATTACAGAATCTTTGATCCGAGCATTATCAAAAACATCACCTGCAATCAGCATATAGTCAGCGTTGAAGGATTCAGCAGCTCTAACAGTTGCTTCGAAAGCTGTCTCAGATATCGGATGCCCGTAAGGGTCACCAAGATGCGTATCTGACGTATGCAATATCCTGACTTTATGTAAAGGAAGAGTCTCCATATAAATTTATAAATGGACTTTAATATAAATGGCTCTCATTAATCAGTTTTTACAGAGATATCACCTGGTCAGGTGGATTGGGACCAAGAGCAGCATAAAGATCAGGAAAGCAGCCTACTGACACACCTTCAACCACCCCGCTAACTTCAGCACCACCTGCTTCTCCAGTAGCTAATCCTCTTTGAATTGCACACTGATCACACATCATTAGAAGCATTCCTTTGTCTTTTGCAATTGAAGCCAGTCTCTCCCCTTTAGGATCACCTTCTCGCAACATAAAACAATTATCATCAAAGAAAAAAATTCCAAGCACGTCAACCCCATGGTTCCCAGCCTCGAGCTGCGGAAGAATCATTGATCCAACTTTGTAATTGGCAGCATTCGGCGTATTTAAAATATAGGCAACTTTCACTGCAAAACCTCTTTCGAATATATTCTAATTACAAATATTCCACTTCAAGCTTAGTCAGATATGACAAATATAACCTCTTCTTCGCTGACATTCTGGTCCTCTTCCACTCGTACTTCCAACACGGTGCCTGCAATTTCCGAAAAAACTTCGTTCTCCATTTTCATCGACTCAATAACCACCAAAAGATCCGCCTCTGATACTTGATCGCCAACGGAAACCGGCACCTCTACCACTCGACCGGTCATGGGGGAATTTACTTCATAAGTTGCCATTTTTTAGACTCCTTTCTCTCGACGTTCAGTCCCCAAAATAAACGGCTTCTTTCGAGGCCAATTCTTTACAAAGAGATTCTGTATACCCTAACAGGTCAGTAAGTATTTCTTTACTATTGACACCAACATCATTCGTCCCACTCCATTTGGACTTGGGGATTTTATTCCCTGGAATAGAATTACCGTCATATCTTTTCCACCCATATTCCTCCTCTTCAAAATCAAAAAAGAAATCTCTATCGTTCAAGTGGGCGTCTTCCAAAAGTTGTGCACCGCTACTGACATTGCCAGATCTGATTCCATTTTCCTGAAGAAGCGAAACAGCTTCAAATGCATCAAGTCTTGAAGTCCATTTAGCTAATGCTCCCTCGATTATTTCTTCATGATTTTTCCTGTGTTCCAAAGTATCAGTTTGGATATCATTAACATCGGAATCGTTGAGCAAGTTCTTCAAGTTCATCCACTCTCTGTTATTAAAAACACTTATAGCGATCCATTGATCCCGCCCTCTGCAACGAAAAGCACCCTGCGGGGAATATTCTTTAGAGCGATTACCAGAGGGATTAGGAACTTTTTTGGAGCCAGAATATGCTCCAACATATTCACCAAGATTGCACAGTGGACTTGCCGACAATGCGATATCAATGAATTGTCCGTGACCTGTCTGATTCTTAATTCGGAGTGCAGCCATTATCAGGGTTATAGCATTCAATCCCGAGATAGGGTCGCCGTAAGCTATACCCGTAGATATTGGAACTCCATCACCATAGCCAATAAGAGAGGGAATGCCCGCTACTGCTTCAGCTGTAGTGCCAAAAGCAGGATATTCAGAATAAGGTCCATCTACTCCAAAGCCAGGCATTGAAACGAAAATAATGTCAGGCTTAACAGTTTTGAGAACGTCGTATCCTATATTCAAATTCCTCATTACTCTGGGTCGAAAGTTCTCAATTATTACGTCGGATTTTTTGACAAGTCCAAGTAAAACGTCCCTGCCTTCCTCAATATCCAACCTGACCCCAATGTTCCTTTTGTTTCGGTTAAGTTTGTGGTTGAGACCGTTTGAGCTCAAGAGTTGTACCCGGGGATCGCTTATCTTGATAATGTCAGCACCAAAGTCACCCATAACCCTGGTCGCCAGAGGACCAGCCCAAACTCGTGTTAGATCAAGAACGCGAATATCGGACAAGCTTCCAGAGGAAATGAGATCTTTAGCCATAGTCAGTTAGTTGCCAAGAAATCTTCGGTATGTTCACCGAGACTTGGTGGAAGTCCTATATTCGGCTTCATTTTAGAAGCTATATAGGGATATGTAGGGAATGTCACAACCTGAGAATCACCGAGATCCTGATCATAAAAAATTTCCCTGTAACGGAACTGATCATCTTTCACAACTTCCGCCATATCGAGAATTGGTGCGGTCGGCAATCCCCATATTTCCGAGGTCTCCACAAATATTTCTTGCCTGGTACGATCGGCAATCCATTCAGTAACAAGTGTATCCAAGTACTCTGAATTGTCAGCTCTTTTTATTCTGGTGTCATAGTCCGGGTCGTCTATTAAATCTGTCCTTCCTATCATCGCGCATAAACGCTCCCATTGATCTTCGGTTGAGATTCCAAAACATATATATCCATCGCTACAAGGCAAAGTAGTTATCCCATATGATGCAAAAGAGCTCTCTCTCTGCCACTGATTCCCGTTTCTCATCCGTAATACGCCCTCAAATGTAGTCATTTCCATCGTAAATTGATGCAGCGTCGCGAGTGTTTCCAACATAGACATTTCAAGAAATTGTCCAGACCCACTTCTATCTCTCTCCCACAAAGCTATGTGAATTGCAGCGCTGGCATTGAGACCGGTCAAATAGTCAGGCTGCCTCCCAGGAAGCATCAAGGGTTCCTTACCCCTTTCACCTGTTAAATAAAGATACCCACCTAAGGCCAGTTGTACTATTGGGCTAGATTTCCAACTCGCATACGGACCAGAAAGCCCAAAAGGAGTCACTGAAATCTCTATGAGCCGAGGATCGGAATCAATGAATTTCCCGCTTGGGATCCCAATTTCATCCCTAAGGGCCAAGTCCCAGTCCTCTAATAGAACATCGAACTCCGATACCATCGACTGGAGTTTCTGGAATCCCTCACTCGATGTCCATTCGAGCAAAACAGACTTCTTACCCTGATTGTTATAGGAATATAGAGCACTATTATCGCCAATCGGCAAACCTTCGATAAATGGTCCTATTTCCCTAGACCAGTCGCCGTGCGGGGGACGTTCTATCTTGACAACTTCAGCCCCCATGGATGCTAAATATCTGCCACAATAGGGACCAGCCACACCCTCCGATACTTCTAGAACTCTTATGCCATTAAGAGGCAGTACATGACCATTTCCTTGATGAGATCCCAACATTATGGTCTGACAGCCCTCTTTGGCCTCTGCGAAAGCTTGGCAAGCATAGGTTGAGCCAGTTTCACAAACTTACACGCCAACATCCTAGTATCTCTTGGATCTATTAGGTCAACCACATCGCCTTTGTATGCAGCCCTAAATGGGGATCTTAGTCTTAATAACCTATTCTCAATCATCTCTCTATGAGCATCTGGATCTTCCGCAGATTCAATTTCCCTTCTATAGGCTGCAGCGACGCCTCCTTCTATCGGAATACCACCCCATTCGCCTGCTGGCCAACCATAACGAAGATTTAGTCCGTTTGGGTGGCCAAGACTATGTATGGCGTCGGCAGCAACTCCGTAGGCCTTCCTTACATTGAATTCCACCTTTGGAACTTCGGCTTCGGCGCTAGCAATAAGAGCCCTTACCCCTCTCCTCATAGTTGCCTTTCTTTCCGCATGAGATCCCAACATAAATCCTGGCATATCCAAGAATACGACTACTGGTAAATTAAAGGCATCACAAAGATCCAGAAAATGTGCATATTTTTCAGCCGCCCAGCCATCCATAGCACCAGCAAGGAACCTTGGGTCACTTCCGACGATACCAACGCTATAACCATCTAATCTCGCAAATCCGGTAATAACAGCTCCTGCCCAATGCCTCCTCATCTCAAAAAAATCACCATTGTCGACGACCAAGCTAATAAGTTTACGTGGATCGTAAGAACGCTTTCGGTTAGAAGGGATGATGTTTAGTAACTCTTCAGGTCTCCTATCTGGTGGATCTCCAGTCTCTACGCGTTCTGCGATATCAGACGTAGTATTGGGCAAAAAAGATATAAATTTTTTGATCTGTTCGAAGGCATCTTCCTCTGAATCTGCAACATTATCGACCTGACCACTGTCATGCACGTGCATCTTGTAGCCACCAAGTTCCTCTTTATCAAGAGTCTCCCCGATGGCGCGACGAACCACAGGTGGTCCTGACGGAAATATTTGCGATTGTTCCTTGATCATAACGGTAAAATGTGACATCAGAGCATATGCTGCAGGAGCTCCCGCAACAGAACCCATGATGCCAGCAGCGACCGGGACCTTTTTAAGTAGCTCCACTCCCTCATGCCACTGAGATCCGTCAGGTAGTCCCATATGCCCAGCTGCTTCATCAGCTTTCGCGCTATGACCAACACCTTCAACAAGTTGCACATACGGGATGCCATACTGAATCGCCAGAGGTTGTGTGAATTGCCGAGAATTTTTTCTAACGTTGTGTGGGCTTCCACCTGAAATCGTGAAGTCGTCACCTCCAATTGCGACTGGACGACCATCTATTTCCCCAAGTCCCATCACATAGGCTCCAGGAGTAAATTCCTTCAAATTCCCACTATCATCGAATTCGGCAGCCCCGACCATTGGTCCCGCTTCAAGAAAACTACCAGGGTCTAGAATTTTCTCTATTCTTTCTCTGACGGTATAGCGACCGCCACTGTGTTGGCGCTCAATTCGATCAGCCCCTCCCATTTCACTGGCGAGCTCCCTAACGTACTCAATATCATCAAGAGCCTTGTCCCAGGTCATTCCCGGTTTCCAATACTCTCGTTCACGATCAATTGGCATATTCCTCACCTTCCAAAAATGAAATCACAGGACTTTCTAAATCAGATCTTCTTCAGGCGCCGAACATACACGTATTGTGTCTCCCAGTCCATAGTTATATGAGAAAACAATGTGGCTGAATACCGAAAGATAAACTCAAAATCTCAAAATATGCAAAGTGAACTAAAAGAGATTCAAGGACATAAGGAGAACCATATTTCATTTACGTAAAACTAATTATCGTTGACAATAAAATTCGGTAGAAATTGCGAAATTCCCCTTTGATGGCGATTTGTCCCAATCCGGCATTGAATACAATGTTTGTATTCAGATGAATGGAATAATTACACCAAATGGAACTCCTTAGATGCACCTATAACACGTAATATATTCGAAGCAGTCACATCAAAACTCACTGCAGTGGTGTCGACGGTGGAATCCTTTGCATCACACACCTCCATTAATAGGTCAAATGTCGCATCCGAAATTTCTATTATTCCCATAAGTTCAAGAAAATTTTGTATCACATACTCTGGTTTCGCATTGGTCCCACAACGATTTCCAATTCTATTCAATATGTCTCTGATGCCTGGAGAAGACAGGTCAGTTAAACGAGCTGAAGAAAAATTGACTCTATCAAGAACTGATCCACTTGTGATCCATTCCTGACCGGTATGCCACCCTTCCACAGATGGAGGATAAAAGAGCAACTGTCCCATATATCCAGCCTCTTCCACTGCCTGGATCATCGATAGTGTCGGCTCCTCAAATCCACCTGACAATCTGAGGACATTGATAACCATCTCCGCTGGGCCTTTAACTTTTTTATACTCAGACTCTTTAAAAAAATCAGATTCAAAAAGTACCTTCAACACCTTTTTTAAATCATGTCCATGTTCAAAATATGCATCCGTCAAGATGCCTATAGCCTTAGGATTCTTTGGAGGAACATCTTGCCACGAAGGAACTTGGACCTCGTCTTCCACGAAGAAATTATATAAATGCCGAGATATAAATCTTGCAGTCGATTCTTGTCGGCAAATAATCTCAATAATGTCTTCCCCGTCGAACTTTCCCTTTTCTCCTAAGAAAGTCTTTTCAGTATCGTCATGATCATTCTGTCGGTACTCGTAATGCCATGAAATTCTGCTATAAGGCCATATAGAATCTTTCTGTCCCATCAAGGCCATATATTCTGCATTTTTAACTGACCACCCAGTAAAAGCTCTGGCACATTCCTTGATGTCATCTTCAGTATAATTCCCAACTCCCATCGAGAATAATTCTAGGATTTCCCGTCCATAGTTCTCGTTAATCGAATCTTTATGATTAGTTTGGTTGTCCAGCCAAATCAACATAGCAGGATCTCTAGAAAGATCGAGGAGTATATCGTCAAATCTACCCATTCCATTTCTTCTAAATGTATCAATCTGATTCAGTAAAACAAGTGGATTGTTTAGCTTGTCATTGCCAGTAGCAAATATTCCATGCCAGAAAAGGGTTATCTTCTCTTCCAAAGGACTATCTGTCGAGACCATCCTATAAGCCCAATTAGCGCAGGCGTCGACGCCAAGGGAAGCGTGATACTCAGGGAACATTCTAAATATCACATCGTCCGGCATCGTAGAGGTCCCTGGTGCATTAAGAAGTTCGTCAACCACCTCTGAATAATCCATCTCAATGTAACGATCCATCTCGCCAGGCGTGGCACCAAATCCGGCACGCCTCAAAAGGTGGGATATCTCCCTATATTTAGGGGTAACTTTTAAGTTTTCTCGAACAGTAGTCATTATTTATCCCCTGTAAATTAATCGCTGTTACCTGATATATCGAAGACTTGAATACGAGCACGACTGTGTTCGGTTATAAAGAGTCTGTCGCATGCATCTATCTTAGCCGAGACCGGACCCCAAAATAAGTGTTCGGTCTGCGAACCAACCTGGTAAGGGGTTTGTAGATGTGCAGGCAGATCCAAGATGGAAAGATTCGATGACCGTCTGGCAGAATATTCATCTTGGTTTACTTCTAACCACTGCTCTGCCCATTTAGAAAGAGTAGCTTGACCCTCAACAACATGTAAAAATCTTCCTTCTGAGTTAAGCACTTGAACTCTTTCATTCCCCCAGTCAGTCACATACATATTTCCTTGACTATCTACGGCCACCGAAGAAGGTCTGTTAAATTGGCCTTCAGAGTTACCCGACTGCCCAAACGATGTAACAAAATTCCCATCAGGGTCTAGTTTCTGAATCCTATCGTTTCTCCAGTCCGCCACATATACATAGCCCTTCCCGTCCGTTACCACTCCCCAAGGCATATTGAACTGCAATTCACCATCACCAGGCTCACCTACCCTGAAAATTACGTTTCCATCGCCATCTATTTTCGTCAGGCGAGAGGCAGATCGTTCCGTTATGTAGAGATTGTCGTTCGAATCGAAAGCAATGCCAGACGGACCTTTCAAGTCACAACTCCACGGGCCTGATCCCCCTCCTACTTGATACAGCGGCAGACCTTTTTGATTAAAAACTTTCACCTCTCCAGAGCCTTCATCAGTTACAAAAAGTTCATCCTTAGAATTGAAAGCCGTTGCCACAGGAATAAGGAAGTTTAATGGGCCAGTGCCACGCCCTTCACCAAATTCCCCATACCACTCTTCATCGTAATCAAATATCTGTATCCTGGTACCGAGGCCTTGACTTATTCTTCCTCTGTTCAGTGCGTAAATCATCCCTGACGAATCAAAGGTTACGTCATATGGAAAAAGAAACCCTCTTCCAACAGGCTGATTAGTTTTTATTCCAATGGTTTTTAAATATTTTGTTTTCATATTCGGGATATATTACCTCACCACAATACCTAATTCAGATTTTTACTTTTATATGAAAAAGATAGCCACCACAAAGACATTTCGTTAGTATTACCGATCCATAGGTAAAAAGAAAAGGAAGGTCAACAATGGGAAGCCTTGACGGAAGAATCGCTCTAGTAACGGGCTCTAGTAGAGGAATTGGAGAGTACCTTGCACGGCATCTCGCCAAGGCTGGTGCAAAAGTCGCTATTGCTGCCCGATCAGTCGAGGTAACCGACAAAAGACTTCCAGGGACAATTCACAGTGTTTCCGAGTCAATTAATGCTGATGGGGGAACTGCGACGCCAATTGTCATGAATATGCGTGATCCTGAAAGTATCACAAATGGTGTATCTCAAGCTGTTGATGAACTCGGAGGACTGGATATAGTCATAAACAACGCCGCAATATTAGTCCCCGGAAATTTAGAAAGCGTTCAGGATCGACACCTTGACCTGATATGGCAAATAGACCTAAAAGGTCCACTTTTACTAATGAAATATGCCTTACCTCATTTAAAAAACGCCAATAGAGGAGACATTATAAATGTCTCATCAGTGGCTGGTATATTCCCGGGGCCAGGACCCTATGATTCCACGCCACAGAGACGAGAGGGCAGCTTTTATGGAATGGTCAAATCGGGCTTAGAACGATTTTCACAAGGACTCGCACGTGAGCTCCAAGTTGACAATATAAAGGTCAACGTACTATCACCACAGGGTCGAATACGTACACCGGGAAATATCTGGGCAGAAAATGATCCCGATAACCCAACTCTTGAATTCGAACCGGCTGATGAGATGGGGAAAGCTGCTGTGTGGGTATGCGAGCAGGACTCCAGCTACACCGGGCATATTCTATTTGATCAGGATGTCTGCGAAGAACAAAAACTATAGGTTGAATTCAAACTTTCAAAGGAGAAAACCATGCAGGATTTAGAGGGACAAGTTGCTTGGATAACGGGAGCTGGAACTGGAATCGGTGAAAGCGCTGCTATAAAGCTCGCAGAAGCAGGATGCTCTGTTGTCCTGTCCGGCAGAAGACGCGAAGTTCTGGAAGATGTCGCAAACCACATTGGTGATAACGTCGCAATACAACCACTTGATGTTTCTGACAGCAAGGCAGTAGAGGATGTGGTTGGAAAAGTGATACAGGAATACGGAAGAATTGATATTGGGGTCTTTAGTGCTGGCATAAACGTTCGTGACCGCAATTGGAACAACATATCCGTCGAAGGTTGGGACAGTGTCATTAACATAGACCTAAGTGGCGCGTTCTACTGTTGCCAAGCCGTTCTCCCGACAATGAGGAAACAGGGAGGAGGACTTATTATGAACATATCCTCTATGGCGGCCAAAAGTGTTGGGAAGCTAACTGGTCCTGGCTACACTTCAGCAAAACATGCCATGAATGCCATGACCGCTAGTCTGCTCCTAGAGGAGAGGAATAATGGAATTAGAGCAACTGCAGTATGCCCAGGAGAAGTAGCTACTCCTATTCTTGACCTACGCCCCGTGCCCGTAAGCGCAGAAGACCAGGCAAGAATACTTCAGTCAGAGGATCTTGGAGAACTGATCCTTTTCATAGCAAAACAACCACCCCACGTCACTATTAACGAAGTTCTAATCACACCGACATGGAATAGATTCGACGTGTAGAAATAAGCCATAAACGACCACAATATCTCATAATGCTAAATCTATTTTGGGGACAAAAGGAAACAGATCGTGAAAATAACTGAAGTCAAAACAATGGTTGTCAGAAATGAAGAGCATAAAGAAAGGAAACATTTTGTTGGGGGCAGATACTTCCTTTTTCTACAAATTTTTACCGATGAAGGGATAGTCGGGCTCGGGGAGAGAGTGGTAGGCAACTATACAGACCCTGAACACATCAAACCCCATATTAGCCTTATACACCAATTGGCGGACAGATATGTCGTCGGTAAGGACCCGTTTCAAATCGAAAAAATTTGGGACGACATGTACGGAGGCGCCCATGACTTCAGGCACCCCAGCTTATACGCCACGCCAGCAATGAGCGCGATCGACATGGCTCTATGGGACATTGTTGGAAAGGCAGCCAATCAGCCTATCTACAACCTACTCGGAGGTAAATATCATGAAAAACTCCGGGCATATGCGTATATGCCACCAGGAACGGATAAGGGCCTGATAATGGAAAATCCAGAAATAGCCGGCGACGTGGCAATACAACTCATGGAGGAAGGTAATACCGCTTGTAAGATAGATCCATTCCCTCCATCTCGTGGTCCTCGAGACATACCACTGTGGGAAATAGAATACTGCGGAAAGATATTTGAAAGTATTAGGAATGCCGTAGGAAACGATCTTGAGGTTGGGATTGGGACCCATGGACAGTTGTCAACATACAGCGCCATTAGAGTTGCCGACTACATGGAACAGTATCATCCCTTTTGGTTTGAAGAACCAGTTATGCCCGAGAACATTGATGAAATGGCTCGCGTTGCCGCACATACAACTATACCCATTGCCAGCGGTGAAAGACTCGTTACCAAATATGAATTTGCCAATCTACTAGAGAAAAAGGCGGCTCAAATTATTCAATTAGACGTAGGGCAATGCGGAGGAATAACCGAAGCAAAGAAAATTGCGGGTATTGCAGAGGCACACTACGCACTGATAGCACCTCACATGTACTGTGGCCCTGTAGCCGCTGCAGCTGCAATTCAAATAGATACCTGTTCACCGAATTTCGTCGTACAAGAGGCAAATGATGGACCTCTTCACAGGTCGATTTTCAAAGAGCCATTGGTCCTAGACAATGGGTTCATAATCCCACCAACAGGGCCTGGACTAGGCGTGGAGTTCGATGAAAAGGTTCTAGCAGACCATATTTTGTGATCAATAAGATCCAGTAAGTATTGGAGAATTTTAAAGGGAGTAAAAATGAACTCAACGCCAGGAACCGAAATTATTGAAGTAGCTTCCGGTATTTATGCAAGATTACATGAGAATCTCACCAACGCGGGCATAATAGTCGGTGACGAGGGAGTTTTGATAATAGATTCCCTGAGAATGCCATCCTTTGCAAGAGACCTAATCTCAGATGTAAAACTCATAACAGACAAACCAGTAAAGTATGTAATAGACACACATGCACACTGGGATCACTCATGGGGAAATGAAGAATTTCCAGATGCAACCATAATAGGGCACCAAAACTGCTATGTTGAAATGATGGACGACAAGTGGAATGAACAGTGGCGATCGAAAATAGTCACAGGCGATGATCCTTGGGCAGATGAAGCAAAAATCGTGAACATAACGCCTCCGAATTTAACTTTTGATAGCAGTATGTCCCTTTATATTGGGGGACGGCAGCTAGAGCTTTTATATTTTGGCAAAGCACACACAAGTGGTGACGTTTTTATTCACATTCCCGACGAGAAATTATTATTTACCGGCGATGTAATACAGGACAGAAGAGTTCCATATCTAGGTGACAGCTATCCCGCCGACTGGCCGGAGACGGATGACAAAATATCTGAGCTTCCAATAGATATTTTTGTGTCAGGTCATGGTCCTAATGGTACCCATGACGACCTACTAGAGGCTAAAAGTTTTATACATGATTTAGTCGATAGTAGTAAGGAAGCTATACAGGAAGGGCGTAACACAGAACAGGCAACTGCCTCGGTTATCGGCTCATTGACAGACAGGTATGGGAATTGGGTCGGATTTGACACGTTGGATGAACGAATCCCAGAGGTAATCGCAAAACTGTCTTGATAATAAAATTTATGTTTTTCCCATATTTCTCGTGTAATAGTAAGGGAACAAGTACATAATTTAGTGAGATTATTGTAGAGTTGCAACAAAAGTAATTCACCTTTATTTAATGGAGAAAGTTACTATGAAATCTGACAGGAAATTAGTAGCTCATTTAATGAGAAGAGCTGGATTCGGGGCAACCCCATCTGAGTTAGATCGATTAACCTCAGAGCAAACATACGACGAGATTGTAGAAGACCTTGTGAACCCAGAACGCTTTAACGAAATCGATATGTCGTATGTGGAAAGGTATTACACGGGAGAGCCAGTTGCCGTTCACGTTGGTAAGTGGCTTTACAGAATGGCCAATACAGAAAGACCGCTCGAGGAAAAGATGGCCTTATTTCTTCACCACATTTTTCCTGTCGCATGGGGTAAGAGCGAACATGGCCCCTCCCTCTACAACGAAATCAACCTATTCCGCAATGTGGGTATGACAAATTTCGGGAAAATACTTCTGGAGTTGTCTAAAGATCCTGCGATGATATTTTGGCTGGACAATAACGAGAACCATAAAGACGAAATTAACGAGAACTATGGTAGAGAATTACTCGAACTATTCTCTATGGGTGTGGGGAACTACACAGAAGACGATATCAAGAATGCCTCTAGATCTTTCACGGGATGGACTTTTAGGCAGCCATTATCTCTTTACCCATATGGACACCATGAAGCAGTGTTCCAATTCTTACCCGAAGATCACGACTACGGGGAAAAGGAATTTCTTGGCCAGCGGGGAAATTTTGACGGCAATGACATCATAGACATTATAGTGAAACAACCCGCAACTGCCCGGTTCCTGTCCAGACATTTATACAACTTCTTCATAGAAGATGAGGTGCAAGTCCCATCATGGGAGACCATCCCACCAAAGAATCCAGAAGCTATCGAGGAACTCTCTACAGCATTCATGGAATCCGGTGGTGATATGAAAGTTGTGCTGAGAACATTGTTCACTTCTGAATTTTTCAAGGAATCTTCGGCAAAACCGAAGGTAAAAAGTCCCACAGAACTCATAGTTGGTGTTATCAGACAGACGGGGGAATTCAGCAAGCCAAAACCCGGAATTCATGAATTCGCCGTAACAACCTTGAACGGGTCCGCAATAGAGGGGCCTCTTGCAGTGATGGGACAAAGATTAATGAACCCTCCCACTGTCGAGGGATGGCATACAGGATTTGAGTGGATCGACTCAGGAACATTAAGTGAAAGGGTTGGGTTCGTCGAGAAACAATTTTCCGATCCAAACAAACCTGGTGTAGCAGAAATGCTCTCCAAGGCGGGTACCTTGGATGACAACCCTGAACAACTGGTCGGAAGATGCCTAGATCTACTCGGGGCTCTGACAGTTAGTGATAAAACATTGTTATCACTTAACACATACGCAAAAACGCTGAGCGATGAAAAAGGAAATGCGGGCGTCCACAACCTTATACAGATGGCAGCATCCAGTGTAGATTACCAATTTGCTTAATATCCTAGAGCTACTCAGATAAAAATTCTGTTTGAGAAAAAGGGGAATTTCAATGGCAACAAAGACTAAGGATAAAACCCTTGTGGTAGTACAAATGACCGGAGGGAACGATTTTATGAATACCATCGTTCCATTCACGAATGGACACTATTACGATGCCCGAAAGAAAATAGTGATGAAACAAGAGGATGTCTTACCCATCAACGACACCCTAGCTATTAACGGGAACGCGTCCCCTTTCAAACGCCTTTTCGACGAAGGACGAATGGCAATAATTCAAGGAATCGGGTACCCGGACTCAAATAGGTCCCATTTTAGAGGCATGGATATTTGGCACACCTGTGAACCAGATAGAGTCGGAAGTGAGGGCTGGCTCGGACTGGCCATCCGAGAACTAGATCCCAAAAGCGAGAATGTTCTGACAGGTGTCAATATCGGCCAGGGCCTACCGAGAGCAATGTCAGTAGCAGGAGTTCCCGTAACCTCAATAAGTGATCTCGAAGGCTATGGGGTTATGAATCAAATAGAAAAAGAACAACTTAGAGACAAAGCCCTACAGGCTTTCAAAGACATTTATGGCCAAGCCATAGGCAGCGGGGTTGTCGCCGAATATATAGGGAAGACAGGACTGGATGTTCTCAAAGGAGCAGACATGCTCGGAGACGTGGCCTCTAACTACCAGTCCACAGTGGAATATGCTGATAACTCGATAGCGAAAAGTCTAAAAGATGTAGCCAGAATACATTTGAATGGTCTTGGAACAAGAGTTTTTTACACTAATCATGGAGGTTATGACACGCACGCAAACGAAATGCCGAGCCATCCAAAACTAATGGCTGATCTTTCGGGTGCGATTTCTGATTTTCTAGATGATCTTGAACAACATGATGAATCTGAAAACGTTGCAATCTTAGTCTTCACTGAATTTGGAAGACGTATGAGAGACAATGGAAGTGGTACAGACCATGGATCAGGTGGTGGAGCATTCTTATTCGGAAAGAATGTCAAAGGTGGTCTATATTCGGAATATCCTTCTCTGGACCCATCCGACTGGGAACATGGAGAGGATCTGAAACACACCATCGATTTTAGGGGCATATACGGAACAGTCTTGGAACAATGGCTCGATCTTGATGCCAAACCAATAGTCAAAGGTGAATTTGAACAGATTAAACCCTTCTATATTTAACTCTGTACTACGTTGAAAGAGGTGAATAAACAATGACCAGACCACATGGCATACTAAGAGCAGGGTTCCCATATCTAACTACGTTGGGAATGAGGAGAGTAACAAACTTTCCTACCGATATATCTTTTGGTGAAGACGAGAAATTATATATTCTAATGAGATCAGAAGGCGTTGCTACCATAAGAATATGGTCAGTCAACGATATGGATGAACTTACTGACGAACTTGAAGGATTCAGTAGTTATGGAACAGAGGATGGACAATTTATTTGGCCTGTAAACATATTAACTGGCCCTAACGGAGACCTGTTTGTAAGCGATGAATATACGAACCGAATTACTCGTCTGGATAACGAAGGTAATTTCATTTCTAAATTTGGTGAGCAAGGCTCAGGGGACGGACAATTTGATGGTCCTACAGGAATAGCTTTCGATCCATCTGGAAATTTGGTTGTTTGTGATTCCAAAAACCACAGAATCCAACGCTACACTATAGACGGAGAATACCTCCAATCATTTGGCAACTTTGGAAGTAGTGGTGGCGAATTGAATCTTCCCTGGGGAATTGAAGTAGATGAAAACGACGATGTGTACGTCGCCGATTGGGGAAACAATAGAGTTCAGGTTTTCAACAATGACGGTGACCTGAAAAATACTTTTGGTAGAACTGGATCTGGTGATTCAGAATTCCAAAGACCTACGGGTATATCAGTTGATTCTCATGGGGATATATATGTGGCTGATTGGGGAAACAATAGAGTTCTGCAATTCAACAAAGATGGAGATCAAGTCTGGAGTTTCAGAGGAGATGCAACACTCTCAAAGGTAGCCCGTAATTACATGCTAACTAACGCAGTACCAAACAGACTTAGGGAATCGGGGCGACTGGAAGACGAAAGGTATATCAGAAGGCCTCGTTCTGTACGTGTAGACGAAAATTTCAGACTCTTTATTCCTGACTACGAGTCGTACAGGGTGCAAGTCTACCAAAAAGACTTCATCGAGTTGGATGAAACCCAATTCGCTGCTCCACTCAGAAACCCTACATTGGAAGTAACCTGACCTAAATATATACTGCTATATCGCCGAAGAGCCGCTTCAATGCGTGAGTGTCTGACTCTGGAAGATTCGGCAGCTGCAATGCTCTGACATTGTTTTGCAGATGGGAAATCGATGAAGTTCCTGTGAGAACAGTTGAAACACCGGGATGCTCGCTAGCAAATATATAGCCCGCGTCTACCACAGATCGTACCTCACCTTTAATGAGCCAACCTAATGGGTTGCTGTCATCTAACGCATCGTGACTGATAAGACCTTCGCTTTTCCATGCTTTGATTTGATCACCTAGCAATTTTGGTTTAGGAAGCTTCTCTCTGATTACTGCCATATTAATAATGCCTACATTATTTTCTTGAGCCAGAGGTAAAGCCTCCTTTGCCGCATATTGATTCAGAATGCCGTATTTAAGCATGATCGTGTCCCAAAGATGGGGATGAGTTTTCAACGCATGGGTCACAGTCCTATGGTCAGGTTCAATTTTGTATTGCTCACTGAATCCTATGAACCTAATTTTCCCCTCCTCTCTAGCTTTCTCCATAACAGGATATAAGGTATCGACCACGCCATCATAGTCATCCATGTTTAGAAGATGAAATTGCATAACATCAATATAGTCAGTCCCTAGTCTTTTAAGACTCTTATCTATTGCTGCAGAAAACTTTTTCGGATCTCTCAGTTTGCCATGTCTATCTCGGCACATGCCCTTGGTAGCAATAAAGTAAGAATCTCTCGCGATTCCTTCCAATCCTCTACCTAATATTTCTTCACTATTCCCATAACCTTCGGAGGAGTCGATAAAATTAATCCCCAGATCCAACACCTGTCTAATAAGATCGTTCTGTTCATTTGAAGAAAGGCCCGTATTTTGTCCCAATTTACTAGGACCACCCGACCCAAAACTAAGTAGGGAAACATTTAATCCTGTTCTACCAAGTGTTCTATACCGCATGTCAAATTCACCCGTTTTCAAATAACTCTATTTATGGCATTCCACTATTCAAGTCGTAATCTATAACTATGTACTACTAGGCCTAATTGCCTCAAACACTTATCGACTTGGTCTGCCTCTTACAGGATTCTGAGGATCATTAAATCCGTAACCTGTATGCTCTCCTGGAGGCACTAATTCATCCAATTTGGCAAGTATGGATGATTCTATTTCCCAACCCAAAGCCCCAATATTATCCTCATATTGATCTAAATTTCGCGGGCCAATAATGGCCGAAGTAACTATTGGATTTGATATAACCCAGTTCAGCGCAAACTGTGATAGCTTCTTACCCATTCCCTCTGAAAGTTCTGCAAGTTCTTGAGCTACCTTAATACTTCCATCTCTTAGCTCCGTCTCAAGAATCCTTCTATCTCCTCTTCCTGCCCTTGAATTAATGGGAACCTCCTCACCCAACCTATACTTACCTGTCAGGATGCCTCTTGCTAAAGGGCTATATGCCATCACTCCTACTCCAAATTCATGGCAAAACGGCAACATGTCAACTTCCAGATCCCTGTTTACTATGTTGTAAAGATCTTGAATACAGACAACCGGGGATATTCCTTCATATTTTGCCTGGTCCAATGCACCTCTGACCTGCCAAGAATAATGGTTCGACATGCCTATGTAACGCACTTTCCCCTGTCTAACAAGGTCATTCATGGCTCCCAAAGACTCTTCTATTGGGGTGGTAAAATCCCTCCTATGCAACATATATATATCTATGTGATCGGTCTTCAATCTCCGAAGGCTATTCTCCACCTCGTTTAGTATGTGATATCTACTCAAACCCCCATCGTTAGGACCATCCCCGGTAGAAGCATTCACCTTTGTAACTAGTACAGCTTCATTTCGGCGACCCTCTAAGGCTTTACCCAGTATTTCCTCGGACAAGCCATTGTTATATGCATTTGCCGTGTCGAAAAAATTAATTCCGTCGTCCAAAGCACGATGAGTTATTGATATAGACTCCTCTTCATTTGCTGCACTTCCGAACATCATCGTCCCCAAACAAAGCGGAGAAACAAGTAGTCCGGAACCACCTAATTTTACGTATTCCATCAATTCTCCGTAATTCCATTAATTTAGAAAATCCATTCTCGAGTTTGATGTTTTATGGTAACAGGAGTAGTGAATCCAAGTGATGACTGAATCTGTTGGAACGACGTCATATTAATGCAGTTAGCTAAGCAAGCAATATAAGAAATTTATCTCGGTATTATGAGATAGTTCGCCAAAGACTGATAGAATCTCGAAAGTTAGCAGGCCCTTAAAAGGAACCCTATTGAAAAGTAGTACCTTGCGAACTTTGCGAATAGCAATTTTATCTTCCATTCTCATACTGACTGTTCAGATGATTGCTACGGCTTTTGCCTCAGATATAGATTCAAAGTTCGTATATAAGACAGAAATCAGAGGTGCCATTCAACCTTCCACAGCTTCCCACCTCGAACGTATGATTAATGATGCCGAAGCTTCTACCAAAGTTTCGGCGATTCTCATAGAGCTTAATACCCCTGGCGGTATGCTAGAACCTACACGAGAAATAGTATCTGATATCTTGTCTTCAGAAGTTCCAGTAATCACATTTGTATCCCCTTCAGGCGCCCGGGCCGGATCGGCAGGCACATTCATAGTGGCTGCATCTCACATAGCTGCGATGGCTCCCACGACCAACATCGGTGCTGCTACCCCTGTAGGTGCATCGGGAGAAGAACTGGGAGAAACTATCAAAAATAAGGTGTCTCAAGACGCTACCGCACTCCTTAGATCTATTTCAGAACAAAGGGACAGGCCTTCCCAAGAACTCGAATTGACAGTAACAGAGGCTAGGTCTTATACATCCTCAGAAGCTATGGAATTGGGAATAATAGATATTGTTTCAAAAAATCATACCTCTTTGTTAGAGGAAATTGACGGATTCACAGTTTCAACACCATCTGGCAATCTAACTATGGATACAGCTGACGTGGAAATACAAATTTTTAAAAGAACGATGCTAGAGAAATTTCTGGATGCCGTGGGCGATCCCAACATAACATTTGTACTCTTAACCATAGGCAGCATAGCCTTAACACTTGAGTTTATTCAGCCAGGTATTCTGATTGGGGCATTCATTGGGATATTAGCAATATCTTTAGCTTTCGCTGGTATGGGACAGCTTCCTGTAAACTGGTTGGCTGTAGCCCTAGTATTTGGGGCTTTTGTACTTTTCTTTATAGAAACACAAGCACCTGGACTCGGATTGTACGTGGCCGGGGGGATAATATGTTTTGTCATTGGATCTTTTCTACTTTTTGGAAATACCACTATGCCTGGCTTTGAACGCGGCATTTTCGGGGTGAATATATGGCTAATAGGAATAGTAGGCACAATCTTAACCGGCTCAATAATACTCACATTAAAAGCTCTTTCGGAAGCCGTTGGTAAAAGTATGTCTTCACATACTTCCGAACTTATTGGGTCGGTTGGTATAGTTAGAACTCCCCTGCGCCCTTTAGGAACGGTGCAGGTGGGGTCCGATTTATGGAGCGCAGAAATGCAAGATGATCGTCCCTCACCAGATATTGGAGATTTCGTAATAGTAAAAGATACGGATGGAATAAAACTTTCAGTCCTGAAAAAAGACCGAGATTAGAGTTAGGGAGTAAATAAATGATTCCACTATTAAAAATAGTCAGACAATACGAACGATTGGCAGTCTTTACTTTAGGTAAATTTAATGAGAGAACTGGTGTTCGTGGTCCTGGGCTTCAGATCCTAATTTGGCCATTTCAAACAGCAGAAAGAATTGACCTGCGTGAGGAAGTGATCAATATCCCAAGACAGACTAACATTACTAGAGACAATGCCCCGATTGACATCGACTTCCTCGTCTATTTAAGGCCTATTGAATCCGAAGCACAAAAAGTTGTGCTAGAAGTGGTGAATTACCATCAAGCTGTCATTGGAATGGCCACCACAATACTCAGAGCCGTAATTGGTGAGATGAATGTTGATGACGTACTGTCCCAAAGAGAACGAATAAACCAGGAATTAAGAATTAAGCTTGATGACACGACCGGTCGGTGGGGGATCAGAGTATCAGCTGTTGAGATCAAGGAAATCGAACCTGCACCTGAGATTCAAGAGGCTATGAATCGCCAGATGTCCGCAGAACGTATCAGGAGAGCTGACGTCACAGAGGCCGAGGGAAAAAGGCAGGCGTCTATCACCATAGCAGAGGGGGATAAACAAGCGGAGATTCTTAGGGCTGAAGGTAATCGTCAAGCAGAGATTCTAACCGCCGAGGGGGATCAACAAGCAGCAGTTTTAAGAGCAGAAGGGTTCAGTACGGCTTTGGACAGAATCCATCAGGTTGCAAGTGAGGTAGACACAAACACGATCAGTCTTCAATATTTCGAAACACTCAAAGAAATGGGGAAAGGAAGTGCAACCAAATTTGTTTTCCCTATGGAATTCACAAATCTTCTTGGCCCATTCGCTGCGATGCTGTCAGCAAAAAACTCAGATGACGATGAGTATGAAAATTAACCGACGCTTTTAATGAGTACAACTAAACTCAATGAAAAACTCGATGATGTAAGGAACTAAGTTTAAATTAACATTGCCCTTGGTCCCTTACATCATCTCCGAAATGTTTCAGCCTGCGCGTTCGGCGATTTTGTCATCCGTAGCTATCTCATGAAACTCAATATCGTACGATTTTAGAAGAGGAAACATAACGTCATTGTCAGATTTCACGCTATCTGGGACGTTGGGCATCCTATTAGCATCTATCGTTTCCTGTTCCCATTCAGCGCAAACTTCCATATCGTGAGAAGGAGTGCCGGCACCGCTTACGTATATCGTTGCCCTAGACCTACCCGTGGATTCTGTATATGAGTCACATATACTGCGCAAAAGCCTCGCCACCTCCCAAGCATCTTTTCTCTCCACCTTACACACTCTCCTGATTAAAAACATTTGATCCTCTCTTTACAATTTTTTACGACTTCAGATAACTAGAAGACTGAACGGTTAAATTTTACATATATAAGACACAACAGCATCTATAGCGTGTATCCTTTTTACTTGGCCACATATGACTCAAAACTCCGAAACTTCATATAAAAAATCCAACAAGGCAACTTCCTCACCCTGGCTAGCTTTTTCAGTCGCAGCCTTGGCTATTATGAGTTCCGCCCTAGATAGGGGTGCATCAAATGTCATATTGCCAAATATAGCAGAGGAATTTGTATCTGATATCCCAACCGCTCAATGGATAAATACCACGTATTTGCTTATGGTGGCTGCCTTGTTATTACCAATGGGAAGACTAACCGACATATTAGGCAGTAAAAAAGTCATCGTTTCAGGACTAATCGTATTTCTTTTCGGAGGAATCGCAAGCGCACTTTCACCTTCAATAGAAATATTGCTATCCGGCAGGGTTCTACAGGGAATAGGCGGGGCAATGGTACAAGGCACCGCGTTTATCATCGCAATTTCTGCTTTTGGGGAGAGACAAAGAGGGAAGGCCGTAGGACTGGTCCTGATATTTGTTGGCTTAGGTAATGTAGCAGGACCAACCGTTGGTGGTTTAGTGACAACATACGCGGGCTGGAGAAGCGTATTTATCGTAACATCCTTGGTTTCAGCTGCTGGGGCACTATTAGCCTTCTTAGCACTAGATTCCCACCGTACTAACCAGATTTCCAATTCAAAGTTTGACTGGTATGGGGCGACACTGTGTGTATCCACACTCTCGTCACTATTGGCTGGAATCGCTATGACCGCACACTTCGGCTGGTCTTTAATACCTTTAAGCGTTATTGCCTTATCACTGGTATCAGGAGGTCTTTTCGTTTGGAGAGGTCTGGTTACCGATAGTCCGATTTTGGATCTACAACTATTTAGACGTCCAATATTCGGGTTATCAATTCTGTCCAACTTAATATGTTTCGTCGGCATGTCCTCGGCATTATTTTTACTACCATTTTATTTGAAATATGTTCAAGGCTATCCCCCTGACAAAGTGGGTAGTGTCTTTATACCTGCAGCCGCTTGTATGGCAATTGTAAGCCCACTCAGCGGAAGATTATCAGACCGATTTGGAACTAGAATATTTACGGTAGGCGGATCACTACTTGTAACAATAGGCTTGATAATATTGTCTACTCTTGACGAATCATCCAATGGTCTTCTTCCCTACATTGCGATGATTCCCATCAGTGCTGGAATGGGAGCTTTCTATGGTCCTAACAACAGCGCCATTCTGGCTGTGACTCCAACGTCTAATCAAAGCGCCGTCATAGGATTTATTAACCTGATACGCAACTCAGGTAGTCTGATCGCAATACCGATTGCAGCAACAATAGTAACTCTGGTGATGAGCTCAATGGGATTTGAAGCCAATTTATCAGCAGTAAATTACGGATCCGAAACAGAGTTGATTTCGTCTTTTATAAAGGGAATGAGAATTTCATTCGCAATTTTTACGTCGGCAACTCTGATAGGAATGATATTGTCACTTTGCCCAACCCCTAAGATTATTCCTTAAGGGGTCTTACCGATCCTGAACAGAGCCATCAAAGCCTATAGGGGTGTCCAAAACTTTGGGATCCTCCGGCATTTTCAGAGCTTCTTCATTAATCTCTACTCCCAACCCCGGGCCATCTGGGACAGTGATATATCCATCCTTCAGTTCCAGGGGATTTTTCAACAGTTCACTTTTGGGAGGTTCCGACTCTCCGGTGTACTCCTGCAGAGCAAAGTTAGGTATGCATGCGTCGAGCTGTACACAAGCGGCAGTACTGATAGGAGAAAGAGGATTATGAGGTATAACTTTTACGTGATGAGCCTCCGCCATTGCGGCAACTTTTTTACAACCTGACAGACCTCCACACAAACATAAGTCAGGACGGACATATGCAGCTGCTTTCGCCTCCAAAAGTTGCTGGTATTCAAAAATGGTAGTGAATCTTTCGCCAGTTGCTATAGGTATATTGCATTTGGCAGCAACTTCTCCCATGATGGCTGGACTGTCTGGCAACATAGGGTCCTCATAAAAAAATGGGTTAAACTCCTCCAGTCTTCTGCCCAAAGCTATGCTCTCTGCTGGATTCATTTGTCTGTGTATCTCCACACATATGTCTACATCAGGACCTACTGTCTCTCTTACAGCCGCAACCCTGTTTACGGCTTCATCAGCCCACTCAGAGTACGACTTATGGAGGTAATAATCAGACGAAAATGGACTAAATCGTACGGCAGTGAATCCTTGATTAACGGCATTCAAAGCATCATTAGCCAGATCAGCAGCAGAGCCTAAGTCGCCAGACCCTACATGCATATAACAACGTACTTTATCGCGAGTTTTACCACCCATGAGATCGAAAACAGGCACCTGCAGACGTTTGCCTTTTATATCCCATAAAGCAATATCTATAGCAGACAAAGCTCCCTGCACAACTGATCCCATGAAATGTGACGATCTATACAACCATTGATAGTGGTGTTCAATGTGATCCGGATTCTTACCAATTAAATACGGCTCCATCGTTTCAATCATAGTTTGTGTGGGTCTTTGCCATCCGTGAACTCCTCCCTCTCCGATACCAACAGTGCCATCTTCACAGTGAATTTTTAAAAGTAACCACTTATCCCACAAGAATGTCTCAATTTTTTCTATCCTGGTTGATTTCGGCAAGTTATATCCCTCCAAGAGGCATTAATTAAGTTCGGATTCGCACTGATATTATCATCACCGGAGATAAGATCTTTCTATAATTAGTCGACAACCATTTATGAGTTAAATTGATCATGACGCGATGGCTATGTAACATTCAATGTTACACCGACAAATTAATCTAATGATCAAATTATTTAAGGAGTTCACATGGGCGAGCTAATGTCCGGTAAACAAGCAGTCTTGGAAATGCTTAAGGCCGAAGGGGTCGAATACATATTTGGTAATCCGGGAACCAGTGAAGGACCACTTATAGATATGTTGGGAGAATACCCCGAATTCAAATACATTATGGCACTTCAAGAAAGTGTTGCTGTAGGCATGGGTGAGTCATATGCCCGTTCAACTCAGAAGACTGCTTTCGTAAGTCTTCACGTTGATAGTGGGCTAGCCAACGGCATCGCCCTAATGCTCGATGCACTTAATACCGGAACACCACTCGTCGTTACCTCATGCAATTACGATTCTCGAAAAATCAACGAAAACAAAACCGATCTGGCCGAGTTGGTACGACCAGTTACTAAATGGTCAGTAGAGCTAGATATAGCTGAACAGATTCCAAGCGTAATGCGAAGAGCGTTTAATGAGGCCAACAGCCATCCCAAAGGACCCGTATACGTAGGATTCACAGCAAATGCATTAGAAGGCATGGCTGAGATGAATATAGTGCCTTCGTCTGACATCCATGACAACGTAAGACCCGACCCTGCGGGGATAAAAAAAGCCGCAGAACTTCTCATTTCAGCAAAAAGTCCACTCCTTATAGTTGGTGATAGAGTTTCAGATGATAATGCTCTTGAAGATGCTGTACAGCTTGCAGAACTTGCCGGACTACCCGTATACCAATCAAGAGGAGCCGAGGTTTCCTTCCCTACAACGCACCCTCAGTACCTTGGAGTTCACTCTCTTAGGGTCGCTGCCCATCGTGAAGCCTTAAAGGGATATGATCTGATAATCACAGTGGGAACAGACACATTTGATGAGCTTT
>VFFS01000029.1 GCA_009392815.1 SAR202 cluster bacterium
CAGGGGAATTAATCATCTTCCAGTGTAGATGTATCACCTTCCGGCAACCCAAGCTCTCTCGCTTTTAATAGCCTTCTCATTATTTTCCCACTACGCGTCTTAGGCAAAGAAGGAATAAAATCTATCTCTCTTGGCGCTACGGCAGCTGATAATTTCTCTCTCGCAAAGCGCATAATTTCATTCCTAAGCTTGGTGCTTTCCTCATAGCCGTCTTTTAGAGATACAAACGCCTTAACAATTTCCATCGCCAATGGATCCGGCTTGCCAATGACCCCGGCCTCAGCTACAGCCGGATGCTCTATTAAAGCACTTTCAACTTCAAATGGTCCCACCAAATGTCCTGCGGTGTTAATAACGTCATCCGCCCTCCCAACAAACCAGAAATATCCATCTGAGTCCCTTCTAGCTGTGTCACCCGTCAAATACCAACCTTTTCTGAATCGGGAATTGTACATTTCCGAGTTGTTCCAATAACCATGAAACATGGAAGGCCAACCTGGCTTTACTACAAGATTGCCATCCTCGCCATCTGGGACGGGATTGAAATCTTCATCAACGATTCCCAACTCAACACCTGGAATTGGTTTACCCATGGAGCCAGGTCTTACTTCCATAGACGGATAATTAGCACACATAATGGCACCAGTTTCGGTTTGCCACCAATTGTCGTGAAATGGCATACCAAAGACCTCTTGACCCCATACAACTGCTTCTGGATTTAAGGGCTCTCCAACACTACACATATATCTCAACGTAGATAGATCAAAGCGGTTGGGGACCTCCTCACCAGCCTTCATTAGCATACGTATTGCGGTAGGAGCCGTATACCATACGGTGACTTTATGTTTCTGTATCTGTTCGTACCACCGACTGGCGCTGAACCCACCTTCGTATATTAGCTGGGTCAAACCATTAGTCCATGGTGCCATCATTCCGTAAGAAGTTCCTGTCACCCATCCCGGATCGGCAGTACACCAATAAACATCATCTTCGTGGAAATCTAAAGCCCACTTACCAGTGGCCATCTGCTGCACCACAGCCTGATGCCTATGTACAGCTCCTTTAGGTTTCCCAGTCGTCCCAGAGGTATAGTGCATTATCGAATAGTCATACTGGCCCGTTACGACGGTTGTAAAATCATTCGAAGCCTTGCCCATCTCTTCTTCATAAGAAAGGTCCTGGGCGTCTATCGGCTGAGGATCTCTTCCATCCTTGTTGACTATCAGTATGTGCTGTAATTCAAAAAGTTCGGGAATAATTCCAGAAATTTTTCGACGAAGGTCCGGTTGCGTTACAAGAACCTTTGCCCCACTATCCTGCATTCTGTCCCGAACCGGTTCTGGACCAAAAGCGGAAAACAGAGGCCCTACAACCGCACCAGCCTTCAAAGCCCCAAAACAGGCCACATAGAGCTCCGGAAGCCGGTCCATGAATATAAAAACTCTATCTCCCTTCTCTATCCCTAGGCTTTGACACACGTTGGCAAACTGGTTGGTTAGGCGTTTCATATCACCAAAAGTGTAGTCTTCGCGCTCACCGTTTTTCCCTTCCCATATCATGGCAACTTTATCTCGATTCTTACCATTCGCATGCCGATCTATTGCCTCATGCGCCTTATTTAACCCACCACCCGGAAGCCAGTCTAATTCTCCATACATTGATTCCCATGAGAAATCTTCATATGTTTCAGACATATGAAGATTTGGCTTCACTGCCATATCATCTGGTGAAAGCTTTTGAATAGGAGCAAAAGTTTCATCTGCCATTTCAATCCTCCATGCCGATTTTCAATTACAGTCTCGGGCTTCGATTTTAAATATCTTCACACTTTGGATCCGTGTGGATGGCGATGATAACAGAGGAACAAACTCTATGGCATGGTAATAGATATTTTTACCAGCTATATACTCACTTTCGTCCCATTAGGGCTATCCATGCAAGTGATATTTCCAAGATATATTTGAGTAATGATGATTAAACAGGTTTAATCTAGAATGATCAGTACTCCCAATGACAAATTCTGACAACAAGTTACCAAATACTTTCGAGAACATTTATGCAGTAGTGGATTCTATTCCTTTCGGTTTAGTAATGACCTATTCTCAAGTGGCGCTTTATTCCGGAGTGACTAACCCACGTGTAGTTGGATATGCATTGTCTAGGCTTAATACAAATGATCGCAATACTCCTTGGCAAAGAGTAGTGAATAGTCGCGGCAAAATCAGTAACAGGTCCCAAGAACAGATGAAATCACAAAGAGATTTACTTGAGTCCGAAGGTGTATGTTTTGGTAGGAATGGCCGAATAGACCTCAACGTATACGGAGTTTAAAATAAAAGTTTCTGTGCAACAGCAATTATCAGGTAACATCGCCATTCATTGACCTTGCTGAAATTACATTCCTATAATTCAAGGAATTATGGGATTTTCAAGGAGTAAGAAATTGAGTTACGAAACCCTTCTAATCGACAAGAAAGACGGTATAGGTACCATAACTTTAAACAGACCTGAAGTTTTGAATGCAATGAGTAGTACCCTGTTTAGAGAGATGGATAGGGCCGTTACTGACATGGAGTCAGACGATGACATAAAGGCGATCATTTTCACAGGAGCCGGGGACCGCGCTTTCACTGCGGGAGCCGACATTCATGAAATGACTCGAAACGCGGAAAGTGACAATCCACCTCCTGCGGATCCAGGAAGACCCGAGTATGCCTGGCATATTGGAGAATGCGTGAAGCCCACTATTGGAGCCATGAATGGACTGGCTTATGGAGGCGGGGCCGTCCTCGCCTCTAGTCTGGACATTAGAGTGGGCTGTGAAAAATCTAAGTTTCGTTTCCTGGCCGCTGCATATGGAAGAGTCAACTCAACATGGAGCCTTCCTATGCAAGTAGGATGGCCGAAAGCAAAAGAATTACTGTTGACAGCACGCGTAGTTGAGGCTGATGAAGCACTTCAAATCGGATTGCTCAATCATGTGGTCCACTCCAGTGAGCTTATGAGCAAAGCAAGGGAATTGGCAGGAATGATAGTTGAAAATGACTCCAGAATGGTACAGGGAATCAAACATCTTCTAATACAAGATGTTGGAGTCTCATGGAGAGACACATACGAGAAAGAGCTGGAGGCACAGTCCAGCACCTTAGAACCGACCCCTGTCCTCGAAGGGTTCAAACCATTCATCGATAGAAAAGGAAGGAAGTCCTAACAAATCTTTATCTTTACGCATAGAACCCCAAATTAAATAACTAAAAACTTACAGGAGCTGTTGAGAATGGCGTTTCGAATTGCATCTATAGGAGTAGGAGCCATAGGAGGCACTCTAGCAGGATTTATGTCTAAAGAGGGGGAGGATGTCCTTTTAATTGATTCCTGGAAAGATCATGTAGATGCGATGAACAATCGCGGTCTGACGCTTGACGGTATAACAGGGGAGCACAAAGTTGAAGTAAAGGCTATTCACACTGATCAGATTCCCGCAATCGAAGGGACTTTCGACATAGTTGTGGTCGCAGTCAAGTCTTATGATACACAGGAGGCTGTTAGGAGGATGCTTCCCTATATGAGGGACGACACCTGGGTAATTAGTCCACAGAACAGCATAAATGAGCTGCGCATCGCCCCTCTTGTTGGCGCGAGTCGAACGTTAGGATGTATTACAACAATCTCAGCAGGTATTTATGAACCTGCCCACATCACTAGGACAGGTAGTGTGTCTCAGTCTTTGCAGAAAGAACCACTCTGTTTCAAAGTCGGAGAATTACACGGAGAAATTACTCCCAGGGTAGAAAAAATAGTAGATTTATTTTCATCCGCCGGCAAGACCGTTCCAACCCAAGATCTCTGGGGAGAACGATGGTCCAAAATGGTAACAAACTGTATGGTAAATGCTACCGCCGCAATGACTGGGATGATGAGCCATGAAGTCAGAGCCAACAAAGTCTCAAGAATGCAAATTTTGAACCTCGCCATAGAGACCATAAAAGTTGGGCGAGCTCTAGGTTATAACGTTGTACCTCCAATGGGTGACTTCAGTTTGGAAGACATGGAGAAAGCCGCAGGAACAAACGGACATCCTGAACTGGACAAAGTTTTATCTGGGGAACCACCCGCTGTACCGGGCAGACCCTCAATGGCCCAGGACGTTATTAAAGGAAGGCTCACAGAAATTGAATACTTGAACGGAATGGTCTCGGATAAAGGCGCCGAAATGGGAATTAATACCCCTTATAGCAACGCCGTGGTGGAAGTACTCAAAGCAGTGGAATCGGGTGAATTCGAGGTTGGCATTAACAACTTAGACAGAGTCGCCTCAATCGTGGGAGCATCGGTATGACAAATACATCTCTATCCGGTCGAATCGCCCTAGTAACGGGATCTGGTAGAAATATTGGTCGAGCGACTGCTCTTGAACTAGCCGATAAAGGAGCATCTATCGTAGTCAATTCCCGAGAAAATAGAGCTGAATGTGATTCAGTAAGGGACGAAATTAATTCTGCAGGGGGAAAAGCAATATCCGTAACCGCAGATGTGGGCGTTGAAGAAGAAGTCAACGATATGTTTGCCCAGATTGAGTCCTCTCTTGGTAAAGTTACCATCCTGGTGAACAATGCTGGGCTGAGGGCATCCGATCGGATTTCCGATATGTCTACCGATCAATGGAGAAGAGTATTAGCTGTAAACCTGGATGGTCCTTTTTTTTGTTCTCGTGCAGCTATTCCAGGAATGGAGGAAGCAGGATGGGGAAGAATAATTAATGTGTCAGGGCTAAATGCTTTTTCAGGCAGATCAGAGTGGGCTCATGTATGTGCAAGTAAAATGGGAGCTCTCGGGCTCACACGAGCGATGGCCCCAGAACTGGCTGAAAAAGGAATACTAGTTAATCACATTGTTCCGGGAGCCTTCGACACAAGCAGAAGTATAACTACGGGATTACGATCCAACCCTGTAGAATCTGAAGGAGTTCCCGTGGGAAGATTGGGAATACCTAGTGAAATAGGGTCCACGGTTGCATTTCTAGCCTCGGACGCGGCATCTTACATTACTGGTCAAACGATTCACGTTAATGGCGGAGCTCTAAGATACTAATATTAGATCGGGCCAAAAAATGATATGAAAGAAGTAACGGTTCTATATTTTGCCTCCTACCGCGAACAGGCGGGAGTTATGGCCGAAAAGATAAATATTACGAGTGATAACACAAATTTAGGCGAACTTATCAAACACATTTGTACCATTCATCCAAAAATCGTCGCTGAACCTGACAAGATAGTAGCGGCCATAAACGAAGAATACCAAGAACACAATCATGTTCTTAAAAATGGAGACACGGTCGCACTTATACCCCCAGTAAGTGGTGGAAGCCATGATTACTAAAAGGCCTTAAATACAATGCCGAGTAAAAAATACAGAGTAAGAATCACAGAAGACAAACTAAACCCTTCAGACGCCACACATTTTGCCTCATCTGAAAGACACGGAGCAGCGGTAGTATTCCATGGTGTTACCCGGGATCACACAAATTCCAGAAAGGTGATATTGCTGGAATATGAAGCCTATGTACCTATGGCGAAAAAAAAATTGGAAGAAATTGCTAAAGAGATGTGCTCAAATTGGGACATCCTAGTTGCAATAGATCACCGACTCGGAAAAGTCGATATTGGAGAAGAAAGTCTCGTTGTAGCAGTCGGGTCTCCTCACAGACAGTCAGCTTTTGAAGCTGCGTCCTACTCCGTCGATAGAATCAAACAAACTGTCCCCATATGGAAAAAGGAACATTTCGAAGGGGGCGAAGTTTGGATTGGTGACGCTGACGGATTTAGACCATTGGAACATAAATCCGGCTGAAGTAAAAATTTTGTGGTGAAATCGGAATCCACTTGTTATTGCGTTACGACATCATCCATTATTTGCGATATTAGTAAAATTTAACATGGCCTTAAGACAAGATAGTTACGAATTAATCTTCAATATTAATAATAGTTCCGGATTTCACAATACTTGTCCTTGATTGAGCCATCTTACCAACTTATAATTAGACATTCGAAAAACGGAGGGATCGCATAGAGGTCTAGTGCGGCCGCCTGCTAAGCGGTTAGGGGATGAAAGTCCTCTCATGGGTTCGAATCCCATTCCCTCCGCCATTAGTGCTACAGATAGGAAGTTAAGAAAAAGATGAAAAGTTACCATATCTGGACCACCGGATGCCAGATGAACAAGGCTGATTCAGACCGGCTTTGCAGTGCCTTGGATCAACTTGGATTAGTGCCTTCTCCTTCCAGAAATGATGCTGACATCGTGGTGCTCAACACTTGCGTTGTAAGACAAAATGCTGAAGACAAGGCCGTCGGTACGTTAACGAGCCTAAAACCAAGTAAAGAATCAAATCCTGAGAAAGTTATAGCCTTAATGGGCTGCATGGTAGGGCCAAATGCAGAACCTCTGGAAAGACGATTCCCGTTTGTAGATGTTTTCATGAGGCCGCAACAATACGACCCTTTGATAAACCTACTTTCAGAGAGATTGGGAGTAGACCCTGAAGGCTGTATAGGTCCTCTTTCCGCAGCCCCTTCTGTATCAACATTCATACCCATAATCCACGGGTGCGACAAGTTCTGCTCATTTTGCATAATCCCTTATAGAAGAGGCCGTGAAACTAGTAGAGAGATATCGGAAATAGTATATGAATCTGAAATGCTAGCTGCTAGAGGAGTCAAAGAGGTTACATTACTGGGCCAGAATGTAGATTCTTATGGACACGACCTCCCAGGCTCAGTGAATCTAGGTAACCTTCTCGCTGCGGTAAACGAGGTTAAAGGTATCGAACGTATAAGATTTCTGACTTCACATCCAAACGATATGGATGACAGCATAATAGAGGCCGTCGCAAATCTTGAGAAGGTTTGTGAACATATTAACCTTCCCTTTCAGGCCGGGGATGACGATATTCTGCAAAGTATGAGGCGAGGTTACACAAACCTCGAATACAGGAAAATCATCGACAAAATCAGGTACAAAGTACCAAAAGTAAGCCTTAGTACTGATTTAATAGTAGGATTCTGTGGTGAAACAGAGGACCAGTTTAAAGCTACACTTCGCATGGTAAGTGATATCAAGTTCGACAAGGTTCATTCAGCAGCCTACTCTACTAGGGAAGGAACTATTGCAGACAGAAAGATGATCGATAATGTCCCTGAGGATATAAAGAAAGATCGTCTAAAACAGATTAACGATGAACAGGAAAGAATTTCTGCTGAGATTAATGGTAGAGTGCTGGGAGAACGTCACGAGATACTGGTTGAGGGGACTAAAGACGGACGGTGGTTTGGCCGGAATCGTAACGACAAACTGGTTTTTTTTGATAGCAATACAACTTCCAAAGGTGATCTTGAAGTTGTAAAAATAGAAGAAACAAGCCCATGGTTTTTGCAGGGGACTCTAATTCAAGCTGGAAACGGCTCGCCAAGCGAGCCAACAAAGTCTTTAACGATAAATACACTTTAGTTGGATTCAATTAGCTCTCATATGTAAGAGGGGAAAGAGTCAAAACGAAAATGGTAATAAAAACAGACAGTCCAACGATCCCAGTAACAGAAATAGAGCAATCCGCATTTTGCCAGACGGATGACACTCTCCAATCCAAAACTCTTGAGGATGAGTTCGGAGCCGGGGTCAGGTGGCAAAAACTACCTATCAGCTACATGCGGACGAAACCGGAAGAGTTAGAGAAAAACATACACGATGCCAAAAAAAAGTTGGGAAGTAGAGCTGTAATTCTTGGGCACCACTACCAGAGAGACGAAGTTATCCAATTTGCCGACATGCGTGGTGACTCTTTCAAACTTTCCCAGTTTGCCGCTGAACAGAATGATGCTGAATTTATCATTTTCTGCGGTGTACATTTCATGGCGGAAACGGCTGACATATTAAGCACCCCTGAACAAAAAGTAATCCTACCAAACCTCACAGCAGGTTGTTCAATGGCCGATATGGCGCAGACTGACGATGTTTTGGATTGCTGGGATGACTTGACCGACGTTCTCGGAACCAGTCAGGTGATACCTATTACCTACATGAACTCGACGGCAGACATTAAATCCTTATGTGGAGAGAATGACGGAATAGTATGCACTTCCTCAAACGCTGCTGCAACTTTTGACTGGGCTTATTCGAAGGGCGAAAAAGTGCTCTTTCTCCCAGATCAGCATCTAGGCAGAAACACCGGGCTCAACATGGGTATTGAATTGGATGAAATGATCGTGTGGAATCCATTTAAACCCCTTGGAGGAAACTCTGAGGAAGAAATAGAAAAATCCAAGTTGATTCTATGGCAAGGGCATTGTTCAGTACACACACGGTTCACAGTGGCCCAGATAGAACAGGCAAGAAAGACACATCCGGATGTTCACGTTGTCGTTCATCCTGAGTGTACCAATGATGTTGTTAATGCTGCGGATTCGAATGGGTCAACGGAATACATAAAAAAAGTGATATCAGAAGCACCTGCCGGAACCGCCTGGGCAGTTGGTACCGAAATAAGCCTGGTGAACCGAATCGCCTCCGAAAATCCGGATAAAACCGTGTTCTGTCTCGATACCGTAGTATGCCCTTGCTCCACAATGTACAGAATTCATCCAGCTTACGTTTCCTGGGTACTGGATGGCCTTCTGGAGGGTCAGGTCGTAAACCAGATTACGGTAGACGATAAAACCCGTAAATTTTCACGTATCGCCCTCGAAAGAATGCTATCTGTTGTTTAGAATTACCATCCAATCCATTGGTAGTGAACACTCTGGGGTCTTGCAACAATGAAATGTTGCATAATAACCCTTTCTTTCAATTTGGAGAGTCCATGAAAATCACACCCGATATGGAACGACTGATCGAACTTGCCATTATGGAAGACTATTCGGCTGGGGACGCAACGACAGAGGCTTTAATATCTCCTAACATAGACGGAAAAGCAACAATCGTATCTGATGAAAGGGGTATTTTAGCAGGGCTGGATATAGCTCTCGAAGTTTTCCGCAAAATGGCCCCGGATGTGGAGACAGAACGGCTTTTAGCTGATGGAGATTTTCTGGAAAATGGGTCACGTATTGCGAATATACAAGGACCTCTTGGATCCATACTTACAACAGAACGTACTTCTCTCAACTTCCTGAGAAAACTCAGCGGGGTAGCCACAGAAACATCAAAATATGTGGATGCGGTCAAAGGCACAAATACCACAATAATTGATACCAGAAAAACAACACCGGGTTTCAGGTCTCTCCAAAAATATGCGGTCAGAATGGGTGGTGGTACTAATCACAGACAAAATCTTGGTGACGGAATACTTATAAAGGACAATCATATACGGACTCTTGCCCTTGAAGGTATGAGTCTCAAAGACGTTATAAGAAAAGCTCACACCAACGCCTCACACACTATAAAAATCGAGGTGGAAGTTGAAGATATAGCGCAGGTTGAAGAAGCTCTTGAAGCCGGTGCACAAATAATACTTCTTGATAATATGCCCCCAAGTGAAATGAAAAAGGCTGTTGAGATGTGCAAAGGAAAAGCCATAACCGAAGCCTCAGGTGGTATAAATCTCGAGTCAGTCAGGGCAGCAGCAGAATCAGGAGTTGATCTCATATCTGTCGGGGCTCTGACTCATTCAGCCCCAGATCTGGACCTTAGCCTGGACATAGAATAAAGATCTCTAAACATTACGTGGCTTTAGTCTGTCTACAGAGTCAATTAATAATGTGACAGGACCCTCATTCACAAGTGACACGGACATGTCAGCTTGAAACACCCCCGTTTCAATGTTGACGCCGGAATTCCTGAAGGCCTCCGTGGCCTCGATGAAAAGTTCTTTCGCCTCATTAACAGGCATAGCATCCGAAAAACCAGGCCTGCGTCCTTTTCTGGTATCAGCATAGAGAGTAAATTGACTCACTAGTAAAATCTCACCGCCAACATCCTGAACCGACCTATCAAATTTACCATGCTCGTCTGGAAAAACTCTGAGATTAATTACCTTATCGACCAAATATTCCAGATCTTCCTGCGTATCTGACTTACCGACCCCCAGAAACACCAAAAATCCCCCTCCTATTTGACCGGTGATGACATTATCAACAGAAACGGAAGCGGACGATACCCTTTGAAGTAGGGCCCTCATAATTCAGTCGCTAGAAGACGATTTGGTTGAGGTTGAGGATGTAGATGAGGAAGGTTTTGAAGAAGAGTCACTTTTTGAGGCACCTGAATCACTTTTTTCAGATGTACTTGAAGAGTTGTCCGAGGAGTTGTCTGAACTCTCTTTCTTAGATGATGAGGGGTCATTCTGTTTGCCTGATGAGCTTCCCTTTTTACCGTAGTCATTGACATACCAACCACTACCTTTGAACACAATTGGTACCGCGGAGAATTGTCTCGTGGCAATTTCTCCACACTGTTTACAGGGCTGATCTATGTCATCGCTGAACTTCAGTCTCAGTTCAAACTGTTCACCACATGATTCACATCTGTAGTCGTATGTAGGCAATCCTATCCTCCATCAAAATACAAAGAAAAAAGCAGCCCTAAGTGGCTGCCCAGCCTGTTAATCAATCTAGCATTGAGGTGTTGACGTGTCAAACTATGGTTGAAGCACTCTAGGAAGAGGTGCTTCCCAGAATTAAGGTTAATCGAAAATATTGTCGGTGAAATAAAGAGTGTCCTCTTAGGCTTGGAATTTTAGGTCATTCACCACTTGCCCGACAGAGGCATGTGCTCCACACATAGTTGAGATCATCTTTAATATGACAGATCTACGACTTCCAAAGCATTGTGCCAGGTATCAGAGGCCTTTGACACATCCAAATCGACTAGTCCCTCTATAGTGAAGGACCTTGCCTCGACCATCCCAATCTGAATCGAAGGAACATTATTTTCGGAACATATTAGGTCAAATCTCTCAAGATGTTCAGGACTAAATGAGACAATAATTCTCGACTGGCGTTCTCCAAATAGAGCCACATCCCACCTTTCCACATCTGGGAGTGATGCCTTTAAGCCGAGTCCTCCCGATATGCAGGATTCCGCAAGAGCCACCGCAAGACCCCCATCCGAGCAATCATGAGCCGAATTAAGTAAATTTGCACCAATAAGCGACCTACAGGCTTTCTGTACTTTAATCTCCATCTCCAGGTCAATAGTCGGGTTGCCCGCAACTTTGCCATGAATTACCTCAAGATATTCGCTACCAGAAAGAGTAGATACAGGTTCCTGGAATGATTCCGCACCGAGAAGAAATACCACATCTCCCTCGTTTTTAAATCCGATATCACAGTTTTTGCCCACATTTTCTGTAAGGCCTACAGCACCAATCACGGGGGTGGGATAAATGGCCTGATCTCTAGTCTCGTTGTATAAACTAACATTCCCACTAATAACCGGGCTTTCGAAAGCTTCACTGGCATGAGCCATGCCCCGAACACAGTTCTCTAATTGGTAGTAAACCTCTGGTTTCTCAGGGTTGCCAAAATTCAAACAATTTGTAAGTGCTATAGGATTTGCTCCCGTGCATGAAACATTTCTACATGCCTCAGCAACTGCGATTATCCCCCCTATGTATGGATTCAGATAACAAAGTCTGCCGTTACCATCTGTCGAAGCCGCAAGACCTTTGGTAGTACCTTTGATACGAATCAGCGATGCATCATTACCAGGCGCAATCACCGTGTTGGTTTGCACTTGATGATCGTACTGCCTGAACACAGGATGCTTACTCGAAATATTAGGAGATCTCAATATCTTTAACAGTGTTTCCGTAGGACCTTCAGAGGGGATGTCAATGGTGTCCCAATCGAATGAGTGCAACTCATCAAGGTAGCTTGGCCTAATACTGTCGATTACATATAAAGGTGGGTCTGTCAGGATATCAACAGGCAAATCTCCCTTAAGAACTCCATCCTCAAATATCTCGGTCCGTAATGTGTTAGTTGTTTTGCCAATAACGCTGCATTCAACATCCCATTTATCAAATATTGCACGTATAAAATCGAGGTTTTCAGAGCTTACGGTAAGAAGCATACGTTCCTGTGTCTCCGACAACATGACTTCATAAGGCTCCATACCGGTGTCACGCCTAGGAACTTTATCAATGTCCAACTGTATACCTGAATTACCATTGGCTGCGCATTCAACCGCTGCACTAGTAAGCCCGGCGGCACCCAAATCCTGAAGACCCACCAGCCTTCCAGAGGCTGCCGCCTCTAGACAGGCCTCTATAAGAACCTTCTCAAGAAAAGGGTTTCCTACCTGAACAGTCGGTCTCAATTCCCTGTCATCGTCGAAAGTCCTGGAGGCAAGTCCAGACGCACCGTGAATTCCATCTCTTCCAGTGCCGGAACCAACAAGCACCAACAGATTGCCTTCGCCACCCGTTGTTGCCCTGGTCATGTCCTCCTGTCGAAGAATGCCTATACACATTGCATTAACCAACGGGTTTCCCGTATACGACTCAGCAAACACAACTTCGCCACCAACGTTGGGAATACCTATACAATTTCCATATCCAGAAATACCAGAAACGACTCCATCAAACAGATACCTGTTGTGAGGCTTATCTATAGATCCGAAACGCAGGGAATTTAGAAGAGCGATGGGACGGGCTCCCATTGCAAAAATATCCCTCACTATTCCTCCAACACCTGTCGCAGCACCTTCATACGGTTCGATGGCAGAGGGATGGTTGTGGGACTCTACTTTAAACACGATCGCCAAACCTTCACCTATATCCACCACACCTGCATTTTCGTCACCAGGATTAACCAGTAATCTTGGGTTATCTGACATGAACATTTTAAGAAGCGGTTTTGAATGTTTATATCCACAGTGTTCACTCCACAGGGATCCAAACAAACCCAATTCCAGATGATTAGGTTCTCTACCCAACCTCTCTACAATCATCCCGTATTCAACCTCAGAGAGTGCCAGCTGATCTAAAACTTGCTTGTCAAACAATGTAGGTCACCAATAAAACATCCAGACTTGTCATGAAGTGAGCTTCAACAGTGTGTCTGAGATTGATCTAAATATTACCTCTCCATCGGTACTCCCCAAAAGCGGGTCACAGCATCTCTCCGGATGGGGCATCATCCCAAGAACATTTCCCTCTCTATTTGTTATGCCAGCAATATTATTTAATGAACCATTAGGATTATTTTCTCTGTCAATACAACCTTCCGGACTGCTATACCTAAAAATGACTTGGTTATTTTTTTCAATTTCATCCAATGTCGCACTATCGGCGAAATAATTTCCTTCGCCATGCGATATTGGTACTGAAATAACTTGACCTGCCTCAGCCTTTGAAGTGAATGGGGAGTCAGAGTTCTCAATCCTCAAGCTAGTCCACTCACACCTGAACTGCAAATGATCATTCCTGATCAAAACACCCGGAAGGAGTCCGGATTCACAAAGAATTTGAAATCCGTTACAAATCCCATAAACAAGACCACCAGCATTTGCGAACGCTTCCACGGATTTCATAACTGGAGAAAACCTTGCTATGGCTCCACACCGCAGATAATCACCATACGAAAATCCTCCAGGTAGAATTATGCAATCAAATCCTGTTAAGTCCGTATCTTTGTGCCAAATATACTCAACAGGCTGATGAAGAACTTGGTCGATAACATAAAAGCAGTCCTTATCGCTCCACGTACCCGGAAATACAACAACGCCAAATTTCATTTGGATTATAAGTTCTTTAGCTTAGCGGTGACCATCGCATTAACCACTTTACCATCAGCCCGTCCTTTTACCAGGGGCATTAGGGCACCCATAACTTTTCCCATGTCGGAAGGTCCAGTCGCATCAACTTTGTTGAGTGTTTCGGCAATAATTCCCTCAATTTCCACTTCTGTCATCTGCTCAGGTAGATACTCAGTGATGATATTTAGTTCAGCAGTCTCTTTATCCACAAGGTCTTGGCGACCAGCTTCATCGTAGGCTTCTATGCTGTCCTTCCTCTGTTGGGCTTGTTTGGACATAACCCCCTCAATATCACTTTCCTGCAAATCTTTTTGTGCCGCTATTTCAGCATTACGGATTTCTGACAATAGTGTACGTATTACGGTCCGCTTAATGGCATCCTTATTTCGCATAGCGTCTTTAAGATCCACATTAAGCCTATCTTTAAACAACATAGATTTTCGCTCCAGTTTTAGAGGCCGTTCAATCAACTATATGAGTATAAAATTGTGCCTATTAAGCGTCAAGATTTTGAATCACCAGTTAACATCTCAATAGCTTTGTCCAACAAAACAACAACACGGTCTCTACCCAGTATTTCGAGAGATCCAAACAATGGTGGTGAAACCCTCTGACCCGATGTTGCCAACCTTATCGTCCCAAGCAGCTGCCCTACCTTTACGTCAAGATCACCAGCTAATTTTCTGAGATCTGATTCTATTTCATCGGCTGTAACTATATCTCTCAACGAAATAATTTCACGAACCTTGATTAAAAGGTTATGAGTTTGTTGGTCGTTCATACCTTTTTGTATGAGTTCCTCTGGGGTATATACAATTTCGTTTTTGAAAATAAAAGAAACCAACGGTGCGGCATCACTCAATGTTTTTAGGCGTTCGCGGACGAGTCTCGCAACTTCTACCGCATTTTCCAAAGTCGGAATCATGTCAAATTCGTTAGGTGGAAATTGGGTCCAGAAACCAAGCAGCTCAGATCCAAGCTCTTCTGCAGACAATTCTCTTATGTAGTACCCGTTCATCCAATCCAATTTTTCAATGTCAAAAACGGCTCCCGCAGCATTTATTCTTAGCGGATTGAAATGACCCACAAGATCATCTCTACTGATGATTTCAGTTTCACCATCTAATGACCAGCCGAGTAAACTGAGGAAATTGACGACGGCATCCGGCAAATAACCTCTCTCTTTGTATTCCAGAACTGATGTAGCACCATGCCGCTTACTGAGCTTTGTTTTGTCGGGAGCTAGAATTGTAGGTAAATGAGCATAAATGGGAGTCTCCCAATCAAAAGCTCTGTAAATTTGCACGTGCCGCGGAATACTCGAAACCCATTCCTCCCCTCTAAACACATGCGTGATCCCCATATGATGATCATCCACGACTGATGCTAAATGATAAGTTGGAAATCCATCGGCCTTTAAGATCACAAAATCCTCAACCAAATCATTGTCAAATTCTATTATTCCTCTAACAAGGTCATCAATCTGGGAAATCCCTTCATCAGGCATCAAAAATCGAACCACAAATGGAATTGACTCTGACTCCATTTTCTGTAATTTTTCCTTTTTGAGAGACCTACATTTACCATCGTACCCAAGCCTAGAAAGTTTCTGTTGCTTCTGTATCTGTCGGAGGGATTCGAGGCGCTCGGAGGTACAAAAACATTTATATGCTGCTCCTATTGTTAATAGTCGTGAGACAGCATTTTCATAGTAATCAAGGCGTTCTGACTGAACATATGGACCCGATTCACCTTTCTCCCCCAAACCTTCATCCCAGTCTAGACCTAACCATTGCAATGATTCTTTTTGTAATTCTATAGCTCCTTCAACACGGCGGGCCTGATCCGTATCTTCTACCCTTACAATAAAATCTCCCCCTTTATTACGGGCAAATAACCAGTCAAACAATGCGGTGCGGATATTTCCCACGTGAGGCTCGCCCGTGGGACTTGGGGCATATCTGACTCTAACCTTCGTTTCTGGCATTGATTCCTCTGACGTAATTTTTAATTGATGGACCGCACAAAACCTTTATGAAAATATTATCACTTGGTCATGTGTATAGAATGAAGCCAAGAAGTTAACAGAGGATTAGAAATTGAGCGAGGTCTTCAGGTATGCAAGCTTGAAATTTTACTTGTTCCCCTGTATCAGGATGCTGAAACTGCAAAACCGATGAATGAAGAAACTGCCTGGGAAGATTATCAAGTTCTTTTCCATAAATTTTGTCCCCGGCAACAGGATGACCCAGAGAAGCCAGGTGAACTCTAATCTGATGGGTTCTCCCAGTTAAGAGTCTTATTTCCACCAGATCAAAGTTTGTGTATCTACGAACGACTTTGTATCTAGTAAGAGCCTCCCTGCCGTTCTCCAAAACCGCCATCCTTTGTCTATCTCCAGGGTCCCTACCTAATGGGGCATCAATCAAAGCTTCAGCTCTATCTAAATTTCCGCTCACCAATGCCACATATGTCTTTTCAACTTTTCTATTTTCAAATTGACGTGCCAATTTTGAATGGGCTCCCTGAGTTTTTGCCACCACCATGAGACCTGAAGTGTCTATGTCTAACCTATGCACGATTCCAGGTCTTTCTTCCGAACCAACCCTCTCCAAACTTGGACAGATCGCCAGAACCGCATTTGCAATAGTCCCATTTGGATGACCAGGTCCCGGGTGGACAGGAATACCTGGCGGCTTATCAATCACCAATATATCTGCATCCTCAAAAACTATGTTTAGGTCTATCCTTTGAGGTATTAAATGTGACTCTGCGTTCACGGAAGGCAAAATCTTAACAATTTGTCCGAGTTTCAGTTTTGTTGAAGATTTACCATTGCGATTGTTTACCAGAACTAGACCAGACTCGATTAAATTACTAGCTCTTGAACGACTATATCCTTCCATATTGAATGATAGGAACTGGTCTAATCTCTGTCCCTCGTTAACTACAGTAAATGTCAGTGCTTCACCACACATTGTTTTCCCTAAGACTGATCCGTCCAACCTAGTCTTTCACCAAACAACATTGTAAATATTAAAAGGAACATCCCCACGGAAATAGCTGAATCCGCGATATTAAATGAGGGCCACCATCCAACACTGATAAAATCCACGACCTCACCAGCCCTCACACGATCAAAAAGATTCCCCACAGCACCTCCAACAATTAAACCAAGGGCAATTCGCAGAGTTATAACTCTGCTACCTTGCCTGTGGAAATAGTAAAGTACCGCACCTATACCAAGTACAGAGGCCACAATAAGTAAATTAGTAAATCCGGCAAATAGGCCAAATGCCGATCCTGTATTCGTGCCATGAACAATTTGAAAAATACCTGTGGAAGGCCAGCTCTCCCCAATTGGCATCCACAATTTAATCAGTTCTTTGCTTACTTGGTCGGCAATAAATACAGATCCCACCATAAGGTAAAAAATCCAATCCTTGTACCAGAGCATTTGCACCTCGTAAATAGTTCAATCGTCCCTAAATATTAAGGTAATTCCATCCGTGCGTATATGTTTAGTTAAAGGGATCTGGCACCAATCCATTTAACTAACGCTTAGGGCCGCGAAAGTTTCCAGCGTAACCAAATCATCGTTAGCCGTCCCAAGTATCAACTGGACGAATCCGAGGCACTCTGCATTCCAAGACAGAAATTAATTATTTAACTATTCAAAGCTAAGTTTGAGTAAGCTTGGGTTTACTTGCAAAAAGCATAATGACAGCACCAGCCAAATTTATGACCGCGTAAGCCAAAAATGGAATGGTGTAGCTTCCAAAATTATCAAACATCCAGGCAGCCCAGACCGGTGCAATCGCCATTAATATGCCATTCGGAAGCATGGACCACCCCATTATGGAAGCAAATGCCTTCCGCCCGAAATATTCACCTCTAATGGAAGCCATAAGCGGAATTCTGCCACCGAAAGCAATGCCATAAAGGATTGCAAAAAGAATTGCCATAGGTAGTGCGTCACCCAAAGCGAGGACGAGAGTAGATATACCCTGCAAGAACAAGAATGCTGTGACCAAATATTTTTTTGACACCTTGTCTCCCAACCAACCAGCTAGAAAAAGGCTGGGAAGTGCGACAGCAGATGAAAGCATCTCGATATTACTTGCAGCAGTGAGTTTTAATCCCATATCTGTTAAACGGGGAGCTAGATGAATAGAAAGAGTTGCCAGAGATATAGTTGATGAAATATGGGCGAGAGTAAGAATCCAAAACACAGGTGTTTTCAACGCCTGAATGACAGTAAATTCCTGTTCTAAATCTACCTCTTTCGATATTTCACTTCCTACCTGGTCCCCACTGCGTATAAGGTCTGTGTCTGCCTTAACCGGATCTGACGGTCCACCATCCGGTAAAAGTCCCATATCTTCAGGCTTATTCCTAAGTATTTTTACTGCTGGCAGAGCCACAATAAAAATTATCAATCCTAGGAAAAAAACCGTTCCTCTAAAACTGGCATTTAAGGCAATTGTGTATGGAGGTAGAAAAAAACCAGCCAAAAGTATGCCGGACATAGCACCAGCCATTGCTATCGACCTCTTCTTGTCAAACCAACTGTTAAGAATGGCTATGACGGCTAACCATCCTCCTATTCCAGATCCTAAAGTGATCAGAATGAATACGGCATAAAACTGCCATATGTTTTGAACAAGTGAAAAAAGTACGAATCCAATAGCCATGATTGAAAACCCGACAAACACCATTTTGCGGGCTCCGATCCTATCGATCAGATATCCTTCAATGGGTCCGAGTGCTGCACCCTCGACTCTATTTAATAAGGCGCTGAGCGAGATCTGAGTTCTAGTCCACCCGAATTCTCTCTGGAGAACAACTGTCATCACACTCATGCCTCTAAAGACACTTAGTGACATAAGCGATAAAAGAAACACCCCGACACCCACCAACCACCATCCATAAAAAATTCCCCCGCTATTTTGTTTGCTTAAAGAACCAGAGGAAGAATTTTCAGATTCGTTGTCATGAAGTGGATTTATTGAACTAGACATCCTGAAAATATTATCAGATAAAGTGTTATTTGTGCCTTGATATAATAGAAAATCTTCGTATATTTCAAGCTAAACAATCACTATAAACAATCCATTCGATCCTAAAAGAATTACTGATGTTCGCAAGTTGCCCTCAGAATGGAGACTTTAGGAAAATAGGCTATAGGGGTGTCAAATGAAAATAACTGACTTAAAAGTTTGGGTCACTGCTCCGGAAGGTGGGCGTAGTTATGTTTACGTACAAATAGATACCGACGAAGGCATTCATGGCATTGGTGAAGCAACCAGCTCTGGTGGAGGAGGGAGTATCGTTGTCGGAAATATGCTGCGATTTCTAAAAGATTCCACTTTGAAACAAGATTTCCGTGAATCTCTGGTCGGTGAAAACCCGGAGCATGTGGATCGAATATGGCACAAACTCTACCGAAGATTCACAGGGGGAGGAGGATCAGGAGGATTCGTGACTACGATGCTAAGCGGAATCGATATAGCATTGTGGGATATTAAAGGGAAAGCGGCCGGAAAGCCTATATATGAAATCCTTGGCGGAGGTCCTATCTGGGATGATATAGAAATGTACACCCATGTATCCCCCGGGGACCCAGAAAGAGCTGCCAGACAAGCCCGTGAAGTTGTCTCAGCCGGATTTAAAGCCCTAAAAACGGATCCCTTTATGCCAGAAATGAGACAACATCACCGAAGCTATAAACAAGGAAAAATATCTCCCGAGGGAGCCTCGCTTGCTGTGGATACCATAGCCGCAATCCGGCAGGAAGTTGGTCCAGACATAGAAATTCTGATCGATTGCCACGGTAATTTTGATGTTCCTACTGCTATCGCTATGGCCCGTAGATTGGAACCTTTCAACATAGGCTGGTTTGAAGAACCGGTTCAACCCAATAGTAACGAAGCCCTCAGACATGTAAAAGACTCTGTTGGCGTTCCTTTATGTGTAGGTGAGAGACTTTACACACGATGGGACTTCGTTCCGATACTAAGGGACAGATTAGCGGAGTACCTAATGCCAGACATATTATGGACCGGGGGTATCACAGAATTTTACAAAATCGCTGCACTTGCAGAGTCCTTTTATGTTCCTGTTAGTCCACATGACGCCAGCGGTCCCATCAACATACTTGCTGGAGCCCACACGATGATGACAATTCCAAATTTCTACAAACTAGAAATGAATCACGCAAGTCTAGATATTTTAAATAAAATGATTGATGAACCTCTGAATATAGTGAACGGACGACTTCAACTACCTGATAAGCCTGGGCTTGGGGTGGATCTAAATCGCGAATTTATTGAGTCTAATCTCGACCAAGACTGGAACTGAATGAAATGAGTAATCACAAGTTTCAATGTTCATCTTGCGCCTGGTCTTGTGAATCCAGTCCAATAATACTTGAATGTGAAAAATGTAGTTCGCCACTAAACGTTAGGTATCTACCGCAGACAAGTGCAAATATTCAACCCACTGGCTGGTCAGGCCACACAATTCCTCTCCCACTCGATCATCAGGAAGATTTAATTACTCTGGGTGAAGGGAACACCCCCGTAGTTCAACTGAACAACCTGAAAAGTCGGATCATGGCAGATATTTATGTTAAGCAAGAATATATGAATCCCACCGGTTCATTCAAAGACCGGGGCACTTCAATAATGATCTCTGCCTTGAAATCTATGAAGGTCGACGAACTGGTAGAGGATTCTTCCGGCAACGCAGGAGCATCGCTATCGGCATACGCGGCTATGTCTAACATGACAGCCCATATTTTTGTGCCTGAGTCTGCTCCCGTTCCCAAAATTGGACAGATAGAAGTATATGGCGCCACAGTACATAAAATACCAGGGACCCGAGATGCTACTACAGATGCTGCAAAGACATTTGTTCACGACAACCAACTGGTTTATGCCTCTCATAACCTAAGCCCATTTTTCATAGAAGGTACAAAGATTTTCGCACATGAAATCTTCAGGGAATTCGGAGACAACATACCAGGAGACATTGTCATACCGGTGGGCAATGGGTCACTTTATTTAGGTATGTGGAAGGGATTATGTGAACTCAAGGAATCTAACCATATATCCCACATGCCACGCCTACATTTTGTTCAGACAGAAGCTGTAAAACCCATATATTCCGCTGCAAAAGGAAGATCTTGGGATGTTTCAATGATTCGTGAAACCCGATCCGGCGGGACGGCGGTCGGATCCCCTCCAAGGCAAGGTGAAGTCATTGAAGTACTCACCAGATCAAATGGCTCCTGCGTGACAGTAACCGAAGAAGAACTTGCGGATTGGCAGAAGATTCTCGCAGCCAAGGAAGGTATTTATGCAGAACCCACATCAGCGACAGCACTTGCGGGAGCAGAAAAACTCGTCAGATCTGACAGTATTGGTAAAAATAACGGAATACTGGTGCCAATTACAGGCTCTGGACTTAAAGACGATCAACCGAAATAAACATAATCTGAACCCTGAATCACTTATATTGTGCAATCGCCCTTTTTAGACCAGGAAGTGCCCCTTCTATGGTCTCATCATTTAAACAATAGGAGAGCCTAAAATATCCCGGAAGACCAAAACCGGTACCCGGCACCGCCAGTACTCTTTCTTCCTTAAGTTTATCGACAAATTCAACATCGTCCTCAATAGGCGCCTTGGGAAACATATAAAACGCTCCCTGGGGCCTCACAACCGAATATCCCATTTCAATTAGTTCCGAATACAAAAAATCCCTCTTCCGCTCATACAAAGACACATCGACGGTTACTGACTGCAATGAGGCAACCAAATGTTGGGCAAGTGCCGGAGCATTTACAAACCCCAATGTCCGATTACAAAAAACCATTCCGTCAATAATCTCCTCCTTGTCAGGACATTCAGGATGAATTGCTATATATCCGATGCGCTCACCGGGTAACGCTAAGTCTTTAGAATGGGAAGTGGCCACAATGCTGCGTTGATGATGATCAAAAATATGAGGGTATTCCAACTGATCAAAAATAATCCTGCGATAAGGTTCGTCGCTGACTAGATATATTTCCGTGCCATATTCTTTTTCCTTTTGGCGAATTATTTCACACAAGTTTTCCAAAACGTCAGATGAATATAAAACTCCTGTTGGATTATTAGGAGAATTTATAAGTACTCCCCTAGTCACTGGTGTAATCGAATCTCTAAAAGCATCCATATCGGGCAAGAAATTTTGGTCTGGTGGAACTACCTTGCAAGATCCTCCGTGATTATCCGCATAAAAATGATATTCCACGAAAAATGGAGCAAAAATGACAAACTCATCCCCTGGGTCCATCAGGGTTTTCATTACAACATTTAGAGCTCCTCCCGCACCACAGGTCATAATGATTTCATCGGCTGTAAAAGTTATCTGCGTTTCGTCAACGAGTTGGCCTGCAACGGCCTCTCTCGTTTCAACTAATCCAGCATTTGGCATGTAACGGTGCATGCCTGTAATAGGACTGTCGGCGATAGATTTTAATTTTGTAAAAAATTCCTCGGGTGGATCTATCACCGGGTTCCCCAAAGACAAATCAAATACGTTTTCGTCCCCATATTGCCTTTTAAGTGAGATCCCTTCCTCAAACATCTTTCGAATCCAGGAGCCCTGTTCCATAAAATTTCTAATTTTGTTAGATACTGGCATTATTTCTTCCCTAAATATTCTGCTGATTTAATAATCCAACTAATACGCTTTAGTAGAAATAAAAGCGAATAAGCGCTCAAGCCTCTCTACTCCAATGCGTCCCGCAATCCTGAGACTCACGTTTCCTGTGGAATCTATCACCACATAGAACGGGAATGAGCTTACCCCTATAGCTCGAGCTATGTCACTATTCGAGTTATCAACGATGACAGGAATGGACCATCCTTCATTCGCGAACCATTCATGCGGAGGATAATTTGCGCGAGATGAGTCGATTGATGTAGCGAGACTCAGAATTCTTATACCTTCTGGCATCGGATTTTCTGTGAAATAAGAAGATAGTTCTCTAACCTCATTACGACAATGCGGGCACCAATGAGCTAATACTATGATAATTGTCGTCTGACCTTCTAAGTTAACTGAAATAGGGTTACCAGATAAGTCCACACTAGTGATAATCGGAACTTCAAGACCAACAGCTGGATCGTATCGATCCTGGATCGCTGGTAAGAACTCCCCCTCCACGTTAACTTGAACGTTGTCGTAAAACTTCTCATCACTGTATGCTCCGGACAACGTGCTTCTAGGCTCATATATAGGCGCCGAAGTGGGGGTCATTGACAAGGGAGTAACCGGTGTAGCCGTAGGATTGATAAGATTTGGCTTAATCAAAGATTTAGCCGTAGGTTTAGGAATTGGGGTATACGTGGGTGCTGGGGTGTATGTAGGTGCGGGAGTGTATGTAGCTGCGGGAACCTGAGACGTGATGGCCTGTGATGAAGCTACCTGATATTCCTTTGTACTGTTACACGCAATTAAAAATACTAGGCAAATAAATATAGACGTTATAAGGGAAAATACATATGGATTCTTAATAGGCTCAAACAAAAACGTATAAACCTCAATAGTTCATTTACGAACTGTAATTCCGCCGTCTATAACAAGTTCGGACCCTGTAACGTAACGTGATTCATCCGAAGCAAGATAAAGTACACCCAAAGACACATCTCTAGCATTAGCTATTATGCCCAACGGCGTCCGATCAATCATCGCCTGACGGCCACCATCCGTCCCAATGAGCCCATCCACCATATCTGTCTCAATAATCCCAGGGTGAACAGAATTGCAACGTATCTGCTCAGGTCCATATTCCACAGCAATTGATTTAGAAAGTATCCTAACAAGTCCTTTACTCGCCCCATATGCTGTAAACCTAGATCCTATAAGTCCCGCAATTGAAGATATATTTACTATGGAGCCGGATCCTGCTGCTCTCATTGCTGGAACAGCGGCTTTAGCCCCCAGAAACACACCTTTCGAATTTACATCTTGTATGGCTTCCCAATCGGAATTATCTGTTTCTTCCAGTCCCTTAGTTATCAGGATCCCAGCATTATTGACCAGCACATCAAGTTTCCCATACTCATTTACAGCTGTAGAAACCGCATTTTTCCAGTCCGATTCGCTTGTCACATCTAGATGGACATATGTAGCATTACCCCCCAACTCACCAATCTCTGCCGATACCTGTCGCCCCTCTTCGTCAATAATGTCACCAAGGACGACACAGGCTCCTTCCTCTGCAAATAATCGCGCCTCGTCAGCTCCTTGTCCTCTAGCTGCACCCGATATTAATGCAACCTTTCCCTCCAATCTACCCATTGGAATGCCTCCAGCAAATGATCAAATTTCGACTAAAATATTCGGTATCGAGTATGTTAGCAGAGCAGTAAACAAAAACTAATATAGAAATGCGCTTTGAGTAATACGGTCCAAGTTGGAAATCACCAAATAGTCAAAGTTCGTATAAAAGAAAATCAGCCCATAAAAAGCCAAAACAAAAATTATAAGAGGTGCATATGTCTTTCGATATCAGAGAAATAGTTTTGGGACCCGGTGAAGGTAAGAAATTAAATGCTGTTGAACATCCATTCACTTTCAAGGCAATAGGTTCTGACACTGATGGGCATTACTCAATTTTTGAATCCACTCTTCATGGAGGAGGTCCAGGTCAACACATTCATGATAACGAAGAAGAAGCATTTTACGTAATTGAAGGAAATTTGAGAGTCCTCTTAGGTGAAATAACTATAGAAGCCCAAGCAGGATCATTTATTCTAGTCCCTAGAGGAACCGTACATACATTTTCCCGGGCTGACAAAAATCCAGTAAAACTACTTGTTATCATTTCTCCCGCAGGCTTTGAAAATTTTTTCTTTGAGGCCATCGGCGAGGACGAGGTAGACGCTGTGATGATGGCAGAAAGAGCCCTAGACATTGGTCATAAATACGGGGTCACATTCACCGGCCCACCCATAGGTTAAGTGAAATATTTACCTTTTTTTGTATCTCATTTTCAATACTTGAATATCATCAAGCATTCTTTGTTCAGTAATTGAAGTAGCTCTGTTTGTGGAATGCAGTAACCTATTTTCAAACTCATCCAAATGCTGAGGAGCATGATCGCTACAAGTCCATATTTGATCTAACAAACAAAAACTGTCGTCAGCATCAACTGCTCTTGCTGAACCTTGAAGTTCGGATGTGCATTTATTGCAATATTGTTTATCTGTCATAAGTAATATTCCATATCGATTATATTACTTTTACAAACACCTCAACGGATAAGAAGAGAAAGGAATATAGCCTGACAGTGCATAACTGATAAGAAATCAACATTCCTATGATATGAGCGTAATTTTCTTTTCCATATGAAAAACAAAATAGTTGCAAGATAAAATTTCTTGACTAGTGCATGGCAGTACCAGACAATTAATCCGCTCTTCATTTAGCATACAACCTTGGAAGTCAACTGATTCTTCGTTTGCCGGATAATACAGAACCAGTTTTTGATGCGATGAGGAATTTTAATTTCGGGCCCGTAGCTCAGTGGTTAGAGCAGTCGACTCATAATCGATAGGTCGTAGGTTCGATCCCTACCGGGCCCACCACAAACCTTGGAGTAATCAATTCCCCCAATGAAGCAGGTATTTATCGGATCATCACTAATAGCCTTCATAGTCATTGTGTGCCTCTTAACAAGTAGTCGTGCCTTCGCCCATGGTGACATGAAAGAAATTTTTAGCGGTACCGTGGACGGGTACCAAATCACGGTAAGCGTCCTTCCCCATAAACCCATGGTTGGACAAGCTCATTTCACAATCGAACCCAAAGATATTGCCTCAGGAAATCCAATAGAACAGGCCCTAGTCACCCTAATAGTTAGACACGGAGATGAAGCCTTCGAATCCCGGGCGGTCAACTCTCCCTCGTCGACAACGATGTACGATGCGAACTTAACATTCTATGAAGAAGGAGATTGGGAAACAGAGGTTAAAATACAAACTATTCCTGGTCATGAGTCAAGTGTTTTTTTCATCCTGCCAGTAAGTGGTGAAAGTATAGTGTCCGGCACCTCAGCGGGATATTTTTTCCTGTTTGTTTTTGGAGTTTTAGTCGTAGTACCGATAATTCTGTTCTTAAAATATCGTGGGAATAAAGCTACCTGAACATTTAATAAAGGTCTTAAAAAAATTTAGGTCAACCTTATTCATAATCTCTCACTGATACTGCCACGATTGTACCTTCACCATTTTGCTTCTTGATAAAAGTGACCTCCACCGGTTGTCCTGTAATCATATGAGACCTAAGATGAGAGGGGGTGAATTCACCCAAGTCTTTATTAACTATTACTTTGATCATTGATCCACTACCCACTTCTAAAGAAAACCACTCCGTTTTTGTCAAACTCGTTGCATAAACTTCGGCAACAAGACCATTTACCACAGAGGTGTCTCCTTCCTCTACATGCTCCGCACATGCAACGAGCAACAAAAAAAGAGCTACAGAATAGACTGAATAGCCTCGAGCATATTGCCTTATTTGATTCACGTATCTGATCTTGCGTAACTCTTTTTGTTCAAAAAATGAACCTCAATCTGATTGACCTAATCAAGCCCGTTCACTACTTTCATATACTAGGGGAGGCCTCATATGAAATTATCGATCCGGGCAGCTATATTTTCTATACTCGTGGTAGCTATGACGATTAGTGGCAGCATCGTCCAAGCCAACGAGAAAAGCAATTTTTCCAATGGACGTACCACTGTTATAGCTGTTGATTTAGCGTCTATCAGTGACACTAACAACGCATATTTATTCGAATCCTTCACTGGTATTCTATCCACGCTTCAGCCTGGTGAAAACTTTTATTTCTCCACCATGGATGAACCCGGTCAGTTTTTAGGACCTTTTGAAGCCGGATCCATGAACTTTACCAACTATAAATCTCTCCTAGAAGAAAAAATCGCTGACTATATCCCGGGTAATGCACTTAACCTGCCAGAGGTAGTCTCTCAGGCGTACAACCTGATGGGAACTCAGTCTGCACAGGCAGGATCAACACTATATATTTTTGGCAACAGAGAGGTTCCTTCAGATCTCGAATATACAGCGAAACGACTGGACCCACTTGCAGATATGTTTGCCTCAAGTGAATGGATAATAACTGGCATAACTCCTGCCAATGCAGACCCAAGCATGGTATCCATACTTGAAAGGATAGCTGTGAAAACAGGGTCTATCAGATATGAATTGACCATCGACGCCGCACTTCGACCTATTGCAAATACAATAATGACTCGTGATTCTCTGGGTTCTCTGACTCTTTCTGGTCAAGCTTCTCTTTTGAATGATGAGGTGTTGACTTCAACGATAGAAATAGCTCCTGGGACAAAAGAGACAACAGTTATTTTGTTCAAAGAAGATCCGTTTGGTTCCCTGAAGCTTAACAGTCCAGCGGGCCAAGAACTGGCGGCAAGTGACAAGGTATCCTTCAGTACAGTTGAGACACCACACACGGTGATCTGGAAAATTACAAATCCAACCGCCGGAACTTGGACTGTGGACGCTCAGGAAATGAAAGGGGAAGTTTCTTCTTGGCACGTCTCCTCAAATAAATTCCGTTTAAACCTTGGAAACAATCAAATCATTCCCACCGGACAACCACTAAACCTCATTGCATACGTGACAGAAAAGGCCGTCATGGTTTCGCCAGGTAGCGATTCTCTAATCAGAGCTACCATTACTGGACCCGATGGGAACAGCGTACTTTACGAATTGAACGATACCGGTGAATACGGTGACGCTGTAGCAGATGATTATTATTATTCAGCTACCATTGCCGACCCCAAAAGTGAGGGTGACTACAATATCGGCCTTGAGCTCTCATGGGCTGAATCACCCAATACAGTAATTGAGCAACTCAATCTTCGAGCACAAACCTTTCCTCAAATGGAAGTCACTCAGTTAAACACCGAGAGGATGTACCTTGATCGCAGATCTAATATAGCAACTATATTTGTGAACGTTGCTGGGCAATCTTTTGCGGTAGACCCTTCATCTATTAAGGCTAGTTTTGGTGAAGGTGCAGACTCCGGCCAATTAGACATCATTCCTAGAGAAGGCACGTCAGACGGACGCGCCTGGATGTACGACGTAGTGTTTACCCCATACAAGGAGGGCATAACTACCCTATCTCTTAACCTAAACATCGAATACGCTGGTCAAGTCCATCAACAAGTATCCGAATCACTTGCACTCACAGCGATTAACTTGCCTTCCCCTGCGCCGGAAGCCTACACACCAGTAGTTCTGGAAGTAATCCCAGAAAGCCAACCCATCACTATGGCGGATGCGGGAATCGCCGTCGGACTGATAGCCCTCCCCATTGCCTTGATATCCTTAATAGCAGCTGGATTTATCTATCAAAGATCTCAGCCGAGACCATTTGGCCTTATAAATAATGAGGATGGTTCTGTTCTAGTCGATTTTGGAAATCTGGAACGTTCAAAACTTCGAAATTTATTGTTCCCCAGCACAGTCAAAGGTAAAGAAACAAAGATTCCTGAGTTGGAGGGAATAACTTTCAAGTTCCGAAAAGACAAGGTTGACATAGAAACATTCAGAGTATCTCCAACTGTACGAGTAAACAATAAGCCAATCGTCGGCGAGATAACTCTAATGGATAGTTCCTGGATTGGGTCCCATGGCCGGCTGTTCACATTTATTAATGGTAAGAACGGAATATC
>VFFS01000030.1 GCA_009392815.1 SAR202 cluster bacterium
AGATTGGCTGTCCATGTGAATCTCTTGGTAAATGGATAGAAAATGAGATACCCGACAGCAAGTGGGGCGAGAATAAATGATAAGACATTTAACTTGTATGCCGCGAACATGAATATTAAAAAGGATATGAAAGCTGGGATAATTAGGTCTTTAGATCCTAGTATTCCAGCAGGAATGTGCCGTGAGGAGGCTCGGGGATTTCTTGCGTCTATGTGTCTGTCAATGACCCTATTTGCCACCATTCCCACAGTCCGAGCCCCGACCATCGCTATAGTAATCCAAATGAATTTTGAGAGAGTTGGGAGCCCGTTTGCTGCCAGTAACATCCCCACATATGCGAACGGGAGAGCGAAAATGCTTTCATGAAATTTTATTGCGTCTAGGAAAGCGGGAACTTTAGATAATCCAGTCGCCCGAGTTGATCCCATCACAGGCCATATTCCTTCCAGCGGCTAGTGACTAACTCCGTGATTTCTTCAGACATAACAACATCCGGGGGCCAATCTCGATTCCTTCCATCAAGCTCTGTTTTGGCCGTGGCATCAATTCCCATTTTACTGCCAAATTTTGGTTGGGTACTAGAGTGATCCAGATCGTCAACAGGACCTTCAACGAACATGACATCATTTTCAGGATCTATGTTGCTGGCGACTCTCCAGGCCACTTCTGAAAGATTTTGCACATCAACATAGTCATCCACAACGATGATAGTCTTAGCCAACATCATTAGCCCGAGTCCCCATAACGCATTCATGACTTTTCTAGTATGCCCGGGATATTCTTTTTTGACAGATACTATGACTAAATTGTGGAAGGCTCCTTCTGCTGGCATGTTCATATCTTTTACCTCAGGCAATGCCATCTGTAGTGCAGGGAGCATAAGTCTTTCTACCGCTTTGCCCATGTAAAAATCTTCAGACGGCGGCCTACCAACTACTGTGGCCGGGTAGATTGCATCTTTTCGATGTGTTACGGCGCTTAGGTGAAATACCGGATAGTCGTCCTCCATCGAGTAGTAACCAGTATGATCACCAAAGGGACCCTCTGTTTTAAGTTCGCCGGGGACTACATAACCTTCCAACACAAACTCTGAGTGGGCTGGAACCTCCAAATCTATGGTGCGGCATTTCACCATTTCCACGGGGGTATCACGGATTATTCCCGCAACAGCGAGTTCGTCCATATCGGGAGGTATAGGTAATGCTCCTGTCCATATTGTTGTCGGGTCTCCTCCTAACACGACCGCGACTTCTAGCCGTTCTAACCCTTTTTCTTCACCTGTTCTGTAATGGCTCGCTCCCACCTTATGGGTTTGCCAATGCATACCGGCTGTTTTCTCATCGTAAATTTGCATTCTGTAGGTTCCGACGTTGCGTCGGTTCGAACCAGGATCGCGGGAAATTACAAGGGGAAGAGTTATATACCTCCCACCGTCCATGGGCCAGCATTGAAGATGAGGAAGTGTTTCTAGATTCGCATCATCCCCGGTTAAAATTACCTGCTGACAGGGGGCGGTTTTGATTAATTTAGGTTGAGTTCGTGCCATTCCTACTATGTCTTTAAGGGTTTTTAGCTTTTCCCACATAGAGGTTGGTGGGTTTTTGACAAGACCTAGGATTTCTCTCACTTTGTCGGTTAGTTCGTCTGTTTGCTCAACGCCTAGAGCCCACGCGGTCCGTTGATGTGTTCCAAATAAGTTTGTTAATACTGGGGTACTAAATCCAACAACATTCTCAAACAAGAGCGCAGGGCCTCCAGATTTGATGACACGATCTGTAATTTCTGCGATCTCTAGATGTTGACTTACAGGGACCTTAATGCGAAGGAGGTCATTTTTAGTCTCCAGGAAAGTAATAAATTCTCTAATGTTCTTGTAACTCATCTCTCAATCCCCTTTATTTCTGATTTCTGAGGATGACTGGTCCACTCTGAAAGTGGTTTCTGGTATGCCGATTAACATATCTTTGAATGGTGAGGGAACTTCTAATTCATCTAGTCCTTTGAAAGACCCATTGTCTACACGTCCTGCCACCAGAAAGTTGCAATTATTTGATTTAATTTCCTGTAGTGAAGCGAACAGGACTTTTTTGTTATTACCATAATATTTTGGATCCACTAGTCGACGAGCAGTGTCATATCCGATTACAAAGGAGCTGTTTGGGTATAGGGCCGATTTTTGTGAAAACAAGGGAGCCATGGAAACCAATACATTAGCTTTCCCTTTAAATTGGGTGGTTCTTTCTTGTATTTCTGCGGACTCCAGTGGAGGCTTGTCGACATTGGCAGCGGATATTTCAAAAGCTATTTCTCTGTCCAGTATTTGTGAAGCTTTATTGGCTAGTTCTATGTGTCCTCTGTGGACAGGATTGAATGATCCAGAGAGAATTCCGCCCGAAAACTTAGCGTCCTGAAGCATTTCTCCACTCTCAGTTACCAAAAACGAACGAATTTGTTCTCCTATAAGAGCATCAAATGGCGAAGAGAATTCTTTTTTGGTTCTTTTCAATATATCTTCATCAGAGATTCTGGTCTTTATGGAGAGATTCGGAAAAATAAAGTCTGCTATTTCAGCTATTATTAACTCACTCACCAGCGTTTCTTCCTGCTGACGGGTTCTTAACCCTTTTTTCATATGAAGGTGTGCACAGCTAGTAGCTGATGAGCCCCAGATTGAAACATAGGCCTTATTATCACCCTTACGTTCTCTATCCGTACTTATGGCAGCGGTGCATGATACTCCCAGTATTTCCTTGGTAAGTTCACGGAGGTGAGATGCTCTAAAGTAAGACCACTTAGCCATTTTGGTGGCAGTTACCTCAGATACAGCACCTTGAGTCTGGATCCCTGTCATTTCCATAAGTGAGGTGCTTGAGTAAGGGATGAGGGCTTCCAAGACGGTTCTGGAGGCGCCTGAAACAGATAACAACCAATTAATGGCTGAGGAACCAGCGCCAGTTACCGATAACACCATCATGGTGTCGGTGGCATGAATTTTCTCGATAGTGTTTCTTGGTGGAAGATTCATTAGGTGACCGCAATGATTAAGTTTCTTATGTCACTAGAAGGATATCTGCTTAGAAGATTACACAAGAACTCCTTGTAGTGGAATAGGTGTTAACTTCGCAGTCGGCAGTTTCTCAATTATGTGTTCAGGTCTCTGACATAGAACCACAAAAGAATTGAGGTAAGGAAGACGAAAATTCAAGGGCCTGACGATGTGAGCACATAATTACAATAAATTAATCATTTTGGGTCTTAATGCGACCCTCACCAATGAGAGAAGAAGTGCGCTTAATAGAATGAATACCATTGAAGTCCAGTCGAAGCCATAAAAAACTAGACCCAAAGATGTTCCTGCTGCAGGAGGATGCTCCGTATTAGTCACCACCATAACAAATATACCTATTCCGACCGATAGCGCAGCTGCAATATCTATGAAATATCGCGTTTCCTCTGCTAAAGAGTTCAAGCCCGTTGACTGAATAGAAAGTGAGATGACGGCCCCTACGATTCCGGCTACAAAATGCCCCCCTATTACTTTACGAGGCGTAGCCGCGACACTATCTGGAATCACAAACACAGTGAATGCAGAGGATGCGATTCCCACCACTATGGCTGTTTTGAAGACTGTGTCTCCTACCAGAAGGATAAAAATAAGTGAGACTGCCGCAAGCCCACACTGAAACACATAATGTGCCCATTTCGAGTGTATATACTGATCTAAGACATGTGGCATGAAGCCATGAGGCTTAGGAATGTGAGGATGTGGAATATGTGGTAGGTGTAGGCCCCTTTTACCACTCATTGACTTATGTTCGTCTCCCAGTTTTTGTCATTAGTGGTGGTAGACTCCAATCCACTGAGAAAGAATTAAACTCCGCGCAGTGTGATTAACTCAAGGCAAATAAAGTACATTTTGTTGGCGCTTATACGATTTACTTTCCCATTCAAAGCGACCTAATAGGCAAGGGTGACATTTTGTAAACTGGTATAATGGGCTGCCATAACATATTTGTTTACATGATCAAGGCGGTTAACCGCATGGTGGGTCAGATGAAATGGCCTATTTTCCCAAAACCCTTTTCGCATTGCGTCACTGTGTGACTTCAAGGATTTAATTTCATGAATAGCCCTTCGGGCACTAAACCAGGTGACGTTTTAGTCAAAAAGCCTCGAGTTAGTGAGACACCTATCGCTGAATTTGTCGTGTCTGAAAGGCGTATTCATACAAGAACGTTTTCCTCGCCAATGTTACTGATTCTTATTTTTGTAATCTTAATATCAGTTGGAACCTTCTGCCTGATGACTCCTTTTGCCCATCATGAAGGTTCTTTTGGTGGGTTTTTAAATGCTCTGTTTACCGCCACGTCGGCTGTGACTGTCACCGGGCTTGTTGTCGTAGAAACTTCGACAAATTGGACGTTTGCTGGGCAGTTAATCATTGCAATACTTATGTTCGTTGGTGGACTAGGGTTTATGTCTCTAGCTGCATTTCTTCTAACTGTGCTCGGACAAAGAGTTTCTATGGCACAAAGTCTGTTGATTCGGGAGACTTTTAGCAGGGAACAATTGGGAGGCATACAACGCTTAAGTGTAGCTATAGTGATTACTGCGGTTTCAATACAAATAGTTGGATTTGTCGCTTTTTTTGCGAGGTTTATTTTTATATACGAACCTGGTGAGGCTTTGTGGCAAGCACTGTTTTTGGCTGTATCTGGTTTTAATAATGCTGGTAT
>VFFS01000031.1 GCA_009392815.1 SAR202 cluster bacterium
CGTTCTTTTTGCCTCAATAAGAGTAACCCCAACATCAATCGCATTAAGTAACCTAGGATCCGGAGTAGACCTCTCACCTAAAATGACCGCGCAAACCTTTGCGCCAGCTTTTACAAGATGACCAGCAGCAACCAGACCGTCAGAACCATTATTGCCTGAACCTATTAAAGCAAGACATTTAAGTCCAGTAACCACACCAACACTGGATATAGCCACCTTGGCCAGCTCATATCCAGCCTTGTCCATTAAGATGTCAGTGTCTATCCCGTTTTCACTGGAAAGAGTCTCTATTTGTCTCATTTGAGACGCTGTGACTAGTTTGACTTTCGGCATTATTGTCTTGTGCCTAATCTAGACTGGAGTCACCCTAACAAGATTTGATATCCCCATGCTGAATACTAATTCTTTGTTAGCCAATTGCAATGTAATGACGCCGCGAGCATTCGACAAATCGGTAATTTGAATAGGGGCACCTGGAAGAAAGTCGTTATCTACAAAATATCCTAGTAGTTCCGTATCGTCTTCTGGGACCCTCTCCACTAAATAATCCTCACCAACTTTTGCCTGATTCAAAAAAACAGTAGAGCTATTTAAAACGTATTCACTCCCAGGTATAGGATGACCAAAAGGGCAGGTTGTGGGATATCCTAAAATCTCTACAACACGTGACTCCAAATAAGGGGAAAAAGCGTGTTCAAGTCTGTGGGCTTCCTCATGTGCACGTCTAAGGTCAACTTTCAAGACATCAACAGCAAGTCTCTCGGCTAGTCGATGCCTGCGTAATATGCTCTCTGCTTCTGTGAGCCCCGTCTTTGTAAGTGATATTTCTTTATCGGAGCCAGTTGTTACCAATTTTTCTCGGGTCATTCTCCTAATCATTGCAGATACAGACGGCAATGAGGTTCCTAATCCCTCTCCCATAGGCAAACTTTTAAAATGCTCAGATAATTGGGCGGCAGTTACTTTCGTGTTCTGTTCCTGGAGACGAATTATGGAGAGAAGGTAATTCTCCATCGCCATTGATAACCTATTTTCGCTAGCTATGCTCATAACTGTATTTCCAACGGATCTATTCTTGAATTATCAGTCAAGAGTCCAGAACAAGTGTAGGATCGTGTGAGCAGAACAATATCGAGGAGATAAACTGGCACAGAATTCCCGCTTGTAGATACTTTTGCTCTGTATTTAGAGCTACCTATCGTTTTGTATACTGCTTGGCTTTACGGGCTCTCTTGAGTCCGGGTTTTTTCCGCTCCTTAACTCGAGAATCACGGGTCAGAAGACCAGCTTTCTTGAGATCTCCCCTGTATTTTCCATCTTCAACCTGAGATAAGGCTCTGGAAATACCATGACGTAGAGCTCCTGCCCTACCATTGATCCCGCCTCCAGAGATTTTGGCGACAACCCGAAATCTCCCTTGAGTATTTGTAACTGTAAATGGCTCATTTATGATTTGCTGCCAAATGCTATACGGAAAAGCATCTTCCATAAGTTTTTCATCTACAACAATCGGACCTGCGTCAGGATAAAGTCTCACTTGCGCAACGGCAGTTTTACGTTTCCCCACTGCATATGTATATGCCTGTTCAACCACTGATTATTCCTCCTAAATAGCTCAAGTTCTACTAGACCTATTCACCAGTTCCTTTGGTCCGATTCACTTGTGCACCGTGTGGATGGTTTTCTCCACCGTAAACCTTTAGTCTAGAAAGCATCCTTTTACCTGGTGTATTCTTGGGAAGCATTCCTTTTACAGACTGTTGAATAACTCTTTCAGGGTAAGTGGACAGCAGTTCCTGCAAAGTGGTTTCTTTAAGCCCACCATGATATCCACTATGCCTATAATATTTTTTCTGTTCTAACTTATTTCCCGTAACTCTGATTTTTTCCGCGTTGATAACAACCACGTAATCTCCAGTATTAAGATAACTCACATACCCCGGGCGGTGTTTACCTTGCAAGATAGTAGCTATTTCCGAACTGAGTCTCCCCAGAGTCTTACCTTCGGCGTCTACAACCTGCCATTCAGGTTTCAATTCTGAATTCTTTGGTTGATACATTTTTTGTCTGATTGCCATTACTAAATCCTATGCTAAGCAGCTTAAGTTCTGTTTCAGAGGTGGAAATCCATCATACCGTACTTCCTCCAAATTCAAACCTTGCGGTGGTAACGAGTGGGCTATTTTATCACTATTACAGTCAATCATACGAGTTAAGTCTTCCGTTGAAATCATTTTCCTGCCCACATCCACTAGAGCTCCAACCATGCGCCTCACCTGATGAGGTAGAAAGGCATTACCCTCAACCCTGTACTCTATGATATTACCTTTTTGAGAAATCACAGAACTAATGATCCTCCTAACGGTAGATGCTCCATCCATACTTAATGGACTTGAAAATTTCGCAAAATCATGAGTCCCTAAATAAATATCAGCTCCTTTTTTCATTTCCGACAAATCCAAATCCCCTCTAATCTGGGCTGTTACCCCCCTCATTAGAGGGGTTCTAACGGAGGAATTCCAAATCTTGTATCGATAAATTCGGGAAACAGCATCCCTCCGTGGATCAAACATGTCTTCTACTCTATAAGTACTTTTCAGGGCAATATCATCCGGCAAGTAGTGATTAATTCCCCCAGCTATGGAGGCGAAGTCTGCCGTAGATTTCAGATTAAATGTTATTACCTGGCCGGATGCATGTACTCCTGCGTCAGTTCTCCCAGCACCACTTACTCGAACTTTTTCACCAGTTAGTTTTTCGATAGAGTTTTCTAGTTCCCCTTGAATTGTCGAAAGCTCCATCTGATATTGGAATCCATGATATTTTGATCCATCATATTCAATAATTGATGCAACTTTCATCACCACACTCCCTGGCAATGATGTCAAAGAGAATAAATATCCCAAACACCAGTTTTTACTCTACAAACTCTAGGACGGCCATTTCAGCGGCGTCACCCTTCCTAGGACCAAGCCTTGTCAACCTGGTATATCCTCCCTTTTCTCTGGCCTCAAACCTAGGGGCAAGAACATCAAATACTTTCTTTACTACATGTTCATCTGTCAGTAAAGCCGATGCTTGTCTCCTGTGATGAAGGGTTCCTTTTTTACCAAGAGTGATGATTTTTTCTGCCATCCTCCTGACTTCCTTAGCTTTACTGTCAGTCGTCCGAATGGACTCGTGCCGTAGAAAGTCTGTTACCAGAGTCCGAAGCATTAGCATCCTGTGTGCAGTAGGTCTATTAAGCTTTCTACCAGAAATATGATGTCTCAAATTATTCCTCCTGCTCCTCTCCCCCGTCTGTATCTTCACTATCTTCCGAATCCATTTTGTTTGGATCTAAGTGATCAGGGAGTATATCCATATCTCTGAACTTGTCGTAAAGCTCTGTAAACGACTTCTCCCCAAAATTTCTGATGTCTAACAATTCATCTTTTGTTTTCTCCATCACCTCCCCCACCTTGTTAAGCCCAGCTCTTTTCAAACAGTTAAGGGTCCTTGAAGAAAGGTCGAGTTCTTCCACCGTCATATTGTAATGTTCAGCCGGGATAGCAAGTGATACCCCACCGGAACCTTCCTCGGCAGCTTTGGAGGCATTCGTAAACAAGAAAAACTGATTCACAAGAATATTGGCAGCCTGTTCTACTGCCTCAACCGGATAGGTGGAACCATCACTCCAGACCTCTAATATGAGATTTTCATAGTCTGTTCTATGTCCCACGCTAACCTGCTCAATCGTGTAATTGACTTTGCGAATAGGAGTGAACACAGCATCAATAGGAATTGTGCCAATAGAGAGCCCTTCACTGCTTTCCGCCACCTTATACCCAGTACCGTATCCGACGTTCAATTCAAGAACCAGTTCGGCCTTCTCTGAATCCAACGTAGCAATTGGCTGCTCCGGGTTCACTACTGTGTAGTCCGCTGACGCCATGATGTCAGCTGCAGTCACTAAACCTGGACCCCTTGCCTCGAGTCTAAGCTTCCCGGGTATGTCGGATTGCGATTCAGATCTAATCCTGACGTCCTTAATATTCAGTAGTATTTCCTGTACTTCTTCCTTAACGTCCTTGATCGTGGCATATTCGTGCTGGACTGTTTCAACTTTCACCCAGGTAACCGCGGTCCCTGGCAAGGAATTATATAAAACTCTCCTGAGTGGGTTAGCAAGCGTTACCCCATATCCAGGCTCAAGTGGGCCTACAATAAATTTTCCATAAGTTTCAGATGTCTCTTCAACTGAAATCTTTGTGTCAATAACTATCTCTTCCTCAAGTTCGGGTCCATCGAGAATTGATATGTCTGAATAATCCATTGCCATTGTCATTAATGCTGTCTCCTATGCCCTTATTTAGAATAGAGCTCTACAATCTGGGTGGTATCGATTTCTGGCTCCCCGTCCTCCGCAGAAGGCATTGTGATAACCGTTGTTTCCATATCTGCTTGGCTCAATCCGACCCAATGAGGTGTCGGTATTGTCTTGCAGTTCTCTTGCGCTATCTCAAACAAAGACGTTTTCTTGCCTTTTTCAGTCCACTGTATCGAATCGCCTTGACTCACCTGGTAAGAAGGAATATTTACTTTCCTGCCATTTACATTAAAGTGTCCGTGATTAACAGCCTGGCGGGATTGTTTTCTCGATAGAAACATCCCCGACCTGTATAGAACATTATCCAATCTACGTTCCAACAAAATTATGAGGTTATCTCCTGTTACACCTTCTTGGAAAAGCGCCTTGTCGAAATAGTTTCTAAATTGCTTTTCCAGCACACCATAGAGAAACTTAGCTTTCTGTTTCTCTTTAAGCTGCAGCCCATAAGCAGAGACCCTTCTTCTTCTTGTGAATCCCTGATTTACCCTCTTGTCTTTTCTGGTCCCATACACACCGTATGATTCCAATCCGAGCGCTCTGAGTTTTTTTTGTATTGGTCCCGTATATCTTGCCATATTACCCTACTAAACTATTCGTATTATTTTGTCGTGGCACTCTAACACCTAGCTCTGAAATCAACTTATCTAAAGTAAATCCCTCACTGCGTACCCTTACGTCAAAGTAAAGTAGTGTTACAGCAATCCCAGCAACAGTAACCGCTGCTGCGTTAGAAATTAAACCTGCAATATATTGAATTGCAGATGGGAGAATCTGAACACCCCCAGAATCACTAGGAGCGAAAATTAGCGAAGGAACTGCAAGTACCAGCGCGAGTCCCAGCATCAACATGGTGATGAGAAAAACACCTCCTAGCACTCTTTTCCAACTGCTTTTCACCAAATGAAAACTTCGTGATAAAGCTGCCATATATTTGCTACCTTCGTATATGGACACCGGCAATGCCATTGAAGCAAATAATAAAAAAGCTAGAGAAGCTATTGCGGGAATTAATAATACAGCCCCCCCGATACCAACCACCAAAACAGTAGTAAGTATGAAAGAAACGAATAACAGCGAATAAATTCTCCATGCAACCCTTAGGAAGCAGGCACCTATATCTATACGACCAAAGGCAACGAGCTGTCCCACACCTGCAGAAATAGCAGAGAAAACCGTGGTAGTAGCCACTATAGTTACAATCGCCGCCCCGATATAAAAGATAACGGCCGAGCCAGAAATACTTCCGGTAGTTAAATATTCCTGTAAACTCGATCTCGGACTAACAAGGGTTAACATGTTTACAGGGCCGAAAACGATAAACGCTATAAGCAAAAACCCCTTGAACCCTTTGCCATAGATAACAAAAGTGTCGTTAAGTATGTCTCCAAGACTTCTCTCTTTCATCACAAAACTATCCAAACTACCCGTTATACCCTTCTCCGCTTTGGCGGTCTACATCCGTTATGCGGGATCGGAGTTACATCTCTGATACTACTTACTGAAATCCCAGCACTCTGTATGGCCCTTATAGCAGCTTCTCTACCTGCGCCAGGTCCTCTTACATAAACATCAACCTGCCTCATTCCCTGATCCGCAGCCTTTTTGGCAGCATCTTCCCCAGCTCTTTGGGCAGCGAACGCGGTTGACTTCCTAGATCCCCTAAATCCAGAGGTTCCAGAACTGCCCCAAGCTACAGCATTACCTGTAGGATCGGTTAAAGTTACTATGGTGTTATTGAACGTAGACTGTATATAAGCCTTTCCAATAGGAACCGGTCCTCTATCACGCCTTCGTGTCCTTGGTCGTCTTGCCATAGTCTATTTACCTCTAATACCTTTCCTACTCTGTTGTATTCCTACGAGCAACTGCAATCCTTCGACCTCTCTTAGACCTAGCATTGGTTTTCGTCCTCTGGCCTCGCGCAGGGAGTGACCTTCTGTGTCTAGTACCGCGGTAACTGCCAATATCAATAAGTCGGCGTATATTTTGATTTACATCCCGTCTTAGGTCACCCTCAACCACATTCTCTCTATCTATGATCTCCCTTATACGATTCAGATCAGAGTCTTCCATGTCTCTAACTCTCGGATTATCAAAAACTCCGGCTTTTTCCAATATAGATTTCGCCTGATATGGACCAATACCATAAACACTTGTTAATGCAGTCTCAACTCTCTTGTTATCGGGTATATTAACCCCTGAAACTATCGCCATTTAGAATCTCCCTTATCGACTACTTAACCCTGTCTCTGTTTGTGTTTCGGGTTCTCACAGATAATCATTGCTCTACCTTTACGGCGAATTACCCTACATTTAGCACATCTGACCTTTATCGAAGCACTCACCTTCATATCGTTTCTCCAAATGACACAAACAAATTAAACCTCACGAAATCCATTATTAACTTATCGAAATCGATAAGTTATTCTGCCCCTAGTAAGATCATATGGTGACAAATCAACCAGAACCCTGTCGCCAGGCAAAACTCGGATGTAATTAACTCTCAGCCTTCCTGAAATATATGCAAGCACCTCATGGCCGTTGGCTAATTCAACTTTAAAAGAGGCATTCGGAAGTGCCTCTTTAACCGTACCCTCCACCTCTATTGATTCGTCTTCCTTCGGCATAAATCTCCTAGATGTACCTTTTATTCATGTAAGGATCTCAGGACCCTCTTCAGTGATGGCAATGGTGTGCTCAAAATGGGCACACAACTTCCCATCCGACGTTACTACTGTCCATCCATCTTCGAGAACCTTGGTCTCTCTCGTTCCAACATTTAACATTGGCTCTATAGCTAGCACCATCCCTGATTTCAAAAGTGGCCCTCTACCGGGTTTTCCATAGTTGGGAACCTGAGGATCTTCATGAAGCGCCCTACCAATACCATGACCTACATATTCACGTACAACGCTGAACTTTTGGTTCTCTGCATATTCCTGAACCGCATGGGATATATCCGTAAGCCTTCCTCCCACGATGGCTTTTCCTATACCTTCATATAATGATTGGTTTGTCACATCTAAAAGCCTTTGAGCTTCCTCCGTTATTTCCCCCACCCCAACTGTAAAAGCACTATCCCCGTGAAAACCTTCTACAATCGCTCCACAATCCACGCTGACTATGTCACCTTCCTGCATCTTTCTATTCCCGGGAATACCATGAACCAATTCATCGTTAAAGGAAAAACATATGGTGGCAGGAAAAGGCATACTTGGTGTGGGTTTATATCCTTTGAAGGATGGAATAGCTCCATTACCACGTATCACTTCTTCCGCCAAGGCATCCATTTCAGCACTCGTGGCACCAGGTTTAATCGCCTCTTTAACAGCGGCTTTTGCCTCTGCAACGACTCTGCCTGCCTCCCTCATAAGATCTAGCTCACGTGGGGATTTTATAGTTATTCCGTTAGGGCTTCCCATGACCTCATTCATAAACTGCTCTCAAAAAGAAGAGCTATACTCGTAAACAGAACCCACATTATACAACGAATCGCAACCCTTCATCATCTCAACACCTCTTTTAGCGCTTCTCTAACCTCACTGATGCCTAGAGAAGCATCAATTCGTCGCAAATTACCCGATTTTTCAAAATAGTCAATAACGGGTTCAGTTTCCCTTATGTATACATGAAGCCTATTCCTAACAACATCGGGCTTATCATCTTCCCTTTGATAAAGAGCTTCTCCACAGTAATCACAACAATTTTCCCGTTGTGGTGGAGAAAACATCTTATGGAACGGCCTCTGACACGAACTACATATCATCCTTCCTGAGAGACGCTGAACAAGATCATCTTCTGGAACATCAAAAAAAACTACTCTGTCGACACCCCCGGTATTCGACAACTTCTCATCCAAGGCTTCAGCCTGTGCCAATGTGCGAGGGAATCCATCGATCACGAAGCCATCTGAATGCTGGGGCTCTTCTATCCAGTTCATGACCATATCAATGGTTACATCATCCGGCACATATTCCCCTTTCTCCATGAAAGACTGTGCCAATTGACCGAGTTCCGTATTTCGAGAAAGATTATCTCGAAACAAATCTCCTGACGACACACTGTAAACTCCCGCCATTTCCGCAATATGGGACGCTTGAGTTCCTTTACCAGAGCCTGGAGGACCCATAAGTATTATCTTCAAACCTTTTCATCTCCTAAGCATGGGAACTGGCCCATCTTTAATCGATAAATCCTTCATAATTTCTCATGAGTAGTTGAGACTCGAGTTGCCTCATAGTATCGAGAGCAACACCAACCATAATAAGAAGGCTAGTACTACTGAGAGTTAAGGCTCGTATTCCCGTCAACTCTGTGACGAAATAGGGAATGATCGCTATACCACCCAAAAAGAGTGCTCCACCCCATGTGATCCTAATGATCACTCTGTTCAAGTAATCTTGGGTCGGCTGCCCAGGTCTTATCCCAGGAATAAAACCACCATTTTTCTGCAAATTATCAGCTAAATTCTGCTGCTGAAATATAACAATAGTGTAGAAAAAAGTGAACATCACAACCAAAATAAACACAGCAATCCAATATGGAAGATTTGATGGATCCAAGGTGTTTGTAAAAAAGGTCGCAACAGTATTAACGAATCCTCCATCGAGGGGATTCCGGAAATAACTAGCGATGGTGCCAGGTAATATAATGATCGAGAAAGCAAAAATTAATGGGATCATACCCGCAGTATTGACTCTAATGGGAAGAAAGCTCGACCCACTTTGCCTTTCCATCCTCCCACCTCTAAAAACACTACGTCCATACTGTACCGGTATACGTCGTTGAGCTTCGTTAAAAAAAACTATTATGAATATGATTGCAAATCCAATAATTGCCAATAACATAAGTCCAGATACATCTTGGCTTTGCAAAAATCCTCTTCCCACCATCTGTGGGAAACTGGCAACGATGCCCCCAAATATAATGAGCGATATACCATTGCCTAGACCTCGCTCTGTGATGAGTTCACCAAGCCATACCAAAAACATAGTGCCTGCAACTAGTGAGCCCATCATGGCAAAGGTATGAAGATTTAGACCAAACTCCACACCGGGTAAAACCCCAGAGGACATAAGTAAAGTCAGCTGCCCCCAACCTTGAAGAAACGCTATAGGTACTGTTAGATAATGAGTATATTGATTGATCTTCTGCCTGCCGTAGTCCCCCTCCTGAGATAACTCTTTAAGAGATGGGATAACCGGTGTCAAAATCTGCATCACGATCGAAGATGTTATATACGGATATACGCCTAACGCCGCTACGCTAAGATTTGCTAGCGCTCCACCACTAAAAAGATCCAGAAACCCAAGGAGAGCTTGCTGCTGAAACGCCTGAGATAGAGCCTGAGTGTCCACACCCGGCACAGGAACATGCGCAACAAATCGAAAAATTAAAAGCATTGCAAAGGTGAAAAGTATCTTGTCTCGAAGATCAGGAACGCGCATGGCGTCGATCATTGACTGAATTAACTGCGGTCGCGAGACCGGCTCACCTCGTGCTGGCGAGTTCTGTCGAACCATCTAGCTTATAACCTGGACAGTGCCGCCAGCCGCCTCTATCTTCGACTTTGCGGAAGCGGAACACTTGTGGGACTTCACATTAAATGCTGCGGAAGCTTCCCCCCTTCCCAACACTTTTAGAGGCCTATTAGTGTTTTTGAAAGCACCCTTTTCAACGAGAATATCGAGATCTACTTCTCCACCATTGGGAAAAATCTCATTCAACGAGTCAATATTTACGACACTATATTGAACTTTGAAAATATTGTTGAAGCCTCTCAAAGATGGTAGTCGCTTTATAAGCGCGATCTGTCCTCCTTCAAATCCCGGTCGAACACCCCCACCTGAGCGGGAGTTCTGACCTTTCATCCCTCTCCCAGAAAAACTTCCCGACCCACTTGAATCACCTCTACCAATGCGTTTCTTTTTTCTTGAGTTTTTTGGACTAAACGTATGTTGATTAAGTGGCATGTTGCAAATGTTTCCTTGACGAAAATTTATGGCTTTCGTTGATCATTCCAGTTCTTTCACTTCTATAAGGTGAGAGACTTTGTTGACCATCCCAATAATTGAGGGAGTAAGGTCGTGTTCCACAGTATGATTCAGGCGTCTTAATCCGAGACTTTCTATGATTCTTCGCTGTCTCTGCGAGTAGCCAATCGTACTTTTTTTCCAAGTGATAGATATTCTTGCCATGCAATAATTCCCAGTAACTAAATTTCCACAGAATCTTGAGATTCAACCAACTGATTGCGTTGAGCGAATTCACGCCTACGTAGAACCTCTGCGTCCGGATCCTTCATAGATCGAAGCCCTTCAATAGTTGCCTTAACCACATTTGTCGGGTTAGTACTCCTCCGAACTTTTGTGACAATATCCTTTATCCCTGCCAGCTCAATAACCGCTCTAACAGAGTCCCCAGCAATGACTCCAGTCCCAGGAGGCGCAGGCTTCAACATTACGATCGTTCCACCATACTTAACTGTCACCTCATGTGGAACAGTGTCTCCTTTTACAGGAACCTCAATCATATTCTTCTGTGCAAATGTTGATCCTTTACGTATCGCATCAGGCACTGCATCTGCCTTACCCATGCCAATACCTACCTTACCTTCTCCATCCCCAACAACAACCATTGCACTGAAGCTAAGATGCCTTCCGCCTTTCACAACTTTGGAGACTCTATTGATACGTACTGTGCGTTCGGTCAGACCAGAATCTTCCTCGTCCCCTCTGCTCCTTCTTCTTCCTTGCTGTTCTACCATCTATTTTTCACCTAAAACACTAAGATTTTTTACGTTTTGATAACTGACTAGAATTCCAATCCAGCTTCTCTTGCAGCATCGGCGACCGCCTTCACTCTCCCATGGAACTTATATCCACCTCGGTCAAATACCACCTTCTGAACTCCCTTTTGTTTGCTCCTATTAGCTGCCTCTTCTCCAACAGCCTCTGAGACACTCTTCTTCCCAGATCCATCCACCTTACTTCTAATTTCATCTTCCAAACTTGATGCAGAAGCAATAGTGGTCCCCGCCTCGTCATCAATAACTTGTACATATATGTTATTCAGGCTCCTGTAGACAGAAAACCTTGGCCGAGCTGAGGTCCCGCTAATTTTCCGCCGGACCCTTTTGTGTCTTACCTCACGTTGTGTTCTACCACGGATAGCTGACATTTAACTAAGCCCTCCTAGCGCTTTTTCCAGGCTTGATGCGCACATATTCACCAGCGTATCGAATCCCTTTTCCTGTATAAGCGTTTGGTGGTCTGACTTTTCTTATCTCCGCCGCGATCTGCCCCACCGCCTGCTTATCAATTCCAGACACCTTTATTTTATTGTTATCTTCTACTTCTAAGGTCACCCCTTCTGGAGGTTGTATTACAACGGAGTGGCTGAGCATGACATTTAGTGTTACCCCTTTTCCAGTCTGCTGAACTCTATATCCAACACCAACAAGTTCCAGGTTTTTTTCAAAACCTTCGCTTACTCCTGTGACCATGTTCGCTATAAGGCTGCGGGTTAATCCATGAAATGCTTTATGTTCTGACTCATCACTTGGCCGCGAAATCTTAATAACTCCGTCTGACTCCTCAATTGACATTTCACTGTTAAATGAATCCGACAGTTCCCCTTTAGGTCCTTTGATCGTAACCCCTGAACCCTCAATTTGAATATCTACACCGTCTGGAACTGCTATTGGTTGGTTCCCTATTCTTGACATTTATTCGCCTCAAATACTTCTAAATGGCTAAACACCTTATTCTCCTTCTACCAAATGTAGAACAGAACCTCTCCACCAACACCCAAGCTACGTGCCCGAGTACCTGAAATCACACCTTGATTTGTGGACATTACAGCCATACCGCTTCCTCCATACACATGGGGAATATTGTCTTTACCTACATAGACTCTAAGTCCAGGCTTGCTGACTCTTTTTAATCCAGTGATAGCTGAATCGTTTTTTTGCCAATAGTGCAACTTAATATCGACCGTAGGTGTTTTTTCCTGCTCATCACTGACCTCAAAATCTGTTATGAAGCCTTCCTCCCTCAAGATACTCGCGATCTCAAGCTTCATTTTTGATGAAGGAACACTAACAACTTGGTGTCCCACCATAATCGCGTTGCGAATTCTTGTGAGCATATCTGCTATAGGATCTGAAACGGCCATAATTACATCCCTCTAAAATAGTCCATGGTTAATTACCAACTAGCCTTTTTGACACCTGGAAGTTGTCCCAGATGGGCTAATTGTCTAAAGCAAATCCTACACACACCAACATACCGGATATATCCTCGTGGTCTACCACAACGATTGCACCTATTACGGGTCCTGACGGGAAATTTAGGACCTCTTTTCCAACTTTCTATCTTTGATTTCTTGGGCAATTATTCACCTATACCTCAATCTTCAACCTTAACAAAGGGCATACCCATAAGCTCCAAGAAGCGCATACCTTCTTGGTCACTTTTAGCAGTTGTAACAAGTACGATTTGTAACCCTCTGATTCTGTCAATACTGTTGTAATCAATCTCGGGAAATATCGTGTGTTCTCTGATTCCTATTGAGCAATTTCCTCTGCCATCGAAACAATTCCTGGCAATCCCTTGAAAGTCTCTTATACGGGGTAGAGCTGCATTCAATAATCTATCGGCAAATTCATACATCCTTCTTCCACGAAGAGTAACTTTCGCCCCAATTGGCATTCCCTCACGGATCTTGAATCCTGCAATAGATTTCTTCGCTTTGGTAGTTATTGGCCTTTGTCCGGTTATGAGTGTTAAATCTTCCGTCGCGCTCTCAATCGCTCTGTTATTCTGAAGCGCTTCACCCAGACCCATATTTACAACAATCTTGTCTAATCTAGGTATCTCCATGACACTGGAATAGCCGAACTCTTTTACCAGTTCAGGGCCTACTTCCTCTCGAAGTTTTTCTAACATGCGCGGAGCATTATGAGTGAGATTTTTCTCTTCGGTCGTCATTCAATCACTTCCTGACATTTCTTACACACTCTCGCCCGGCTACCATCACCCAAAGTTTTAACCCCCACCTTGGTCGCAGCCTGGCAATGAGTGCATATAAGCATTACATTATCGACCGACACTGACATTTCTTTTTCAATGATTTCAGCCGCTCGCATCCCTTGAGCTCTCATATGGCGCTTAACCATGCCCACTCCCTCCACAACAACCCTTCTCTTAGACGCGATAGTCTGCTGAACTGTACCTTGCTTTCCCCTATCTTTCCCTTTTGTAACCAACACTAGGTCACTTTTCTTTATCCTCATTAGAGAACCTCCGGAGCCAAAGATACGATCCTCATAAAATCTTTATCTCTTAATTCCCTTGCAACAGGACCAAAAACACGCGTCCCTCTTGGCATACGGTCATCATTAACAATGACAGCCGCATTTTCATCAAACTTTATATGGGACCCATCTTTCCGTCTGTGCCCTTTCGCCGTCCTAACGACAACAGCTTTCACAACTTCACCTTTTTTGACAGTCCCTGACGGTGAAGCCTCCTTGACGGATGCGACTATAACGTCGCCAAGCCAGGCATATTTCCTACCTGAGCCACCCGGAACACCGATACAACTTATAACCCGTGCACCTGAATTATCTGCGACTTTGAGCCTCGTATATTGTTGAATCATAACTCTTGAAGTATCTCTCTACTTAAAAAATAAGAACGTTTCGTTAATACTAGTCATTAACCTCAGTGGCCTCAGCCTCAACTAGTTCGTGTCCAGATGAATCCAAATCATCAACATTAATTTCAGACGGCTGAAGGTCAGCTACATCACCCTTTTGCAAAATTTCCTCCACCTTCCAACGCTTGGTTTTCGATACAGGTTTTGTTTCGATAATGCGAACGGTGTCACCAAGTCGACATTCGTTGCTAGCATCATGAACTTTGAAGCGACTCCACTTTCTTACGTTCTTTTTATAAACGCGATGGGGCTGCAACCATTCAACAGACACCACAATCGTTTTGTCCATTTTGTCGCTAACAACCTTGCCTATCTTTATTTTTCTTCTTTCGTAACTCATTAGGAACTCTCTACAATCTCTCTTTCCCGGATCACCGTCATTATTCTGGCGATCCTCTTCCTGGCTAATCTAATCTCATTAACGTTAGTCAATTGCATCGTTGCAACACGGAATCTAAGATTCATCATATCCTTCTGAGTAGATTCCAACTCTTCAGCCAGATCCTCATCATTTAGTGCCCTTATGTCATCTATTTCTGCCATCTTAATACGCCTTACTTAACTTACCACTGAGCCGATGCCAGGCCTCGAGACTACCCGCGTGCCCATAGGCATCTTGGAAGCAGCAAGAGTTAGTGCATGTTTGGCTATATCCTCTGGTATTCCTGCCATCTCAAAAAGAACTCGACCGGGTTTTACCACAGCCACCCAATGGTCTGGAGCCCCTTTTCCTTTACCCATCCTAGTCTCAGCTGCACGAGCCGTTACGCTCTTGTCAGGAAACACTCGTATCCACATGCGGCCGCCTCTTCGAGCATATCGAGTCATGGCACGCCTAGCGGCCTCAATCTGCCTCGATGTAATCCAGGCATTTTCCGTTGCTTTCAAACCATACTCCCCAAAGTTAAGGGTACTGCCAGCGTTGGCAATGCCTTTCCTTCTTCCTCTGTGATGGTTCCTGTATTTAACTCTTTTCGGCTGCAGCATATTGCAGGTCCTATTCCTAATTCATCTATCTTAATTACTATGAATTTATGACTTTCTCTTACTAAACCCGTCTATTCCTGAGCTACCTCTTCATCCGCGGTCACCAAAACCTCTATCGCCGGCACGTCTTCGTCCTCCGTTGATCCAGAAACTGGTAATTCTGGCCTATCGACAGATTCCCCAATTATTGTCGGATTCATGATCTCACCCCGGCATATCCAAACCTTTACACCGATCACTCCAAACTCTGTAGCAGCTTCGGCTAGGCCATAGTCAATATCGGCTCTTAAGGTATGAAGCGGAACTCTGCCTTCGTGCGCCTTTTCTTGCCTGGCAATATCAGCACCAGCCAATCTACCTGAGGCTATTATTTTGATTCCTTCTGCCCCAGCCTGCATGGTTCTCGTCAGCGATTGCCTAATGGCTCTTCTGAATGCGATCCTGCGTTCAAGTTGGTCAGCTATATTTCTTGCCACCAAATAAGCATCTAATTCCGGCTGCCTTACCTCTTTAACATTCAATCTCGTTCGGCGATTACCGGTCATTAAGTCAAGCTCCTTCCTGAGCTCGTCAACACGCGTACCTCCCCTGCCAATCACTATACCCGGCCTCGCCGTGTGAATAGTGACAGCAACTTCATTTGAATCCCGTAGGATATCTACCTTTGTAATTCCGGCATCTTCATACATGTTGCTTATCTTGCTGCGAATGGATATATCTTGGTTTACGAGACTTGCGTAGTCCGAACCACGAGCAAACCAAGTGGCATTCCAATCCTTCGTTATACCAACTCTAAATCCGTTGGGATGAATTTTTTGGCCCAAGTTATATTCCCTCCTCATCTACGACAACCGTTATATGGCTACTTCTTCTACTGATGCGCCCAACTCGGCCTCTCGCTCTTGCCCTAAAACGCTTAAGCCTAGGAGCTTCGTTTGCAAAAATTTCTGAAATTTTTAAATCTTCTGTTCTGGCCATTAATTCATTTTCAGCATTTGAGGCCGCTGACTTGACTGTTTTTGCCACTTTAGCTGCGGCAGGCGAAGGCATAAATCTCAAAGTGGTAAGAGCCTCTTCAACTTTCATACCTCTCACAAGATTTACTATCGGTTTAAGTTTTTTTACCGATATTCCCGTGTTACTAGATTTTGCCCTTATTCCCACGATATTTTCCTACATTGTTCCTAATAAAATTTTAAATACTAACCGGAAAGACGTTCAGTCCTGGAAGAGTGGCCACGGAATGTCCTAGTAGGAGCAAATTCTCCCAACTTATGGCCAACCATATTTTCTGTGACAAACACAGGTACATGTCTACGACCGTCGTGCACTGCTACGGTTAAACCCAACATATCTGGCATAATGACCGAGGCACGCGACCATGTTCTAATTACCTCCCGGCTATTGGAACGCACCGCATTCTCGACTTTTTTAGCTAATTTAGGATGTACGTACGGGCCCTTTTTTATTGACCTAGACATTTTGAAAAGCTCCGATCTCCTTACTTCTGATAACGCCTTCTAACAATAAACTTACTAGAAGGTTTCTTCTTTTTTCTGGTTCTGTAACCAAGTGCCGGCTTACCCCAAGGGGTCTTAGGTCCAGGCATCCCAATAGGGGATCTACCTTCACCGCCGCCATGGGGATGAGCGTTAGGAGCCATCGCAACACCGCGAACAGTGGGCCTCTTACCTAAATGGCGCTTCCTACCCGCCTTACCGAGTTTCACATTTTTACTATCAACAGCGCTAAGCTGACCAACAGTTGCCATGCAAGCACTTAAAACATTTCGCATTTCCCCCGAAGGAAGTCTCAGAAGGGTGTACTTCCCTTCAGTAGCCAAAACCTGGGCAGAGCTTCCCGCACTCCTGACTATTTGCCCTCCTCTACCAACTTTGAGTTCCACATTGTGAACAACTGTGCCCGAGGGTATATTTTCAAGGGGAAGAGCATTCCCAGGAGTTATATCAGCATTTTTTCCAGCCATCACTCTATGGCCAACCCTTAGGTCATTAGGAGCAAGGATATATCTCCAATCGCCATTTTCAAATTTGATTAGTGCAATCCGAGATGATCTATTGGGATCGTATTCAATGGTCTCTACAACCCCCGGAATATCTGGGTTATCCCTCTTAAAGTCGATAACTCTGTACCGTTTCTTATGACCACCGCCTCTGTGTCTAACAGTAATACGACCAGAAGAATTTCTTCCTCCTGTCTTTTTTACGGGTTTTACAAGACTTTTCTTGGGTTTCCTTTGCGTTATATCGTCAGTTGTTTGAAGAACAAGTCCTCTCTGTCCCGGCGTTAACGGTTTTCTTACTTTAAGAGGCATTAAACACCCTCGAATAGCGTTATGGAGTCACCAGGTGAAACCGTAACGATTGCTTTCTTCCAAGATCTCAGTTGCGAAAACCTCGGACCAAATCTTTTCTTTTTTCCTCTAACGTTCATAGTACGAACTTTTTTTACCGACACCCCAAAAGCTGTCTCCACCGCATCTTTTATTTCAAGTTTGGTGGCTGATGGAGCCACTTCAAACACGTATCTATTCTCTTCCTGTAAAAGAGTAGATTTTTCCGTGACAACCGGCCTACGAAGAATCGAGAATTTGTGAAGTTTGCTCATTACTTAACCCCAGACCCAGAATCTTCCACGTCGATTTCTTCAACCAAGGATTTAAGAAGTTCTTCATCTGACAGATCCGTCACAGGATGCTCAACTTTCCCCATATCCTCGGAAGGGACATCCACGTTAGTATCCTCAATTAATTCACTGGAGGCACTAGAGGAAATTTCCTCAGATGGATCAGAGACTCTTTCGCCCTTGTAAACACCTCCCCAGGTTTCCTCCACTTTTCTAACCGCATCCACGGTCATAACAACCGATGAATTATTAATGAGATCCAGAGTGTTTATGACGTTCGCAGGAAGGGTCTTAACCTTCTGCAAATTACCTGACGCTCGAACTACATTATCATTCCTTCCACTGGTTACAACCAACGCAGACCCCGTCGCGTCCAGGGCCTCCAGAACAGACCTCATGGACTTGGTTTTAGAATCTTGTATATCCAAATTGTCAACTACGACTAATGTACCTTGACGAACTTTGTCGGATAGAACAGACAATATAGCCAAGCGTCTCATCTTCTTAGGTGTACGCTTACGATAATTTCTGGGACCAGGACCAAAAGCACGCCCTCCTCCTACCCAAATGGGGGATCTTGTTGACCCCTGACGGGAACGCCCTGAATGCTTCTGTGGCCTCGGCTTAGCACCCCCACCAGAAACTTCAGAACGAGTCTTGGTTTTAACGGTTCCCTGCCTTCTATTTGCCAAATGCCCAACAACTACTTGATGGACCAAAGCTGACTTCTCAGGAACTCCAAAAACATCGTCCCGTACCTCAATCTCTCCAGACGAGCCACCTTTTATGTCTTTAACTTCTAATTTCACGGCCACTAACTCTTTAATTTAGACTTTTTAATAACTACCAGGCCATCCTTATGACCAGGAACACCCCCCTTTACAAGGAGCAAATTCCTGTCCGGATCCACCATGACGACTTCCAAGTGTTTAACTGTAACCTTGTCTCCGCCCATCCGGCCTGCCATTCTCATACCTTTGATCACACGGCCAGGTGTCGATCCCGCACCAATAGATCCCGGAGCACGATGCCTGTCAGACTGTCCGTGCGTCTTGGGACCACCACGAAAATTATATCTTTTGACGCCCCCTTGGAATCCTTTACCCTTTGAAGTCCCAGTTACATTAACCTTCTCTCCGACCTCAAATATCCCGACGCCAACTTCTTCGCCAATTTCTACAGCAGATAAATCGTCAGTCGAAACTTCTCTGAAGTGCCGAAAATTTCGCCCACCAGATTTAGCTACATGCCCTCTTCTGGGAGAATTCACCTTAGTGATGGGATCAAATCCCAACTGAATACTCTCGTATCCGTCAGTTTCACCTGTCTTTATCTGTGTGACAGTACAGGGCCCAGCCTGAATGGCCGTAACGCTATCGGCAGTCCCATCCTCATGAAAGAATTGGGTTCCCCCAATTACTTTCCCTAATATTCCATGTAATGTCATATCAATTTCGAACCTGTTGTTAATTTATTATCTTTAAAATAGGGTCAACTTATAGCTTGAGGGAGATGTCCACGCCAGCTGGCATATCAAGATTCGTTAACGAATCAATCGTTTTGGACGTTGGACTATGAATATCGATTAATCGATTATGAGTCCTTATCTCAAAGTGCTCCCTCGAATCCTTGTCTATGTGAGGAGCCCGTAGCACGCAAAAACGCTTTATAGATGTCGGCAGCGGAACAGGACCCGAGACGCGGGCTCCGGTTCTTTCAGCTGTCTCCACTATCTGTCCGGCAGACTGATCCAAAATCCTGTGATCAAAAGCCTTTAGGATAACCCTAATCTTTTGCGCAGCCTGTACCATACTAATTTCCCCGTAAGTGTATTTTTATTAATTGTTTACTTGTTGACTTTTCTTTTAGGAACTACTAAACGGACTGAGCCTCTACTACCGACTCAGGAGCCTCTAAATATCGATCGAACTCCATGGAGTAACCAGCTCTACCTTGTGTGATCGACCGCAAATCATTTGCGTACCCAAAACTTTCCGCTAACGGCAAAGAAGCCTTCACTATTTGAGTATCATTTTGTGCATCGATACTTTCAACCGAGGCACGACGCCTTCCTAGATCACCTATCACCTCACCCAAATAGTCCTCTGGAGTCACAACCTCCAGTGTCATTACTGGTTCCAGTACGACAGGATTACATCGATTGACGGCCGTTCTGGCTGCCATCGAACCCGCTATTTCAAAAGACACTTTAGACGAGTCCACGTCATGATATGTTCCATCAATCAACCTGACTAACAGATCAATCACTGGGAACCCAGACTTCGGCCCGTTATTAAGCGCTCCCCTTACTCCATCCTCAACAGAGGAGATGTATTCTGTTGGAATTGCCCCCCCTCTAATCATATTTTCAAACTGGACTCCCTCACCCCTCTCGAGAGGTTCCATTTCGATAATGACATGCCCATACTGACCATGCCCACCAGACTGGCGCACAAATTTCCCCTCAGCGGTGGTATTTTTACGAATAGTCTCACGAAATGCGACTCTCGGACGACCGACATTAGCTTCAACCTTAAACTCTCTTACCATCCGGTCGGTTAGTATCTCCAAATGCAGCTCACCCATACCGGACATAACCGTCTGTCCTGTTTCCTCGTCATACTGGACCCGAAAAGTAGGATCTTCGTCTGATAATTTAACCAAGGCATCTGACAATTTGTCTTGGTCAGCCCTAGCCTTCGGCTCAATCGCAACCGAAACAACCGGGTCTGGAAACTCGATTTTTTCTAGAAGTATGGGGTTTTCAAGATCACAGAATGTTTCACCAGTAGAGGTGTCTTTCAAGCCAACCGCTGCCGCTATCTCTCCTGCAAACACCTCATCCACTTCCTCCCTCTGGTCGGCGTGCATCTTAACTATTCGGCCCAACCTCTCCCGGTCTCCAGTAACGGTGTTGAGAACACTTGAACCAGACTTAGCACTTCCCGAGTAGACCCTGAAATAAACCAATCTTCCTATAAAGGGGTCAGTTACAGTCTTGAAGGCTAAGGCGGCAAAGGGTTCATCAAAACTTGCCTTGCGCTCAAGTTCCTCTTCATCATTGCCAGGCACTGTGCCTTGAACAGAGGGAACGTCCAAAGGGGAAGGCAGATAGGCACCAACCGCCTCTAGAAGTGGCTGAACGCATTTATTTTTCAACGCGGTTCCGCTTAATACTGGAACCATTTTATAAGAGATAGTGGCTCGACGGATGGCGCCTTTCAGCTCTTCTACTGAAATCTCTTCTTCCATCAAGAATTTCTCAAGCAAGGCGTCGTCCGTTTCCGCCACCTTCTCAATCATGTCTTGGCGCCTAGAATCAAATTCTTCTTGATATTCGTCTGGCACCCCTCCCTCTTCGAAGTCTCCGCTATCATCAAGATAGGTGTATGACTTGCCTTCGACGAGGTCAATAACCCCACGGTAATTATCCTCAGCCCCCATAGGCAATTGAATAGCAACTGGGTTACCACCCAATCGATCTACAATCGTTTCTATTGCGTGGTAATAATCACCACCAATTTTGTCCATCTTATTTATGAAACATATCCGAGGCACGTTATATTTGTCAGCCTGACGCCATACAGTTTCCGACTGTGGCTGTACCCCTGCAACTGCATCAAACACTACTACTCCACCGTCTAGAACCCTAAGACTTCGTTCAACTTCAGCGGTAAAATCGACGTGTCCTGGCGTATCAATAATATTGATGTCCCATTCGCCCCAACTACAGGCCGTGGCGGCTGAAGTGATAGTAATCCCGCGTTCTCGCTCCTGGTCCATCCAGTCGAGAGCCGTATTCCCATCATCGGTCGTCCCTAATTTATGAATACGCCCAGCAAAAAAAAGTACTCGTTCTGAGACAGTGGTTTTACCTGCATCGATATGCGCGATAAAACCGATATTTCTTGTTTGTTTGAGAGAATTTCGTGGCATTTCAGTTCACCTGTAAATATGAAGCCCAGACGATCTCTATGAATTTCTACCAGCGATAATGAGCAAAGGCTCTGTTAGCTTCTGCCATCCGGAAGACTTCTTCTTTTCTACGAACTGCAGCCCCTTGACCCCTAGAAGCATCTAGAAGCTCAGCAGATAACTTTTCCGACATGCCCCTTCCAGATCTCTGGCGGGCACCAGTGACAATCCATCTCATCGCAAGAGCCAAACGTCTCGAGGGCCTCACTTCGGTAGGCACTTGATAGTTGGCACCACCAACCCTTCTCGATCTCACTTCAATCATGGGAGTAGCATTTCTAATAGCCTGCTCAAATATCTCGAAGGCTGGTCTTCCACCCTCAGATTCGGCTATCTCCATAGCGCTGTAGACAATTCGCTGGGCTACAGTTTTTTTCCCGTTCTGCATAACGCTATTGATGAACTTAGCAAGGTCAACACTGTTATGCCTAGGATCCGGCAATATTTTTCGTATTTCTGCTCTTCTTCTACGTGCCATTTTGTCTTGTATAACCTATTTATTCGTCTCGGGCGCCATACTTACTACGCCCTCTCTTACGATCTTGGACACCAGCAGTATCCAGAACACCTCTTACTACGTGATATCTCACTCCGGGCAGATCTCTCACCCTTCCACCTCTGATCAATACCACCGAGTGTTCCTGCAAGTTATGACCTTCACCGGGAATGTAAGCTGTCACTTCCATTCCATTTGTCAACCTCACCCTCGCAACTTTCCTTAACGCGGAATTAGGTTTCTTAGGTGTTTGCGTCCTAACTTGAACGCAAACCCCTCTCTTATGAGGCGACCTTGCACCACGACTACCAGTATTCTTCAGAGTATTCCAAGTAAGATCCAAAGCAGGTGCAGTATTCTTGCGTTGCTTTTTAGGTCTCTTTTTTCTTATTAACTGATTGACTGTAGGCATGGAAAATCCTATTTATTTGACTGTCTCTAAAAGGCAAAATTATAGCCCTCCCCGAGGGGCGACAAGGAGCAATTATACGCTTGGGATAATTTAGTGTCAACGCCTGAGGAGTCTCAAAATAGGCAGTAAATTTCTTGAATTAAAATGCTTTTAACAAGCGGAATCTAGAGAACATCAATCTGTAACGTGTTTTTTATTACGTCCTAAACCGACTGGAACCTCTACTTCCATGGATCTCTGATCCAGATCAACTGACAAAATCACACCCTCAATAACTGGTAGGAGAATATCATCCTCTTCCGCCAGATTCACCACATAAACGTCATTGGCCCCAGTCTCTATAATTTCTGAGATAACACCTAAATATGCACCAACCTCATATACAGAAAGTCCAATTATCTCGTGATGAAAATATCCCTCATTGGATATAACAGCTTCATCTTCCTGTATGGATAATTCTAACCCTCTACACAGATCAGCCTGATCCCGATCTTCAATCTCATTAAGTCTTAACAGAACACCCCGCCTGTCAAACCTTGAGGATACAATCGTGTGGGTTTTGCCATTAAGAAAAAGATCATTCCCTACGTCAAATCTTTCGAATACTTCAGTTGTACATTCAACGCGAAGTTCACCGCGCAACCCTCTAGAGCCGCGTACAACACCAACAACTATATGATCAATAGGAGTATTACTCTTGAGCTCTCTGTTGGACCTCAAAGGATTTCACCGATGTCTGACTTATTCTTACTCTATGTTAGTCAATATCCAAATTCGCATGGACACCATTTTTAACAGCGGCGACCCTTAGAAGGGACCTTATGGACTGGGCGACCCTACCCTGTCGACCTATGACTTTACCCTTGTCTTCAGGGTGAACCTGCAAGGTAATAAACACTCTCCCGTGTTCATTTTCTTCCTCGGTAACAAGGACTTCGTCAGGATGCGTCACAATGGACTGCGCTATGTATTCTACTAACTGTTTTAATTGTGCCATCGGAACCTAAGAATCCGCAGATTCAGTATCTGGTTCTTGTGTTTCATCACTACTCAAGTTATCTAGCATACGCTGCACAGCCTCACTAGGCTGGGCACCTTTACTAATCCAGTCTCTCGCTCTGGCTTCGTCAATGACAACCTCGGGAGGATCTAACCTCGGGTTGTAATGACCTAGATGATCCACAAAGGCCCCGTCACGAGGCTTTTTCGAATCTGCTACAACTATCCTGTAGCTAGCTTGATTCCTTTTACCTGTCCTCCGAAGTCTAATCTTGAGCATTTATCATCTACTCCTGGCCAGACTTTGCTTCGTTCAAGCTTTTCAAAAGTCTAGATTTTCTACGTGCCGCATTATTGGAATGAATCGCACCCCTCTGAGACGCTTTATCTAAAGCAACGACTGCCGCACTAGAAGCCTCGGTAGCCGCTTCAATGTCCCCCTCTTCAATAAGACGTCTAGCTTTTGTTATAAACGTTTTAGCTTTCGTACGTAGAGGTTGTTTTTGCTGATTTTTCCTAAGTTGTACTCTAGTTGATTTTGCGCTTGGCACTACAGGAAGCTCCTATAACCATTAATTTTTATTCAGAGATTTGTATCTCTGTGTCTGCATTAGCCTCAAGACTTCTAAGTCTGGAAACGCTAATAATGCCATTAACAGCTTCTATACGGGTGTAAAGGGTGCTGAGCTGGTCTGTACCACTAATGTATACCGTCAGCGAAATGACACTCATATCATCGTACTCTTCAGAAGCAATATTGGCAATATTTACTCTCTCATTAGAAACCACTGAAGTTATATCACCAAGTAATCCAACTCGGTCCCAACCTTTTATTTGTACCCGCACCGGATAGAGGGTTTTAGTCTCTCCCCAATCAACAGACACAATACGCTCAGATTCGTCTTCCGCGAGTATATTGGGACAGTTAATCCTATGTATGGTCACCCCTCTACCTCTTGTTATAAATCCCACGATCCCATCCCCCATAATTGGATTGCAGCACCTAGCAATACTAGTTAGTAAATCTCCTACGCCAAGAACTTCTATGCCAGAAGCAGGCCCCGTCCTAGGCATACCCTGTTTTGTTGATACACGGGGAACAGGAGAACCTGTGGTTAATCTCCCAACTAGTCTTTCTGTCGTGAGTGTTCCATCACCTAAAGCCGCGAACATATCCTCTACTGCGTTATATCGAAGCATCACAGAGGCTTTTCGATCGTCAATATCGATATCAAGACGCTGCAATTGCCTCAGAAAAACTTCCTTGCCCCGCTCTATATTGCCTGCGCGTTCTTGACGATTAAACCATTGCCTAATTTTAGCTTTAGCTGAAGAGGTTTTTGCATATCCCAGACTAGCATTGATCCAGTCTAAGCTAGGACCTCGAGCTGTTTTACTAGTCATCACTTGTATCGTGTCACCATTCTCTATGGGATGATTTAGAGCCACCAGTTTTCCATTAACTTTAGCTCCCACACAACTATGTCCAACATCTGTGTGTATACGGTAGGCAAAATCAAGAGGGGTGGCGCCAGTAGGTAGTTCTATAACATCACCTTTCGGTGTGTATGCATAGACTTGGTTCTGAAATATATCTGTTTTAAACGACTCAATAAATTCCACTGCACCGCCAGCATCACGCTGCCATTCCAGCAACTGACGTAACCAGGTCATTTTTTCTTCAAACTGAGTATCGTGGTCTCCTGCCTCCTTATAAAGCCAGTGAGCAGCAACTCCATACTCTGCAACTTGATGCATATCCTTAGTGCGTATCTGGACCTCTACTGGCGCATTATCCTCACACAAAATCGCTGTGTGTAATGACTGATAAAGGTTATCTTTTGGATTCGCAATATAATCGTCAAATTGACCAGGGAGAGGACGCCATTTAGTATGAACCACACCTAGGGCTGCATAGCAATCTTTTACGTCCTCAACGATTATTCTCACAGCAAAGAGATCATATATTTCTCCAGATTCCTTATTTTGATTAGAGTACCTTTCCGCCTTCCTATGGATGCTGTAAATATGTTTAGGCCTTCCATAGACATCTCCATCTACATCAGCTGCAGACAACTCAGCCCTTATTATGTGGACCATCCTCTCCACATATGCCTCTCGCTCGGCTCTTTTTGCGTTTAGTCTCTTGGATATTCTTTTATATGCCTCTGGTTCCAACTGCTGGAAAGACATATCCTCCAACATCCACTTCACTTCCCAAATACCCAGCCTGTGAGCCAAAGGAGCAAATATTTCTAATGTCTCTCTAGCCATTGCTTCACGTCTAGAGGGAGGAAGAGCAGAAATCGTCCTCATATTGTGTAGCCGGTCCGCCAGCTTTATGAGAACTACTCTGACATCTTCTGCCATCGTCATGAGCATTTTTCTCAACGTTTCAGCTTGGGCTATTTCATCGATGGCATCATCTTGAACTTCAGAATCATAGTCATCTGTGGATGACATATGAAAATCCTCATCCCCCATCACCTGAGCCCGTGTCAGCTTGGTAACTCCGTCTACTAAATGAGCAACATCGTCTCCGAATTCATCACACAGCTCATCATATGAGACATCGCAATCTTCTAGCACGTCATGCAGTAAAGCAGCAGACAGTGTGTTGGCATCTAATTTGAGATCGGCAAGAAATAGAGCCGTTTGTTTCGGATGTTCGAAGAAAGGTTCCCCGGAGAGGCGCTTTTGGCCTTCATGGGCAGTTTCTGCAAATGAATAGGCCCTGCGAACCTCAGTGATTTTATCTTCCGGCAGATAAATTTCCATTTTATCTAACAGATGCTGTTCAAGCGTTACATCTAGTCTAGTACTATTGGATTGACCAATAACACTATCCGTTATTTCTGATTTTAGTGGCTGCTCTACTTTAGAGCTAACGTCATTAAGTTTTTTCCCCTTTCTGACATACACCATATGGTCTTACCAGGACCTCCTCACCAGCAATTAAGAACTACAGACATCCATAAATCAGATACAAGATTATAGCCCAGAAATAGTAAATAAACGAAGTTGGAAATACTAGCATCTAGGTTATTATGTTCCACCAGCATGATAAATTGATTTAACGACAATCCCATTTGGCGTCACAATACAGATAGGAGTTCTAAATGCAGTTCAAGGCCCCGAGGGGCACAACCGATATTCTTCCAGAAGAGCGCCCATATTGGAGGTTGCTAGAGTCAACAGCGGAAAGAATTGCAGAAAATTTTGGTTACCTACGTATTGATACTCCCATTTTTGAAGATACAGGACTTTTTGTGAAAGGTGTTGGGGATTCGACGGACATAGTAGAGAAAGAAACCTACACGTTTAAAGATCGTGGAGGGGATTCTCTAACCTTACGCCCGGAAGGTACTGCACCAGTTTGCAGATCGTATCTCGAGAACGGAATGAATAATCTACCCCAACCTGTCAGGCTCTACTATCTCGTCCCAAACTTTAGATATGAAAGACCACAGTCCGGTAGATACAGGGCATTTCATCAATTCGGAGTAGAGGTATTTGGTGAAGTCAAACCATATGTAGATGCTGAAGTAATCGAGATTTCGTGGCAATTTCTCTCTGAACTTGGGTTGAACGATCTTAGTCTGACTCTAAATAGCATAGGTGATAAGAAGTGTCGCCCAGGCTATATAGACCAATTAAATGAGTACTACCATCTTAGGGAAAAGGATATCTGTGAGGATTGTTCTCGGAGACTTGCTAATAATCCCCTGCGCCTGCTTGATTGCAAGGTGGAAACATGCCAACCAATAATTGAGGGAGCCCCAAGCAGTATTGAACATCTTTGCCCTGACTGCGAATCACATTGGGAAGATTTAAAGTCCCATATAAGTGACATCGGAATCCCGTTCGAAATAGACAATAGATTAGTTAGAGGTCTTGACTATTACTCACGCACCGTCTATGAGATTGCTCCTCCTATTGAAGGACGTACAAGCGTCATTACAGGAGGAGGAAGATACGACGGACTTATAGAGCAACTAGGCGGCCCAATGACACCTGGTATCGGTTTTGGCATGGGACTGGAAAGAGTCATTGAAAACTTGAAAAGAAATGAAATCAAAGCGGAGCAAAATGAGCGCGATATAGTCATGGTCGCACATATTGGAGACAACGCTCTAAGAAAGGCCACCACTCTAGCATCTCAAATCAGAAGGCATGGAGGAGCAGCTATGGTAGGTCCATCACGAGGACTTCGGAGTCAGCTGAGGTATGCCACATCAGTTGGGGCAAGTCATGCTGTCATCATTGGAGACGATGAGATATCAACCGGTGCCTACAAGTTAAGAAACCTCCGAAAAAGTGACCAGTCGGAGGCAACGGCTGAAGAAATACTAGCATTTTTTAGTAGTAGCAAGGATTAGGTAAATGAACCAAAGTGTCGGAAAAGTTGTATCGCAGGCAACTGAATTTATGGAAGCCAACAATATAGACGGTTGGCTACTATATGACTATCAAGGAATGAACCCCATATTCTGGGATACCGTCGGTGAAATACCAAATGTAACAAGACCATGTTGGTTATGGATTCCTACGAACTCCAAACCGAGACTAATAGTGAGTTATGTCGACCAAAATCGCTTCGAGCATCTCGGCATAGAAACCAATCTCTGGGTTAGCCGTGACCAAATGATAGGGGAGCTACAAGATATCTTATCTTCTTCCAATCAAGTCGCCATGGAATACTCTCCTATGGGCACTCTCCCAAGAACATCAAAAATCGATGCAGGAACTCTGGAACTAATCCGCAGCCTAGGAGTTAGCGTAGTTAGTTCATCAGATTTGATCCAGTACGCAACACAGAGATGGGACGACGGACAGCTGCAAACACATCTAATTGCTTCGGAAATACTCACAAAAACAGTAAAAGAAGCCTATGACTTCATAGGAGAAAATATTCAGTCGAAACCCACTGAATATGACGTGGCCGAATTTATAAGAACAAGATTTAAGGAAGAAGGCTTACATTCTCCAGACGGACCGGTGGTGGCAGCTAATGCTCATGGTGCCGATCCGCATTTTGACCCCACGGAAGAGACCTCAGTAATTATAAAACCGGGTGACTGGATATTAATAGATTTATGGGCTAAATTGAAAAACGGATACGGTTCCACACCGCCTCAGGACGCTATGTATGGTGACATTACGTGGACGGCCTATGTTGGCAAAGAGGTTCCTTTGAAACACCAAGAAGTTTTCGACACTGTTATTGGAGCTCGCGATGCGGCCATAGATCTATATGAAAGATCTCATAGTGAAGGCAAAGAATTAGAAGGGTGGGAGCTAGATAATGAGGCTCGCAGGTACATTAATGACAGAAATTACGGAGATTTTTTTAGCCACAGGCTAGGACATAGCCTTGGACGAGAAGTTCATAGCAATGCTGTCAATCTTGATGGATGGGAGACCAATGACACACGCCATTTACTACCCAGAATCGCAGTGACCATAGAACCAGGTATTTATCTACCAGGGGAATTCGGAGTCAGGTCTGAGGTAGACATTTTTTACTATGAGAACGGTCCCAAGGTCACTACCGAACGCCAAACAAAACCATATTTGATCAAAATATAATTTGATTTCTCTACAACACGATTGAATGGCTAGTGAGAAGGCAAGGTCCGGTTTGTTTCTGGAAGCTTAAGAGTTGCCAGCAACGCAGTGGCGATCAAAACCATAACGCCGCTGTATACAAACGCAGACTGCAGCCCGAATCCGTCAACAATTAGTGCCGCGATGTAAGGTGAAAAAGATCCTAGGAAGCTGGCACCGTAAATTAATGAGACAACCGTTGACTGCGCTTTACCTTCGGCCACGTCCATGGCGGCGGCAATAAATATTACATGCAGCGAGTAAACAAA
>VFFS01000032.1 GCA_009392815.1 SAR202 cluster bacterium
CAGCCTCTGGGATGTCTTATTTGATGGGTTATGAAGGTGGACCACCGCTCAATTCGGGAATAATGCATACGGATGCCTACAGTGGAATTCTAGCCGCAGGGGCTGCAGTGACTGCGCTTAGATTGCAACAGAAAACAGGAGTTGGACAATGTGTGGAGGTTTCCCAGCAGGAAGCCACACTCTCTCTTATAGCGGAGTACATTATGGACTATTCTCTAACAGGAAATATTCCAGGGAGACAGGAGAACTTCAATAGGAACGTTGCTCCCCAGGGGTGTTATTTATCTTTGGATGGGATATGGGTTGCCCTGACAGTAGAAGATGAGACGGCGTGGAAAGAGTTCCAAAACGTTCTAGGAAATCCAGATGAACTGACGGACACTCGTTTTTTAAACTTGGATTCAAGACAAAGATATCGTTTTGTATTAGATGAGTCCATTTCAAAAGTTGTAGCCCGGTGGGATTCTAGACAATTTACTGATACTTTGCGATCGGCTGGAATTCCATGTGAGACGGTGAGCAACCTTCTGCAGGTCGCTACCTCAAATGATTTACATAAGCTGGGTATGTTTGTTGAAATAGATCATCCTGACACGGGGCCTTTCCATCATGTTGCTCCGCCATGGGATTTTAGTGCTACCCCCGCTTCTATTCGTATGCCGGCTCCAACCTTGGGTCAGCACACAAACGAGGTGTTGAGAGACAGAGTGGGATGGTCTGAAGACTCTATTAAGAGGCTTTTTGCGACAGGAATAATTGGCACAGATCCTGTTACTTAGTGATCGGAGACTATCTCATACAGGGATTTTTTCAGCTAACTCTTTATTACTGGGCTCGACTAGTATTGAACCATCCGGGAATATAATCGTCGGTACTCTCATCTGCCCGTTGTTTAACCCCTTGATGTAATCCTGATACTGGGTTTCTTCATCGACGTCAGTCCAATTGTAGGAAACACCGTTTTCATCCATGAACTGTTTTGCTCTCGTGCAATCCCCACACCATGTTGTTCCGTAAACTTTAATGTCAGACATTAATAGATCCCCCTCAAAGTGCATAAACTGCACAGTTTAGCTTCTGCAAACCGTAAATATCGGATATATTCATATGATAGCTCATATGAGGTTGATCTAAGGTATTCCTAAGGAGGAATTGGAAATGGAAAAAGCATTGCAGGGGATAAGAATCCTTGATTTGACTCAATATGAGGCAGGTACATCATGTACACAGTTGCTTGGATGGCTGGGAGCTGACGTAATCAAGGTCGAGCAGCCAGGTCGTGGGGATCCAGGCAGATCTGTAGCAACGACGAATTTCGATAGAGATTCATCATATTTCTTATACTTCAATTCTAATAAAAGAAGTATAGCGTTAGACCTAAAGAATGACTTGCATAGAAAGGCTTTTGAGGACCTTGTGAAAGAGTCTGATGTCGTAGCGGAAAATTACGCCGCTGGGGTTTTGGAAAAGCTTGGCTATGACTATCCTGAACTGGTTAATCTAAATCCTGCTGTTATTCTTGCGCGTATCAAAGGATTTGGAACTTATGGTCCGTACAGTCAATATAAAAGTTTTGATCCAGTAGCTCAGGCGGCAGGTGGTGCAATGGCAGTAACGGGTGAACCTGATGGCCCACCGCTAAAACCTGGGCCAAATATTGGAGATAGTGGGACCGGTCTTCATGCGGTTATTGGAATTTTGGCTGCTATTATCCAGCGTCAAAGTACGGGGAAAGGCCAGATTGTAGAGGTATCGATGCAAGATGCTGTACTTAGTCTTACTCGAACAGCTCTTAGTAACTATGCTGAAAGTGGTAGTGTACAAAAAAGGAGAGGATCTCAAACGGGAAGGGCTGGGTCCGGAATTTTTCCCTGTGAACCAGGAGGTGCTAACGATTATGTATATATAACCGCACTTTCTGCCAGGCGTAATATCTGGGACGGTCTTATGAGGGTAATTGGACGAGACGATCTTATTGGAGCTCCTATGTTTGAGAATCCAATGGAAAATGTAGACAGTATTAATGAAGTCATAGCTGATTGGACTACGAAACGCTCAAAAGGAGAGGTAATGTCTGTGTTGGGTGCAGCCGGAATTCCTTGCAGTGCTGTGATGGATGCTGAAGACATATTCAGTGATCCTCATTTGATTGAGAGAGAGATGGTTTCTCCCGTTGATCATCCGGATCATGGGACTTTTGATACCTTGGGATGTCCTATCAAACTTTCAAATTCTCCAGTAGATATCAAGTCAGCGCCACTACTGGGACAGCATGGCGGGGAAATACTGTCAGATGTACTTGGATATAGTAGTTCACAGGTAGATGCGATAACTGGCTAGTTTTCTTATAGATCTAGTTATATTTTCTAAATAACTCCAAGCTCAGAAAAGACTTTTTTAGCTATTCGCACTGCTGTAAGCGAGGATGGTACTCCTGCATATACGGATGCGTGAATTAACATTGCCATAATTTCGTCGGGAGTGAGGCCATTATTAATTGCTCCGCGCAGGTGTAGAGCTATTTCGTCTTCAGCTCTTAATGCCACGAGGACCGACAGAGTGATGAGACTCTTGGTTTTTCTGTCCAGTGGTCCCCTATTCCAGACGCCATCCCAGGCTGATGTAGTAATAAATTCCTGAAATGGTCTGTCAAAATCAGTGGCGTTCTGAATTGAGTTCTCGACATAGTCACTCCCAAGGACTTCTTTTCGGGTTTTAAGACCTGACTCAAAACGTTCGTTCAAAGTATTCTCCTAAATATTTTCTACAGTATTAAAGTGATACAAAATGGGACTGTGACTGTATTATCTGTTTATCGTCCCACCGCGATCATATCTGCGATCCGCTCCGCCATTGTCATAACTGTGACATTAATATTTGCCCTCACACATTCCGGCATAATGGATGCATCAACGACCCTGATGCCGTCGGCTCCATGGATTCTTCCTGATTGGTCGACTACTGCCATGTTGTCCTCTTCAGGTCCCATCTTATTTGTGCAAGAAATGTGATGACCTGTTGTCACATCTTTGGACATCCACGCATTCATGGACTCATCTGAGTCAAGGTCTGAATCCAGAGGACAGAGTCGCTCATCGATTATCGCTGCCATGTCAGGGTGATTTTCTAAGTCAACGAGCATTTTAATACCGTCTCGGAAACGTCTTCTATCTTCTTCTTCTGTAAGATAATTGTAGTCAAGATAAGGTTGTTCTCTGTAGTCAGCAGATTTCAGTTTCACCTCTCCCTTGCCTTTAGCCAGATTGATGCAAAGATTCATCTGGATTCCGACTGGATTTGCACGCAGGCCACCCCGTTCAGGCCGGTCGCTTGCTACTGCCATCATATAGACGATCATGTCATTTTCTAGGTCAGATCCTTCTGCTGTGTATCTAAGTGTCAGTTGAATTCGAGGCCCTAACGCATCTAGATCAACCTCAGGTTTAGTTTTCCATGTGACATAGAGCATGGGATGATCGGCAAGGTTTTTGCCAACACCGGGCAGGTCAACAACAGATTCTATGCCCTGGTCAGCAAGGTTACCTTTAGGTCCTATACCGGAAAGCATTAGTATTTGAGGAGATGCAACTGCTCCTGCACTCAGGATAATTTCATTGGCTTCAACGAAAAAGGTTTCGTTTCCAGATACGGCTTCTATCCCGTAGGCTCTTGGCCGATCTTCACTGGTGTCAAACAAAATACGTTTTACGTGGATATCACCTCGGATTGTAAGATTAAGCCTATGTCGGGACATGCTTAGATATCCGATTGCTGTTGACCAACGTATTCCGTTTGGATTATTGAGCGGCAAAGGACCTACTCCCGTAGAACCAGGAGCATTTGCGTCCTCACAATATGGAAATCCTGCATCGAGGCATGCCGCTTCAAAAGCATTGGATGCGGGAAGCCAATCCTCTCTTGGGAATCTGTGGCATATTATTGGTCCATCAGATCCGTGGAAGTCACCTGGGTCGTTCTGGTAAGTTGTGTCAGTTTCAATCTTATTGAAATAAGGGACTAACTGTTGATAACCCCAGTCAGTGTTCCCCATATCAGCCCATCTGTCGTAGTCGTCCGGTATGCCCCTGAGGAATATTTGTCCGTTAATGGCACTGGATCCTCCTGTGACTTTTCCTCTCGGCACCACTATTTCCGCATCGTCTGTTCCTCGTGCAGTGAATTGCCAGTTATGATCGCTGGTCGAAATTTCCGTACCTGTTGCGTAGCCATATTTAACTTCTTCTGGAAGACTCTCCATGTCAGGGTAGTCTGGGCCAGCCTCAAGTAATAAAACAGAATGAGATGGATCCTCAGTCAGTCTAGTTGCCAAAATTGAGCCGGCAGAGCCTGCGCCAATGATAATAGTGTCATATTTCATCTAAAATTACCTTTCTTCAGGGAGGTTTATATTACTTGTCTCTACTCGTCCAACATAGATTGGAATGCTTTTTGATCGATCTCTAGACCTAGTCCCGGACGATCGGGGATAGATATGGAGCCGTTAACGGGCAAAATAGGTTCCTGATATAACTTTGATACCTCTTCGGCTGGTCCGGTAAATTCTTCTGAAAATTCGTGGGGTCTTACTGCGTTTGTAATAGTCGAGTATAGGTGCAGACTTGCCATAGAATTTGCTCCAACACTGGGGCTATGGGGCATAACTGGCTTATTGTGCACAACCGCCATCTCGTAGACCCGTGCCATTTCGGAAAGCCCCCCAACATTTAATATATCCGGTTGGAGTATGTCGGGATTAGCTAAATCTATCATGTCTCTAAATCGCCAAGCCGATATTTCCTGTTCTCCTGTTGAGACTGCGCAGTCTAAGGCATCTACTACCTGTTTCAGTCCAGGATAGTCATATTGAGGAAGAGGTTCTTCAAAATGTGCGATACCTAGCTCTTGGAATTTTTTACCCTGTTCAATGGCAGTCGAAACAGAATATCCGCAGTTAGCATCAAACCCTAAAGGACATTCCGCTGGGAGCCATTCACGGCATTTCTTGAATATTGCGAAATCCTTAGCAGGATTTGAGTCTTGTCGGTAATCTCTCCAGTCCATTCTGACTTTAAATGCTCGAAATCCTTTCTCGTACCCTTCTTGTACTTCCTCGAGCATCTGTTCAGGGGTTTTACTCCAGCCGTTTCCTCTACTCCAGTAAAGAGGTATTTCAGTTCGCCGTGCTCCCCCAAGCAGTTGATAAATTGGCATACCAGCAGCTTTTCCGGTGATGTCCCAGAGAGCGACATCTATGGATCCAACAATTTGTGAAGGATATCTTGTCGCTTGTTGTCCGTCCCCAAGTGTTAAAAGTTCCCATATTTTTCGAGGTCGTCTGGGATCTGTTCCTATAAGTATGGGTTTGATTAATTCATCAAGATATGACCGGGTAACCTTGAGGTTTCTTCCAGCCTCCGATATTCCTGATATGCCTTCGTCCGTGTGGATCTGCAGGATGAGCCGCCCTGGGCGACCAACGAAGCTTTTTGCATTTTCCCCCTGGGGCGCTTTAACTCTGTTTACTGTTATGTCCGTGATTTTCATGATTATTCCTTTCACATTTTCAGATAGAGGGCTGATTTATTCGGAAATTATCTATCAGTTGTATTGATAGATTTACTTTTTTAGGATGCTACTCTGAACTGCGATTCTATCGCAAGTACGGGGGATTTCCTTCCCCCAGGGTTGCAGTTTGTGTGAGAAATTGGATATTTAAGACGTATTTTTAAGACAACACATCACCTAGCGCTATCAGGTATACTGGCCACGGTGACCTACCCATCCAAAATATTCATATCCGCTGTAAATTAATAATTATTGAAAGAGTCCTATAGTCGCTAACGATATTCCCGAAATTATTTCTCTACCTGAAAGGCTTTTGTCCCTAGTGGCAGAAGCCTTAGATGAGTCTTGGATTGGTTTAGATATTGAGGGTAATGGGTTTTATCGATATCCGGAGCAAGTTTGTTTGATACAGATCTCCATCGGGGATACTCCGTATCTGGTTGATCCTTTGGACATTGAGGATATGGGACCACTTGGGAAAGTTATTTCTGAACCATCTATTACCAAAATTGTTCATTCTGGAGACTACGATATAAGAAGTCTCCACAGAGATTATGGGATAGTGTTTGAAGGAGTCTTCGATACAAGTATTGCTGCCGCATTCCTTGGGTCCAAGAGGTTGGGTTTGGACGCTATTCTGAAAGAGTATATTGACGCCGATGTCACTAAAGATAAAAAGTTACAGCGAAGTGATTGGACAAACCGTCCGCTCACTAGGGAGGCTGTGGTTTATGCGGCAGACGATGTCAGGTATCTCGGGGAAGCACGATCTGTTCTTACACAGCGATTGTTAGACAAAGGAAGAATCGAATGGGTAGAGGAGGAGTGTAGGAGACTTGAGTCTGTCCGTTTTGAACCAAGGGATGAACAAACTGCGTTTCTAAACGTTAAAGGTAGCAGGGATCTTGGTAACGGGGCTCTTGCTGTTCTCAGACGTCTTTATGATTTGCGAGAAGATGAGGCAATCGGACGAGACAGACCTCCCTTTAAAATAGTTTCCGATTCGGTCTTGGTTGATATAGCACGCGACCCGGACCAAGATTTTTCCAAGATCAAGGGCATCGGCCACTGGGCCCGTTCTGATGCTCGAAAACGTATCGACTTAGCGGTCGAAGAGGGCAGGTCCGATGAACCTGTACAAAGACCCAGAAATCAGGCTAGGCGTGGTCCTCATCTTTCTAACAAACAACGGGAACAAGCCAATCAGCATCTGAGAGATTTGAAGCAGTGGAGGAAAACACATGGGGAGAGATTGGAACTAGATCCAAGCTTGCTTTGGCCTACGGTCAGCCTTGGAAGAATATCTCGGCAGCCTGAAAATTTGGAAGATGAATTCTCAGAACCTGAAGTCAGAGACTGGCAAATAACTGAGTTCGGGGAGAGCTTGGAAAGCTTCCTTTCATATTTAGTTGACTGACTTTCCGATGTAGGAAGTTTCCAGATGATCTTTAATGTCCGGATAGGGGGTTGCTGTGAACTTTATAGAGAGTGTTTCTCTGATGTGGTGGGTTGTAATAGTCGAGACATTCATCGTTGTTTTACTTACGCTTGTGCTAAAGAGAACTTTAGGTGGACTTTCTCGTGAAGGGTCTTTGCGAAGAAGTGAGTCAACAAGATACGGTCAGATTACGGAACAGTTTATGCCTTTTATTTCAGATTACCCTTATGACTCCAAACAATTTAGGTTTTTAGGAAGTCCTATTGATGGGGTTCAATTTGAAGAGGACAAGATAGTTATGATCGAATTTAAGTCCGCTGGAAGTAAACTTTCTACCAGGCAGAGAAAGATTAGGAACCTAATTAAAGAGGGGAAGGTTGATTTTCAAGAAATAAGAGTTGGGTGACGACTTCACACACTAAGCGTACAGATATATTTACAAGTGATAGGAATTAGTTCGTAAAAATGAGTCATTTATTTACTCCGATAACATTGAGAGGGGAAACGATCAGGAATCGTCTTTTCGTTGCTCCCATGTGCCAGTATTCTGCAAACGATCAGAACGGTGTTCCAACTGATTGGCACATGGTCCATCTGGGAACCAGGGCTGTAGGTGGAGCCGGACTTGTGATGGCTGAAGCATCTGCCGTATCCCCAGAGGGGCGGATTTCTCCACAGGACCTAGGACTATGGTCTGAAGATCAAGCTGAAGCTTTTGAGCCTATCGTGGATTTTATCGATTCTCAAGGTGCAACACCCTCAATTCAACTCGCCCATGCTGGTAGAAAAGCTTCACATACTCAACCGTGGAATGGAGGAGATGTATTAGGGTCAAATGATGGCGGTTGGGATATTGTTGGACCTAGCCCTATTCCATTTGAAGAAGATTGGGTTACACCGTCGCAACTCAATCTCGAGGACATAGAAAATGTAGTTTCTGATTTTGCCCGGTCTGCTAGGCGGGCGGTTGAATCAGGATTTAGGGTGATTGAACTTCACTTGGCGCATGGCTATTTAGCGTGTGAGTTCATGTCACCTCTTTCAAATACTCGTGAGGACAAATATGGAGGGTCACTAAGAAACAGGTGCCGATTTGCCTTGGAAGTAACCTCTTCTGTTAGGTCAGTCATACCAGATGGGATGCCTCTTCTGGTAAGAATATCGGCAACTGAGTACATGGATAAAGGATGGGGTATCGATGACTCTGTTGAGTTATCTGGATGGCTAAAAGAGGAGGGAGTGGATTTAATCGACTGTTCCTCGGGTGGAAATGCTGCAGATCAAAATCTGGACCCATTTCCAGGTTACCAGGTCCCATTTTCTTCCAGAATAAGGCGTGAGGTGGATATACCCACTGGTGCAGTGGGACTCATTACCGACGCTGCCCAGGCAGAGCAGACCCTCCGTAATGGGGATGCTGATGTGATACTTCTGGGAAGAGAGCTTTTACGTAACCCCTACTGGCCATTAAATGCGAGAGATGAGTTAGATGACGTCGATGATCTTTGGCCCGACCAATATGTGAGAGCCAGATTATGAGTTGCGCTTCTCACTAAATTGGGCTTTATTTTCAATAGGCTGATCTGCTATTTGAAATAGTTTCGTGTTACATAAAGAAATATACCTATTCCGACTCCTGCCAAAACAAGCTCATATGCTCCTTTTATGATTCCCCCGGTAATAAGCCCTAGGGATAATGCGAAAAGCGCGACTAGAGCGGCCCAACGTGTGTTCATGAATTTTTTCCTTAAGTGCTTTCTAGTCATCTATATTACAATCCGGTTGAATTGTTGTATCTGTTTTAAGGAGTAGGTGTTTTATGAATCCAGAAATAATGTCTTTAGCGGAAAAAGCGGGAACCATTCTCAGAGATAAAGGTGAAACAGTAGGAATTGCTGAATCTTCGTCTGGAGGACTTATATCAGCCCACCTTCTGGCGATTGCCGGGGCATCGGCCTATTTTCTCGGAGGATCTGTCATTTACACAAGATATGCTGGAAGGGGATTGCTTGGTGTAACTGATGATGAAATGGAAGGTATGAGAGCTGCTACAGAGTCATATGCTTCCTTAAATGCAGGGCGTATAAGTGAGATACTCGGCTCTACTTGGGGATTGTCGGAAACCGGCGCAACAGGGCCAGATGGTAATAGATATGGAGACGATGCAGGGCATTCATGTATAGCTGTGTCAGGGCCAGTTTCTCGATCTCGTACTATAGAGACCGGTAGTAATGACAGGCAGGAGAATATGATTGCATTCTCAATAGCAGCTCTTGAGTTACTCATCGAATGTCTTCAATCTGAATAAAACCCTGGTTGAAGTTTTGAACGAGGGAGAGATAAATGAAGATAGGGATCAGTATGAGCGCCACCGAGTCAATGGGAGATTTCGGTGCGATTGCGAAAAAAATAGAAGAGTTGGGTTTTGACTCGGTTTGGTTGCCTGAGCATCCAGTGATGCCGGTTAACCATAATTCAAAATATGGAGGTACTCCGGATGGTTCGATACCTCATCAGATGTACTTAGGCGTTAACCCTCTCATCGCCTTGACGAGAGCTTCTGCTTTTACTACAAGGATTGGTCTAGGCACAGCCGTGAACTTGGTGACCGAACATAATCCTCTGGACCTTGCAAAACTCATTGCAACTTTGGATTTTTACTCTGGTGGGAGATTTTTGTATGGAATTGGAACTGGCTGGTTCAGAGAGGAAGCCGAAATAATGGGGGCGGATTTTGATCATAGGTGGACTCAGGCAGAGGAATATGTTTCTGCTATGAAAGAGATTTGGACCAAAGAGGTGGCTGAATTTCATGGCAAGTATGTCGATTTTCCGCCCTTGATTTGCAACCCTAAACCGTCTCAGAAACCTCATCCACCGGTTCTTCTTGGTGGCAATGCTAGTAATGTTTTGAAGCGAGTTGCTAGATGGGGTGACGGTTGGATACCAATTGGTGTAAATCCAGAAGATATTAAGAGAGCAAAAGTAACTCTCTCGGAACTTTGTGAAAATGAGGAGAGAAATCCGGATGACATCCAGATAACAATCCATAGCTTGCCAAGTGACAAAGATATTGTTGATATGTTCGAGGATGTTGAAGTAGACAGAGTTTTGATAAGAGTCACTTCTCTAACGTCAGAGGCGATTTTTGACGAGTTGGAGACTATTGCCAGTGTGGTTTTGGTTTAGTAGTTAATTTATTCCGGCTGACTGATAAATCAATTATTCACATTTAGATATTTGTTGCGTTATTTGTATTAAGCATAAGAGGGTATAAGTTGATTAGTTTAAAAAGGAACTCAAAAAGAGAACTAACAAACGCAACAGGGCTTCGTACGAGAAAAAACTCTATTTATTCATCAGACCAGTCAACTTACTTTCGATTAAGTAGAAGCAAGTTTAACGACTTTATAACTTGTAAAAGATGTTTTTATCTTGACAGAGTAAAAGGGCTCATATCCCCTTCCACACCAGGTTGGACGCTCAATGAAACGACAGATTTACTGCTTAAAAAAGAATTTGATTTTTGTAGGGAACGCCAAATTCCGCACAGATCATTTTCGAAATTTGGGCTTGAACACGTAGTGCCATTCAAGCATCCGGATATTGAGAAATGGAGAGATTCTCTGCATCATGGACTTGAATATCAGGTCCCGGGCACTAATTTGATATTGCACGGTGGTGTGGATGATGTTTGGTATCACACCAAGTCTAAGCAGGTGATAGTAATTGACTACAAATCTCAGGCAAACAGAAGAGAATTAACCCAACGGAATTACCTTTCTGATGTTTATCATGAGTCTTACAAAATACAACTTAATGTTTACGCTTATCTGCTTCAAAACATGGGTTTTGACGTGTATCCCAAGGGATACTTTTTTGTCTGCAACGCAGATAGAGATGAAGATGGATTTTATGGGAAGATGAATTTTGAAGAAGCAATAATTCCCTATCAGTTGGATTATTCTAATATTGAATCAATGATTTTGGAGATGCATTCACTAATGAATTCATCTATGGTTCCGGATTCAAATATCGCTTGCGAAAATTGTGCCTATGCCAGGCAGAGAAACTCATTAGGAGTTTAATTGGTAGGCTAATTTATTTTGAAATTGCCTCGTCATACCTCAGTCCGCAGTTGGCCACAACCAATTCAATATCACCCTCGAGCAAGTATCTTTCTTCTACAAGTTTTTTGGCTGCATCTCGGCATTCATTTATGTAACCCGATCTGGAATTGTATCGTTCACTAATTGATTTTCTTGGATCTTTTGTAGATAAACTGGACGGTTTATCGGGTGGAAAGTAATCGGTAAATCCAACCATTGAAATTATTTGCTCAGGAGAGCCAGTTTCGGGTGATCTTAGATTCCATCCGGTATGCGTTCCAATGGGTACCGAGATATCAGGCATTCTGATTCCAGCTATTTCATTGCCGTCACTATCAACGTCTGATACGAATTTAGGGTATTCCTGTAGTTCTTCCACTGGATAAGTGGTTATGCCGTGGATTTCCTGTGTTCCTATGTTTATTTCCCTTATCCTCCACATACGGGATGGATCTGGCGTCCTAATGTGTTGAATATGCTCGAATCTTTCAAAGGCTCTTTCCATAGTTATCGCCGTACCCTGGTCGAGGCGAGGTACCTTTGTTTCAGGAGGGAGAGTACCCTTTTCAACCCACGAAACCAAATTTGCAAGAGCTGCTCTGAGTAGTGGGCGGAAGTCCACAACATTGAATCCATATAAACCGAGTGAACCGTCGGGTCCTGGGGTTTTTCTCTGAGGAAGTTTATTTGGTACGTGTTGCGTTCCCGAAAAAAAATAGCTTCTTGTATTTTCGGGGAAGTCGATATCACTGCATCCACTTGGGTCTGTATGTGAAAGAGAAGCGTCACCTCGCCAGTATTCTGCGGAGGTATTTGTATACACTACTTTTGGCACGCCCCCAACCTCTAATTGTCTATCCTGTAGTCCTTTGGTGCCCCTGCCAAAAGGATCGGTTGATGGGACGTCTGTAAAGGGGAATAGATGCCCGAATCCAGGTGAAGATTGTTGTGATGGCTGGGCAAATCGATGATTGAAGTCACCTCTTCTACCGCCTGCTACATGGGCAAGTATTCCGTCATATACCTGCCTTCCTTTTTCATCAACATTCATGCCCGTATAGAGGTAATGTCTTAGAAGACGACCCGTCTGGGATATCCCATATGCATAGGCATGTTTGACAGTTGATTTAACTGGGCAATGAGGTCCGCCATATTTGATCCAAGAGCCGACATCTCTCACTGACATTAGTGTTGCTCCAGATACGACAGGGCAGGTTGCTTGATATATCACATGGTAAATTTTCCCCGGTTGGAACCCTGCATCCATATAAATATGTTCAACGTCTGGAACAGGTCCATTTTCGGTTTCTTTTGCGAAAGACCATTCTGATGGAGGTATTTCAATTTCCGGGCCGTCCTCCCATTCTTTAACGAGAATTCGTGCATTTGAATTGTCAGTGGATGCGGCGGGATATGGCTTATGGATTCTGTTGGCAAGTAGGTAACATTTTTGTGTCTGATTTGGCCTTATCTCAACTAGGTTTGTGCCCTCAGTAAGGTTTCCGTTAACTTTTACTGAGGGAGGGTCCATCCCCATCAGAGAGGAGCTTCTGTATACATCGTACTGCCATCCCAAAGAGATTACCGCGTACCCGTTTTGGAATAGAAATCCATCCCCGGGAGCTATTTCATAAGATGGAGAAAGAGCAGGCGACACCATATTAAAGTCGGGTATGGCTCTTTTCCTTCCCCTGTTCACCACATCTACTAGAAGTCGTTTCGGTTTTGTCTCGCTGGGTTGTAAAAGAACAAAATCGGAAGTGAAAGTTACTCTCCCTGAATCGTTAACGGGGGAATGTTGAAGGTCTATAATGGCCGAATTTGAAGGGTTGTCAGGTTCAACCTCGAAATTAATCATCCCATCGATTCGCTCATATGCACCAACCTTACCCCAGCTATTTCCATTCTCAAAAGGTGTTCTACTAGTTATCTCAGCGCTGGTTACTGCCATGAGATGCTCTCCTGGTTCAGTTGTTGTGAAAGTTGATTAATCACAAAAAATTAATGTATTTGGTCATTGCTCAGACATATAATTATTTTCCGGAGTGCCCATTGCTTTCAAAGCGAATATCCCAATCGCCATGACCGCAATGGTTCCGTAAAACATGGGTCTGTAGCTGTCCAGATGATCGAATGATAATCCAGCCAGTATAGGTCCTATACCAAACGATATAGCTGTACCATAGCCGGCTACTCCCATAATACTGCCGAAACTTTTCAATCCGAAGTAATCTTGCACAATCATGTTTGTTAAGGTGCCAAAGGCCCCCATGCATAGGCCCCACAGAGGAGAGCAGAACCAGATAATTCCCGGTATAGAAGGATTTGCTGCAAGTAAGAGAGCGACACTCAGTCCCAAAAAGGACACCATCATTGCGTTTCTTGCAGTTATTCGTTCACCAAGAATCCCAAAAACTACCTTACCTCCCATACCCCCTAAAGCTAAAATACTCATAGCCGTTGCTGCGGTTGTTGAGCTTATGCCTTCATTAACGTAATGAGATATCAGTTGTGGCACTAGGGATGCGAATGGTGTAGCGCCCACTAAAAGGATATATAGAAGCAAGTAAAGATTTCGGGATCTTAAAGCCTGGGACATTTCCATTCCAGGCAATTTTTCTATATTAGATCTGGTGTCTGGAATTTCTTTATTATTTTTGTCTTGGGGGGAGGGCTCTATTCTGGGTTCTCTAAGTGCCACTAGAACTGTAATCGCAATAAATGAAGTTAGTAATCCTTGGAGATAATAGCCAGTTTGCCATCCTCCATATGCAATTACCGCTCCAACAATACCGGGTAAGACGACTCCACCGAAATTGTTTCCCATCATAGCCACTCCCATAACTCTGCCTCGGGCTTTTGGGAACCACAAACCCACGATTCTTCCTACGGGAGTCATCGTTGCAGAGAAACCAGCATATTGGATAAAGCTGAGAGCGTACCAATGCCACAATTCTGTCATCATCGGTCTTACCAGGTAACTTGAAGCTGTAAGCCCTACGCATACCGCGACTATAATTCTCGGACCTCGGAGATCAATGATTCTACCTATTAACGGGCCTAGTATTTGGCCTACAGCCAAAAAGGATAAGGAAGCATTTATCTGAGTGCGTGTCCAACCAAATTCATACGCCATCTCGTCCCCAAATAATGCGAATGTATAGGTGCTAAATCCGACCAATGTAGTTGATATGGCAAAACAAACCGCAACAGCCCACCAACCATGTGATGGGTTAAACGGGTTCCATGCTGATACGCTACCATTGCCGCCGGAACTTTTATTCGTTAGAGATCTTGATTGGTTTTCCACAATTATGAAGTTTAATCTATATGGGAAGGTTCTTGCCGGATATGAGTGCTTGGAGATAATTAGATATGTTTGATATAGGAGGTAAATATTATGTCTGAGCTTAGTTGGTTTAAGGGGAATATCCATTGCCACACAACTATGTCTGATGGTGACGCTGATCCTAAAACAGCAGTAGATTGGTATCAAAGTCATGGATATGATTTCTTAGTTTTAAGTGATCACAACCACCTGACCCTGTTTGATTATCAAGCAAAAGACAACCGTGACTTGATTTTGATTCCAGGTGAAGAAGTGACGAGTTCCATTGGGGGTGACTCAATACCAATACATATCAATGGAATTGGAATTAATCAGCTAGTTGAACCAGCTGATTGCAAAACAGTACTTGAAAGTTTGCAAACTAACATTGATCGGATTTTGGATGCGGGTGGGTTAGTTTCCATTAATCATCCAAATTATAAGTGGGCATTGACTCCAGAAATTATCATTTCTTCAACTGGGGCTAATATGCTGGAAGTCTTTAATGGACACCCAAAGACGAATACATTTGGTACTGGCAACAAACTTTCTGCCGAGCAAATTTGGGATGCAGTTTTAACTAGTGGGCAAAAAATATTTGCCGCAGCAACGGATGATGCTCACAACTATCATGATTTTACTCCCAACCACTCAAATCCTGGGAGAGGATGGCTGAATGTTAGAGCCAGTGACCTAACGCCAGATCGGATCATAGATTCAATAAGAAGTGGAGATTTTTATTCTTCAACAGGGGTGGTTTTAAATAGAATTAACACTGACCAAAAGGGAATCGCAATAGAAATTGAGAAGGTTCCTTTTGTTGAATATGAAACTACATTTGTGGGAGAAGGCGGGAAGATTTTAGACAAATGTTTCGGAAATAATCCTAAATATATTTTCCAGGGCGAAAAAAGCTATGTGAGAGCAACAATCTCAGATTCTAATGGCTTTAAAGCATGGATTCAGCCTGTGCATGTTTGATTTGGATTATTCACAGTATGGAAAGTTCTTTTTCCACTGTACTAAGAGATTTGTGTATTCCATCAATAATAAAATCTACTTCACTTCTTTTTATGCAAAGGGGTGGACTGAGGGAAACCCCCTTGTCAGTTGCAAACAGTATCAGTCCGTTGGCCCGGAACTCTTTATTTAGTATCTTGGACATACCTGACTTAGGGGTAAAGCTTTCTTTTGTGTCTCTGTTTTTAACAAGTTCTAGTCCTAGTAGAAGTCCCAATCCTCTAACGTCGCCTACTATAGGATGATTCTCTTGGAGTTCCTTCAGTTTGTTCAGTAAATAAAGGCCTGTACGGGCTGAGTTGTTGACCAGGTTTTCCGATTCAATTATTTCAATGTTAGCTAGTGCTGAAGCGGCGCAAACGGGATGGCCACCAAAAGTCAGAGCCTGGCGGAATAGATTTTGTTCACCCGCGAAAACATCGGAAATTCGGCTCGTGCTTACCGTCGCTGCCAGGGGTAAATAACTGCTGGTAATTCCTTTTGCGACCGTCATTATGTCTGGCACAATTTCCCAATGTTCAAGAGCAAACATTTTTCCAGTTCGACCAAAACCGGTGATTACTTCGTCAGCAATCAATAAAATACCGTACTTGTCGCATATATCTCTAACCATAGGCCAGTAAGGATCCCCCGGGACGGCTGCAAGTGATGAAGCAGAAACTGGCTCTGCGATAAATGCTGCCACGGTGTCAGGTCCATGAAAAAGTATTAAGTTCTCAACTGCCTCAGCACATCGAATTGCACATTCCTCGTCTGTTCGACCGTTGAATTCGCATCTATATTGGTTAGGCTGAGGAGCGTAGATCATTCCCGGTACAGCAGGCTCATAGTCTGATCTGGACGAACCACCACCTCCTAGCCACATTACACCACCGGTTGCGCCGTGATAGGAACCCCTTCTACTAATTATTTTGTATCTTCCATTATCACCAAGGCGCTTGTGGTAAGACTTTGCTATTTTCAAGGCAGTTTCGTTTGCCTCAGATCCTCCGCTCACGGGCCATGACCGTTGAAGATCTCCAGGTGACAGTGATGCAATCTTCTCAGCGAGTTTGATGAGAGGAGCAGTGGTCGTTCCTTGCGGAAAATACTGCATTTGCTCCATCTGAGCTCTGGCGGCGTTGGCTATTTCAGTCCTCCCGTATCCTGAGTTCACAGAACTGTAACCACCGTTAACATCTACCCAAGTCTTCCCTTCAATATCAGTTACTTCTATGCCATTCCCATCTACCACTATGTCTGGTCCACCATCTTCACCCGTTTTAACCCAGTCTCTGTTATGCATCCATAAGTGGTTTAGGGCTGAGTATCTTAATTCGCTGATATCTTTTGCTAGTTTTGGTACTTCTACCATGGGGTGCACCTAAATCTGTTGTCACTAATTCTTGGGATTGTAATATTCACTTGATGTCAACCTCCGTCGATAATTCACCTAAACTTTTGTCGAGAACAGATACGATTTCGTCAACTTCCGACGTTGTTATGCACAGGGGTGGCCCTATGTTCAAAATCTCGCTGCCTACCCTGAAAATCAATCCGTTCTCGCGAAATTTCTGGTTAAGACGTTCTGCAACTCTTAATTCTTTGGGGAATCCGATTTTTGTCCGTCGGTCACTAACTAATTCCACGGAAAGAAGTAATCCGAGTCCCCGTACATCCCCAATTATTTTGTGGTTTTCCTTTAACCCCATAAGTTGGTTCTTAAAATACTCACCAACTGTTGCAGCATTGTCGACTAAATTTTCTTTTTCGATAATTTCTATGTTCTTTAGGGCTGCAGCCGCAGACACGGGATGTCCACTAGAAGTGAAAACATGTCTCAAATAATTCTCTTCACCTGCGAACTGGCTTGCAATTCTCTCTGACACCACAGTGGCGGCCAGGGGAAGATAACTGCTAATAATTCCCTTGGCTACAGTCATAATGTCCGGTACAACTCCCCAGTGTTCGCTGGCAAACATTTTTCCGGTTCGACCGAAACCACAGATAACTTCGTCCGCAATCAACACAATCCCGTAGCGATCACATATGTCCCTCAGCATTGGCCAATATTCTTCACCAGGTACTGGAGAACCTAACGGTGTGGCAATAGGTTCTGCGATTAGAGCAGCAACAGTATCGGGATCATTGTTAAGGATTAGTTCCTCTATAGATTTAGCACACCTGTAGGCGCATTCTGAAGGTGTAGTACCTCCGAGTTCGCACCTGTAGGAGTTGGGCTGAGGCCCGTATAGCATGCCGGGATATTCTGGTTCGAAGTCACCACGTGGGGCAGCAGGGTTGCTACCGAGCCATAGAACCCCTCCGGTCGTTCCATGATATGAACCTTTTCGACTGACTACTTTGTAACGTTTGTCGTCGTTTCTTCGTCGGTGATATGCCCTAGCGATCTTTAGGGCTGTTTCATTTGCCTCGGATCCTCCACTTACTGGAAAAGAACGTGATAAGTCGCCGGGTGTGATTTCTGCTAGTTTCTTTCCCAGTTGTATAGCTGGTACTGTGGTTGTACCTTGAGGGAAATAGGGCATCCGCACCATTTGATCATAGGCTGCAGAGGCAATTTCTGTTCTTCCATATCCGACGTTGACAGAGTTATAACCTCCATTAACGTCGATCCAGGAATTTCCTTGTGAATCTGTGACCCTTAGACCTTTTCCACCTTCAATGATAAGGGGATCACCTTCTTCAGCCATAGATACCCAGTCCCGGTTTTGCATCCATAGAAATTCTAAGGATTTTCGCCGCAATTGTTCCCCTTCGTCGGTTAGAACCACTTTCAACCTCCCTTTCTATTACAACTGGTGGGCTTTTGGTTTTGGTTAGATGGTAGCACTAGATTGGACCACTGATTATCTCTATTTGTTCCGGCTGACCGCTTGGAGGAGGATATAAACGTATTTCATTGGCGGCACTTATTCATGCATTAACTAAGAACTTAGGCGAACATCGCGGAAGGAATATTTCTATTTGAATCCGTGCTTTGAACTTCACGTCAATTCAGATGATATCTTTTCAGCTATCATGATTGTAGTGGCGTTGGTGTTCGACCTAACGACATCCGGCATTACAGATGCATCAACTACCATGAGGTTTTCAGTGCCGTGTACATTGCATTTAGGATCTACTACGGCCATGCTGTCTGTCTGGGGTCCCATTTTGCAGGTTCCAGAAGAATGATGTTGGGTTATTACATTGTCCTTTAGCCAATCGTCAAGTTTTTCATCATTTTCCAAAATTTCATTTGAGGGCGACATCCTTGTCATCATTGCTGGTTCATATTCAGGTCTAGCAGAAATCTCAGAACATAATCTAACCGATCCTCGCATTCGTTCAAGATCGTATGGATGGGTTAAGTAACAGTAATTTAGAATAGGTTGTTGTAAAGGGTCAGAAGATGTTAGTTTGACGTCTCCTTTTGACAGGGCTTTTTGTAGGGCGATGCTAAAACCGGTTGGTATTTTACCTTCAGTTATTTCATAGTCCCTCGGTATATGTTCTGACCTCAACTGAATAGGTCTCATTTGCATGTCGTTTCTGTATTTGGATCCAGGAGTTGTGTATCTCATGCCTACCTGCAGGGCTGGTATCATTTCTGGATGCTGTGCACTGGTTTCATATTGCATAAAGACTGCGGCATGATCTCTTAAATTCTGTCCTACTCCCGGTAGATCTACTTTTGTTTCTATGCTTTTTTCAGAAAGATGATTTGATGGCCCGATGCCGCTTAACATAAGCAGTTGAGGAGAATTGATAGCACCACCACTCAAGATAACTTGGTCTGACAATACTCGGAACAATTCACCACCAGAAGATGCCTCAATTCCAACAGCTCTTGTTCCGTCCATTAAGATGCTATGGACAAATACGTCTGATCTGAGGGTGAAATTTAGGCGATTTCTAGCTCTTTCAAGGTATGTAAGAGCTGTGCTCATTCGAACTCCATCTATTCGATTAAATGGGTAGAAACCCACTCCTGTTGAATCGGGATGGTTCATGTCTTCTGTCTGAGGATATCCTGCGGCCAAACATGCTTCTATGAAGGCTTTCGGACTGGGGAGTAACTCCTCTTCTTTGTACCTTTTAACAGGGATGGGGCCTTCAGAACCGTGGAAGTCATCACCTGCGAAATCAAGATCCGTCTCAGATTTGCGAAAGTGTTCTAGTACATCGGTGTACCCCCACCCTCTATTGCCAAGTGATTCCCATTCATCGAAATCTTCTGGGATACCTCTGAACCATACTTGGCCGTTTATGGCGCTCGACCCCCCCGTGACTTTTCCTCTAGGTAAAAGAAAAGTCTCTTTTCTATCTGGGCGGGCGCTAGCTTCGTATCCCCAAGTATGGGCGTACGGATCAAAAGATTCGTACCAGGCTCTTACACCGTATTTGATTTGGTCAGGGAGGTGCCTACTGTTTGGGTAGTCAGGGCCCGCTTCCACGAGCAATACTGATCTGGTGGGGTCCTCAGTCAGTCTCGAAGCAAGCACAGAGCCTGCAGAACCCGCTCCCACGATAATAGTGTCGTATTTCATATCAAGTTCCCCTTCCCTTCTCCAATGTCGAAAATAAAAATGCTTGTTTCGGACTCATTTGTAAGATTTTTATCTGTAGTAACTATCAAATTTTTCAACAGTTACAATAACTAGCAACAGGCAAACGGCAAGAATTCTTGCATATATTCTCCAGAATATGCCAAGTTAGCAAATGAGGAGAAGGAAACGATGAAAATTATTCCATTGTCGGCAGAGTTTTCAAGAATAGCTGACGTCAATCAGGAGATTGAAGAATTGGGTCGCGGTTACGGTGGGTCTATAGGCCCGGCGGAGGGGCCTGTGTGGATAAAAGATGGTTCTTATTTGTTATTCAGTGACATACATAACAATCGCAGGATGAGATGGACTAATAGTGATGGGGTAACAATATTTCAAGAACCTACTGGATATGCGAATGGCCTGACTCTCGACCTCAAAGGAAGGATTCTGGCTTGTGAACACGGCCCTCGGCGGGTGACAAGGCAAGACAAAGATGGAGAAATTACCGTTGTTGCCGGGAGTTTTAGAGGTACTAGGCTTAACAGACCTAACGATATTGTGGTGAAATCAGACGGTTGCCTTTACTTCACAGATCCAGGTGCCCCGGCTCCGGAATTGGATATGGAATACTCGGGAGTCTATATGGTTTCCCCGGACCTGGGAACTATAACTCTTCTGGTCCGTGACTTCGTCACCCCCAACGGACTAGCTTTTTCGCCTGATGAAAGCATTTTGTATATAAATGATACTCGCAGACAACATATTAGAGCTTTTGACGTACTACCTAATGGAACTCTGGCACTAGCTTCAGATCGTTTATTCTGCGATTTAAAAGGGGATGAACCGGGAGTGCCTGATGGCATGAAAGTTGATAGTGAGGGGAACTTGTATTGTGGTGGTTCGGGAGGCATTTGGGTTATTAATTCTGAAGGAGACCATGTTGGCACCATTTCGCACGGCGAATCGACTACAACGAATGTTGCCTTCGGTGGAGATGATTTGAAAACTCTGTTTTTCACCACCTGGAATACTTTGGGACGGGTTCAATTGAACATTCCAGGTTCACCCTTACCTACCGGAAGAGATGCTGACTAGAAAATAGGTTATGCTGACAAATCACGTTCTTTATCAAATCCTTGAAAGTCTAAGGCTGTTTGATAATTCATCATTGTTTTATGAAAGAAATATGTCTTGAGCGAAGAAAAATCTGTTGATTGTGATGAACTTTCCGTAAAGAGTACCAGTGGCATTTATCATGGTTGGATAATTGCTGTCGTTTCTTTTCTTGCTGTAGGTGGATCCATTGGCTTTGCACACTTTGGATTTGGTTTGTTCATAGTTCCTTTGGAGAAGGAATTTGATTGGTCTAGGACACAAATAAATTTTGCTCTAATACTGGGTATAGTCGTTCACCTTTGCTCCCCGCTGGTAGGGAGAATCATCGATCTGTTTGGATCACGATATGTAATGGCAATTTCTTTGTTAGTGATTGCCATGGGATTTTTTTTGAGATCAATTATGACTGACCTATGGCAGTTCTATATCTTCTCCGTTCTTATTTTTCTGGGAGGACCAGGTGCTGCCATGCTTCCCGCGGGGCGATTGGTTGGATTGTGGTTTCCGTCAATTAGGGGACGAATGATGGGATTCGTGACAGCAGGTAATAACTTTGGAGGATTGGTTTCAATACCTATTCTCACAATAATTATCTCTTTTGGAGGATGGAGAATCGCATTTTTTGCAACGGGTGTTATGTTGGTAGCTCTGTCCGTTCTTACTTATTTGTTTGTAAAGGACAAACCAGATGACGTGCAAAAAGAAATTGGAAAGCGATGGACTCCATCTGGTACAACCTTACAAGCGATTGGAAAAGCTACTACTGGATTATCTGTTAGTGAAGCATTACGGACTCGCGCCTTCTGGTTGATAGGTTCAGGTATGACTCTCCAACAGTTTGTGAGGACTACCTTGGTAACCCAGTTAGCTGCCCATCTTGTAGATGTAGGTTTTGGGGCTTCTCAGATAGGGGCTTCACTGTCTGTGTTGGCCTTTTTTGGGGTAACCTCCAAAATTGTGTTCGGAAGGCTAAGCGAAATTACAACTGCAAGATGGGCTTACACCTTGGTTATTGCGATTCAGGTTTCAGGAATAGGATCATTTCTATTCCTATCGGGTTCAGGTTTCATTCCAGTATTTATTTCACTTGCAGTGTTTGGTTTAGGAATGGGAGGTGTTGGAACTTTGGGCCCTTTAGCCGTCACAGAAATGTTTGGTCTAAAAAATTTCGGATCGATAAGTGGATTCATAAGGCAGGGGGTCATAATACCTGGGATCGTAGGGCCGCTATTGGCTGGATATGTATACGATAGGACAGGGGTCTATGATCTTGCTTTTCAAATAATTTTGGGTTTTCTCATCTTGTCTTGTCTGTGCTTTGCTCTAGCACGACCACCTAAACCTGCCGGAGGTTCCGTTAGTTTGTAGGACCTAGTATTTAACAGGTCCTACAAACTACATGTTTTGATCAGAAGTGGCTTACTAAATACGAACGAATTTTTGAAGTCTTGCCCCTTCAAGAGTTTCACCAACATAGAGACTGTTTTCAGAGTCAATTCCGACTGCGTGAGCGGCAATTAGGTCGCCGTGTGTGTGTGTACTGGCGCCCCATCCACCGAGCCATTGTCCGGTTTTGGTCATTATCTTTAGTCCAGAATTGTGGGTAGCGACGTTTGGTTCCCCACTGCCTGCTGCCATCCCTGTTTTATACCCTAGTTCGGTTACGTACATACTTCCATCTTTTCCTGGGACTATCTGGTTTGGGCGGTGTACACCTTTCCAGTGAGTGACGTACTGTCCGTCGGGGGTAAATATTTGAATACGGCTATTTTCTCTGTCGCAGACATAAACTAATCCCGTTGGGTCAACTGCCACACCATGTGGGATCATAAATTGACCAGGTGCTGTGCCTCTTTCCCCCCAAGATCTTATTAACTTTCCTTGCGGTGTGAAGTGGTGAATGCGGGAATTGCCATATCCGTCTGCTATATATATTGAACCATCCAGACCAAATGCGACATCAGTAGGTTGGTTGAATGGTTCTCCACTTTGAGCTGGGGCGGGTTTATCAGGTGTCCCGATAACCATCAATTCTTTACCGTCTGTTGTCCATTTCCTGACAGTGTGGTCAGTGTTATCTGTAGTCCAGATTGAGTCATCAGGACCCACCTCGACGTGATGGGCTCTTTTGAAAACATCCTCTCCCCATGTGTCCAGGATTTCTCCGTCCTTATTTAGAACTATCATTGGGTGATCACTTCGGTTGTAGGCGAAGATTCTGTCTTGGCTGTCTACTGCCACTCCCACAACATG
>VFFS01000033.1 GCA_009392815.1 SAR202 cluster bacterium
CTCACTAGTACTGACTGGAACAGTAAATTCTTAATAGACCCTTGCTTAATCGCTCCCTGGATGGCAAGAGGATTTCGGCTACAAACCTTTTCCACTTGCTGTAAGCAATACCCATTTCACTGGCCCCTTGTTCCAATCTCTGATTTACATGAAACCCAGATCTCTTACCCTTAACACCATCTGGATAGGACCCCGACTTTTGCTTGGGATTCCACTTAGACATTCACTCATTAGCAGATCAGATCTTTAAAGTCGTCTCTGTTGGTCCCCGGGGATTTTCCTGTAGGGCCGCTTATGAAAACTTATATTAAGTAAAGAATTGCATCTTTCTATTCGAGCACCGTTAGGAGACAATTAATAGGGTAGGAACAAACCAGACTTGTTATAAGATACATGATCATGTACTATAGTACATATACAGGAATCGGATAGGAAGGAATATGTCTGAAATAGTCATTGAAACGGAAGGTCTGCACAAGTTCTATGGTTCTAGGGACCAGAGAGTCCACGCTTTGAACGGAGTAGATATTTCAATAGAGGAGGGCGAGATAGTTGGCATTATGGGACCAAGTGGGTGTGGGAAGACGACCTTGCTTAATTGTTTATCAGGTCTGGATTCATTTGACAGCGGAAACATTTCAATTCAGGGTGAAACTCTTACCGACCTTAATGATGACCAACTAAGCGAGTTAAGGGCAAAGAGGATGGGATTTGTTTTCCAGACATACAATCTTTTGCCCGTTCTCACGGCCGTCGAAAATGTTGAATTACCATTACTTGTTTCAGGTTTTTCTGGTAAGGAGGCAAGAGTTAAAGCTCTAGACAAATTGGCCGAGGTTGAATTAGAGGATTGGCAGCAACACCTGCCCGGTGAACTATCGGGAGGCCAAAGACAAAGGGTTACTTTAGCGAGAGCCTTGGTTAATGATCCCGCGATTGTTTGGGCCGATGAGCCCACCGGGAACTTGGATAGTGAAAATGAACGACTGATTATGGATCTATTGACAGATTTGAATAAACGCAACAATCAGACATTTGTGATAGTGACACATTCTGACTATGTGGGTGGGAGGACGGACCGAATAATTCAAATGAAAGATGGTGAAGTAGTCTAACAATGGAAAAAGTTTTTGGACTTCCAGCAACTGGATTGGCTATCACAATGGCGGCCCTCCTATTGTTCATTTTTTTGGTGATCGGGATCGCTGCTGCTAGAAGATTTATCCTCGTAAAAATGGGGACTAGAAATATTCCTAGAAGGAAAGGCCAAAGTATCTTGATTGTTATCGGCCTAATGTTGAGCTCGGCAATTATCGCGACTTCGTTAGGCATAGGAGATACCGTTAGGTATTCGATAAGGTCCGTTACTTTGGATGCGCTCGGTCCTACCGACCAAACGATAAAAGGCCCGGGTAAAGAATACCTGGGAGAGGAGTACTTCAACTATTCACATTTTACTAGGATTGCTCAACTAGCCGATGGAAAGACCAGCGTCAGATCTCTATTGCCAATAATAGATATTTCCCTTCCTGCCTCTAATGAGGCAAATGGATTGGCTGAAAATAATGTCAAGGTAAGGGGTGTAGACAGTGCTTATTCTAACGCCTTCGATACCCTCGAAAATGTTCAGGGAAAACCTGTATTCATTGAGACCCTTAATTCGAACGAAATATATATCAATTCCAAACTGAGTGAGCTCTTGAAGGTTACAAGAGGCGGGCCTGTCACGGTTTACACACGTTCAGGAAGTTCTGAATTCACAGTACTTGACGTTTTAACGAGTGGTGGCTTAGCCGGCGGTGGGATTAATCCATATATTTTGTTCGATTTGAGTACTTTACAAACTTTACTTGGAAAAGAAGGCGAGATTACAAACATCTTGGTTTCTAATAAGGGTATAGGGGAGGACAGTTTAGATTATTCCGGTGAAGTTTCCGATTTTTTGAGAACAGAGTTGACAGATAAAGCTGTTGCTCAGGAAATATTTAATGTGCTCAAAGGTGACGGCATTCCCGATGTTTTATTGAGTGAATCTGACGAGCTTCGGGACGAAGACAAAGATATGTCAGAAAATCTTACACAATTATCTTCTACTTTGACGTCAAATATATTTGACGAAGAGTTCGTTAAGGAAATTAGTGATTACCAGACTCAGCTGGTTGTGACCGGTATTTTAGAAAAGGCTGAATATAAAAACGAAGCCATGAAGGTCGCTTCCGCATCCTCTTCGTTAACCATTCTAAGGGTAGATGAATCCAAGAAAAACGGTCTAGAACTAGCGGAGACTGTTGCTGGAGGAGTGACAACGATATTTTCGATATTCGGCTCATTCTCAATCATGGTCGGAATGCTCTTAATATTCTTGGTTTTTGTCTTGCTTGCAGCAGCTAGGTCAACAGAGTTAGGAATGGCTAGAGCTGTTGGCTTGAAACGAAGGGATCTTGTTCAACTTTTCACCTACGAGGGCACTGTTTATGCCTTTATGGCTGCGATTGTCGGTACAGCTGCTGGGATCGCTCTCAGTTTTGGACTAGTGTTGATCCTTCAGGATTTGATTGACACAGACGACTTCTCAATTAAGCCTTATTACTCAGGCGTGTCCCTGTTGATAGCTTTTTCTAGCGGATTAATTCTAACCTTTGTTACCGTGGTCTTTTCCGCGTACAGAGCAAGTAATCTCAACATAGTTGTGGCAATTAGGGGACTAAGAGATGAATTTGTAAAGAAGCCCCCACAGCCTGCCAAGGAAAAATTGTACGCATTCCTTTGGACAATTATCTTTCCCGTAAGGCAATTGAAGCTTCTTGTCACTGGAGATGGAAATAGATTGAGGAACCTTGTTTTGTTGTTGGTTTTCCCTATTTCCTGGCCGATTAGTATTTTGGCTTCACTGGTAACTTTGTCAGGAAGACATTTCTACATAATTTTGGGATTACTATCCTTAGCCCTTTTGGTATCAGGGATAATTTCGGAGACCGGGGCTAGTTTCTTCATTGGCCTAACTGGATTTGTCCTATCCTTGGGTTTATTTGTTAGGTTCATCGCCTCAAAGTTTCTTTACGACTCAGAATCCGTCAACCAAATTGGAGGCACTTTCGAGGGGGGGCTGGTTCTCTTGGCCAACTCCTTACCATTTGACTTCTTTGAGACTTGGACCGGGGAATTGTCGGAACCAGGTCCGTGGTTCTGGCCAGTTGGAGGCGCCATATCCACTGCTGCTGCTGTTTGGCTTCTTATGTCTAATACTCGAATTCTTATAGCCATTCTTAATTTAACACTATCTAGGTTTTCTGGGCTTCGTGCAGTCACAAAAACCGCCATCAGTTATCCAATGGCATCCAAATTTAGGACTGGACTGACGGTTGCGATGTTCGCCTTGATAATATTTACCTTGATGATATTTTCAGTGCTAAACGGCATAGGGGATATAACTTCTGAAGAGCCAGAAAGAGTTACAGGGGGATACGATATAAAGGCATCGATTAGCCGCGATCTCCCCATTTTCGGAGATATAAGGGATTCCTTGGTAATGTCTGACTTTTCTGTAGTGGCTGGCGCCTCGAATGTTCCTATCGAAGTTCGGGAGTTTCAAGGTGAAAACAATACCTTCAAAAGCTCCAAACTCGTTTCATTAGAGGGGGAGTTTTTTGAAACTACTAAATGGAAAATGGCCCATTTTGACTCAGAATATGGCTCCACGGAACAGGCTATATGGAGAAAGCTAAAAGAGAATCCGAATTTGGTTGTGGCAAATGCCTCAGTTATTCCGTCGGGAGATCCTTTCGGTCCTCCGGATAGAAGTTTTAAAACTTCTTATATCGAGCCAGGTGACCTGATTGAAATGCAGGCCTTTCCGATTGAAATGAGAGAGAGAAAGGCTGCCGTTGAACCCCATAAATTAATCGTTATAGGTATTGTGGAGCGACTCGCCTCAGGTACGGGATGGGGTGCCGACGCAGCAACATTTTATTCGTCGAGAGACTTAGTTCCCCAGATAGTAAATGAAGCTGTTCCATTCGACACATTCTACTTCACGCTCCGAGACAGAGACCTTGTTGCAGGTTATTCTCAGAAGTTGGAAAGAACCTTTTTGGCACACTCTATGAATGCAGAGAATCTCCTAGAACGTTTGGAAGAAGAAAATGCTACTGGTGACGCTTTTAACAAGCTCTTCCAGGGCTTCAGTGGCTTAGGACTGGTTGTTGGAGTCGCTGCAATAGGGGTTTTATCCGTTCGTGCCGTCGTAGAACGAAGGCAATCAATTGGGGTCTTAAGAGCTATCGGGTTTAGAGCAGGAATGATACGTGCTCAATTTCTCATCGAGTCGTCCTTTATTACTCTTCTCGGGATTGTCGTAGGTATATTCTTAGGGATATTACAATCGTGGCTAATATTTCTTGAAATCTCAAAAGAGCTTGAAGGTGCGAAGTTCGTTGTACCAATAGCAGATGTAGGTGTATTAATAATTGTTACGATTGTTGCATCAATTTTAGCCAGTGTAATACCCGCAAACGAGGCCAGTAAAACGTACCCAGCGGAAGCCTTGCGGTATGAATAAGGGAAAGTGGGAAATCTGAGGGTCGTGGAACCTAAAAGTCTTTAATCGACTTTGTTGCCGGACATATTTCCGCTAAGTTACATTGGCCAGTTTTTATTTTTTACCATTGTTGTTTACTCAGAGCCACGTCCTCTATTGGGTTAACCTGTAGAGAAGGCATAACTTAGAATTTGGGTGAGTTTAATGTCCACAAGGACAAGTGAAAGTTTTATAGATAGCAATCTTGATTATGATGTGGTTGTTATTGGCGCAGGTATTTCTGGCCTATACCAACTTTACTGTCTACGAGAGGCAGGATTTCGCGCCTGTATCTTAGAGCGTGGAACAGGAGTTGGCGGTACATGGTATTGGAACCGTTATCCTGGGGCGCGTTTCGATTCTGAAAGCTATTCTTATGCGTATTCATTTTCTGAGGAACTCCTCGAGGAATGGAATTGGTCCGAGCACTTCGCGTCACAGCCCGAAATTCTTCGATATCTAGAATATGTCGCAGACAAATTTAACCTATTTAAAGACATAAGGTTCTCATGCGAAGTTACTAAGGCCCAATATATGGAAGAGGAGACGTGTTGGCAGGTCATATTGGCTGATGGTAGTACCGTCAGTACGAGGATACTTATTACTGCACTTGGGATTCTTTCCGAACCTACATTTCCAAATATCGAAGGGATAAATTCCTTTTCTGGAGAATCCTTCCACACAGGTCTTTGGCCTAAGACGCCAGTAACATTTGAAGGAAAGAATGTGGCCGTGATTGGCACTGGGGCAAGTGGGGTCCAAACAATCCAAGAAATCGCTGCCCAAGTCCGAAATCTTACAGTGTTTCAACGACGACCAAATTGGTGTGCCCCTCTGAACAACTCCGATATAGATGTTGATGAGATGAATGAAATTAAGGCGAATTACAAAGATATGTTCGCCATATGCTCGGAGAGTCATGGAGGATTCATATGGACATTGGACCCGAGAGGAACTTTTGAAGTAACTGCTGCGGAACGCGTCTCATTTTGGGAAGATCTATATGCAAGCCGCGGAATGAGTATATGGCAGGGAAATTTCAGGGACGTCCTATCGGACCCTATGGCCAATAAGGAGTTATCTGACTTTATGGCCAACAAGATACGCCAACGTATCCATGACCCTGAGATTGCCGAACTATTAATTCCTAAGGATCATGGTTTTGGAACAAGAAGGGTTCCCTTGGAGACGAAATATTATGAGACCTATAATCGGCCTAATGTAGACCTAATTGATCTGAATCGGAGTCCGATCCGAGGGATTTCCCCGAAAGGTGTCATCACAAGTGAAGGGGAGTACAACGTAGACACCATCGTATATGCCACGGGGTTCAATGCCATTACTGGGAGCTTTGATCGCATCGATATAAGAGGTGCTTCAGGACGAGCACTCAAAGAAGAATGGAGTTCGCACCTGGAAACATTTTTGTCAGTACAGGTACCAAATTACCCCAATCTTCTTATGATCAATGGTCCCCAGGGATTAGGTGGGAATCACCCTCGAAACATTGAATATAGTGTTGAGTGGGTAACTTCTTTACTGGAACATATGAAATCCAGAGATTTAAGACGGGTAGAACCCTCAATATCTGCTGTACAAACTTGGTCTGAGCACGTTCGGGCAAAAAGTGGGTCGGCATTGGCCAACAAGATAGATTCTTGGATGACCGGTATAAATACCAACGTCCCCGGCAAAGATAAGAGAGTCGTTGGTTTTCGCTATGGAGGTAGTGTTCAGTCTTACCGTCTATTATGTGATAGTGTGGCCAAAGGTGGCTACAAGGAAATGATTTTTTCTTAACCACCCCTTTTACTGAAATACTGGGGAGTTCTGAAAATGACAAGAGATATTTCGTCTGCATTTCCCTACACCAAGAAATTTCTTGACATCCGAGGAAGGCGAATTGCTTACGTGGATGAAGGTTCAGGTGATCCCATCATTTTTCTGCACGGCAATCCTACGTCATCATATTTGTGGAGAAATATCATTCCTTATGTTGAAGACCAAGGAAGGATTATCGCGCCCGACCTGATTGGAATGGGGGATTCGGATAAATTACAAACATCAGGGCCTGATAGTTACACGTTTCAAGAACATTATGATTACCTTTTTGCCCTTATTGACCATCTTGAATTGGATCGTTTGACATTCGTCGTTCACGACTGGGGCTCAGCTTTAGGTTTCCACTGGGCTAGCCTCAACGAAAGCCGAGTTAAGGCTATTGTCTATATGGAGGCAATTGTTGGACCACTTGAGACTTGGGAAGACTGGCCAGAAGTTGCAAGGAATATATTCCAAGCTTTCAGGTCCGAGGCAGGAGAAGAACTGATCCTGCAGAAAAATGTGTTTGTAGAAAGAATATTGGCGACGGATGGGAACTTAAGTGACCCTGAAATGGCTGTATATAGAAAACCGTATCTTCAAGAAGGTGAACATAGGAGGCCTACATTGACGTGGCCTCGCCAGATCCCTATTGCTGGAGAACCGGCTGACGTTGTCAATATTACTGAAAATTACGCTCGGTTTATGAGCCAAACCCAATTTCCTAAGCTTTTTATCAATGCTGATCCAGGGTCCATACTAGTAGGACGACAACGTGATAAAGCCCGTTTATGGCCGAATCAAACGGAAGTGACTGTTAAAGGAGGCCATTTCATTCAGGAAATATCTCCACATGACATCGGTGTCCATATCAGGAGATTCATCGATAGTTTAGAAGTATGACCCCTATAGTGTTTGGTCACTTCATAAAGGAGCATCTAATCTTTCCCGTGCTCTGATTCGAGAACTCACTTCCCAATACTTCCCAAACTCACCTTAAATATGGGCAATACCGACTTTTGTTCAGAGTTGGGAATAAGACACTTTCAATGTATTTCCTGTTAATCCAAACATTTATTGAGCTCGAAAACCTATTGAATCAAGTGAAGCAGTGGCCTTAGGACGCCAAGTTGGTGAAAACATGTTTAGACCCATACCTATGCCTATGATTCCGAGTCCAATAGCCACAGATCCAAATACGGTTGAAAGACCCCATGAGAGCTGAATCGATAAAAACCCGACAGTGCCCACAACTATTAATCTAAGAAGACTAAGGCTTACAGGTATCACCATATGGCCCGTACCCTGGCTTGCAAAATAAAGGGCCATGCCACCCCCAAATAGTCCATATAGAGGCGCGACAATACCCAGGTACAGGGCCCCATATTCATATGCTGCCGGGTCGGATGTGAATTGGTCTAACCACAAGTTAGGGACAGTAGCGAAAACGATTCCTATAAGCCCGGTGAAAATAGCTGATAAACCACATCCAGTCCAGGCGATATTGCGTGCCCTTCCAAATTGGTTCGCACCGAAATTGGCGCCGACGGCTGGAGTTAATACCCCCCCAATCCCGAAGGCTATAGGAATTACCATAATCTCTAAACGGCTGCCCAATCCATATCCGGCCAAGGCAGAGGTACCGTAACTACCGATAATACGTGTCACTACAATAACAGTTAAGGCGATTGCACTGCTGTTTATGAGCCCTATTCCACCTACCTTCATAATGTCGTACAGGGTAAGTAGCTTGAATGGATACGGCCTTAACCTAAATTCAAATGACCCCTTCAGAATAAGGATCAACATGTAGATAGTAGTGATCCCATGGCAGAAAACCATTGCTAAGGCCGGCCCCGCGATACCCAAAGAGGGAAGAGGCCCCAAACCAAGCGTCAATGCCCCCGAGAGTATTATCTGGACTAAACTGCTCACGATAATTATGCGAGAAAGCAATAAAATTTCTCCTATTGCTCTCAAAATTGAACAAAGGAAGAAAAACACCCATCCAACCGCAGCCGCGCCAAAGAGTATCCTGGAATAAATTATGGCACCATCAACGACCTCATTTGAGGCGTCAAAGAGCGAAAGGACTGGCCCACAGAATATTCCAAGAATGATGGTATAAAGGACAGACATCATAATGACGATGAGGAAACCATGCCAAGCAGCCTCCTCGGCCTCCGTTTGCCTATTACGACCCAATGCTCTTGAAACTGAGGAGGTTATACCACCACCTATCGCCCCTGCTGCCATCATCTGCATTAATGACTGAAAGGGAAATACGAGAGCAAGACTAGCCAGTTCGACAGTACCAAGTCGGCCTATATACGAGGCGTCGGCGATAATTATTGCAGTCATGGTTATTATCGCAACCATATTGGGTAACGCGAGGCGCAATAACATTTTCAAAATGGGAGAATTCAAAAATATTTGGAGCTGTGGAGTGCCCTGAGAACCCAACTTAGAATCTGCTCCTAAATCTCTCAAATTAACTATTGTAATAGTTTTCCAAATTATTGGCTTATTTGATCAACTCTTCTTGCCAAAAAAGATATTCATTCTAATAAATCAGAATAGCTAAAGGGGCCTTTTATGAGGCTTGGCAGATTAATAGGATTATTGAGAGTTTGGACAATAATCCAAGACCGGAAAAAGCTTAGATTATTGCAATTCATCCCAACCTGAATCTGTGAACACAGAATACTTGATTGGGAAACGTTTAGAGTATGAATGTTGTCGGACGTCCTCCTCCCAGTCTTCGCAAGATATACCAGTCTCGCACTCCCTCGCATGCCAAGAGTAGTAGGTCCACGCAAGGCTTAAGAAAATCCCGATGAAAGCATAGATTAATAGGTTTCTAGAGATTCCTTTTCTAACTTTCACTAAGGTATATAAGGAGAGTCCTAAAAATATGACAACGCCAAGTACAAAAGAAAGCATCTATTTGACCCGCTTGATTCTTCTTCTCGGAATCATGAGAAAAATCTCATATACACCTCAAAGTTATGTCATCGAAAAGCTCTTTTAAATGGCCGGCTTTTTGCTACGGATATGTCGTCACCAAAATACTGCAGAGTTTCGCCCTTGTTAATTCATGATTAAACAATTATTCCTTGTTCCCTTAAAGAAGGAATTTCATTGGGGTCTATACCCACCACTTCCTTAAGTATTTCGTCTGTGTGCTCAGAATAGAGGGGAGCCCTCTCAACTTTTACAGGAGATCGACTAAGTTTTATAGGGCATCCAATCATTTTGTAGTCGCCTCTGTCCTTATCATTAACATCCACCACCATATCTCTAGTAATCAAGTGTTCATTAGTGAGAATTTCCTCTGGACTTAATACTGCGCCGCACCAGACTCCAGCGCTAGCTAACGCATGAAAAACCTCATATTTTGTTCTTTTGGATGTCCAGTCGGTTACGATTTTTATAACTTCATCTGGTCTCTCATTTCTTGCTGCCTCGTCTCCATAACGCTCGTCCCCGATTAGATCCTCCCGACCCATTACTGCTAGGACAGTTTCCCACAGTTGCCCCCTTAGATGGATCATCACATAATCATCGTATCCTCCAGGGCTACAAGCAAATGTGGGCGGTAAATTAGACTTTCCTAATATAACTCCTCTCTCATTTGGTTCACCCGTACTAAGACTTCTAATCAGTCTTATCCTCATAAGGTTTACAACTCCGTCTTGCATCGCTACTTCCACGTGTTGACCCTCGCCGTCCTTATCCTTCTGCCTTAAAGCAGCCAATATACCTATTGCCATATGAAGACCAGTGCCGGAATCACCAATCCCAGCGGCCGTAGGCATCGGAGGACCTCCGTGTACTCCCGTGGCAGCCATCGCACCACCCATCGCTTGGGCGGCTGTTTCAAAGGATTTATAGCTGCTATATGGGCCGGTATCACCGTAACCTTTGATACTGGCATATATAAGACCTGGATTAATTTCTTTTAGTTGAGAATATCCGAGCCCAAGACGTTCCATGACCCCTGCTGAAAAATTCTCCAGGAGAATGTCAGCCCACTGGACTAACTCACTCATAATGGAGACTCCTTTTTCAGATTTCAGATCTAACGTCATGGCCTTCTTGTTGCCATTAAATATCGTGTAATAGACGCTGTCTTCACCTTCTATGTGAGCCATATCAATGCGGGTGTTATCCCCACCGACCGTGTCTTCAAGCTTTATAACATCCGCTCCTAGAAATCCGAGTAGTTGAGCACATGAAGGACCGGCCTGAACTCGGCTCATGTCGAGTATTTTTACACCTTCCAAGGCTTTGTCCATTGGATAATCCTCCTTAATTAAGAAAACCGGGACATCTAACGTTTTTATTTGTTTGTTGATTATAGTTGGATGTTCAGTGGGAACATGCACATACCGACTCACCGCAGCAGTTAATTACGGATGGGGGTACGTCAAGGGCAGGATTTCTGTCGAAGAAACCAGATGGTCGGATAGAAAAACCTGTGTAGGCTACAGGCATAACGGGCCAATCCTCTAGTCTCGGTATGTGATTGTGCCCAAATGTATACCAAACAACGACATCCGTGTCTGTTAGGGCACGATTTTTTTTCATCCAACTTGGAAGACCATCGTTTCCGGGATGCTGGTTAGGATAATCTCCCGCAGCAAACATTTCCTTCTCATCAAAGGCGGTCACCCACATATGTCCAGTCATAAATGCTGCTCTCTTCATTATTACAGCTTCGTCATGATGGAATGGAAGTACGTTTTCTCCCGGTGCAATTTTGTAACTTACGGGTTGCCCAAGATAATTCTGTTTAGAATTATTAGTTACGCTCCAATATCGAGCCGAGAAGGGATCGATAATTCTAACTGCCTCTTCTTCTTTCTCAATGAGAGTCCTTTTAACGGAAAAAGCATTCCCGTGAGGATTATTATCACTTATAGGGTCAGTTACGGTATCTACTTCATATACCGAATTATTTTGCCCATCCACCATCATATCTAGCCGCACGTTGAAATAGTGTTGATGGTTGTGAGCAACAACTTGTGGAGCCACAAGGGTCCCATTTTTTGGTTCAACACCTGGATCAACTGCAGCGGAGTTGACAATACCAGTTAATTTTACTTCGTAGTCGATTCCACCATCTTGGTAAAAATACCAAAAGAAGCCATACTCATAATTTCCAACTGTTGCGACTGTTGAGATGACAAGTCTCCTTGATCTCCTCGTCTCTGTTTCGCCTATCCTGTTATCTGTATGTTTCCAGAGTATTCCGTAATCCTCTTCATGCATGCAAACAACATTCTTTAATTCTGTGGCATCACCTTGTATGTTGAATAAGGCCATATCAAAATAATAAATTTCCCCAAGACAATCGCAGCCGAGTTCAAGTGAATTTGCACACCTTCCTATACCGACCTCGCCTGCGTCAAATACCTGTTTCTTATAATGGTCATTCGTTGGGTCTCCATACGGAACCACCATTTCCGAGAGCGCTGCACGGTAAATAATCGGTCTCACTTCACCGCCGTCTTCATAACCAATTGTATGAAGTACGAGGCCCTCTCGCTTTGTATATCCAACCCTTAAACGCCATTTTTGCCAGCAGACTTCTGTCCCGTTAACCTGAAAACTTGGTCCCTCGGGTTGTGTTATTTCTATTGGCTTAAGGTCGGTTCTGAATGTGGATTGGTATCGGGCTGCATAGTTACCGTCCTCAGGAGGTATAGGAACAACACCGAAGTCCTGTATTTCGACGATCTTATTTTTGTTTAAATCAAGTATTGGGGAGAGACCTTCAATTGGTCTCGCGTAGCCGTTATCACCATCCTCTCTTCTTACCCAGCATCTTCCAATAGCAAGACGTTTACCTTCTTCCTCTTTGTTCCCAAAATTTGATATCGGCCATGGATCGATCATTACCAAGCTGGCATCAGTTATCCCGCGTTTCTTTAACGCCTCAATCAGTTTAGGGTCCTTTTTGATATGGGCTTCCCACTCATTGAAATCCATATTGATATCGCCAAACATGAAAGCCGGTTGAACTCCAGGTATGTGTTCACAGCGGGTAATCTTTTTCAAGTCGAGAGATATCTCCAACTCATACAGACGTTCCGTTTTATAGTTCAATACCACAACAAAAACATCTCTTGTAATCGGGTCTCCCGGAAGAAACGTGATAACTTCCGATTTAGGTGGTTCGATCAACATTATCGTTTCAAAAAGTAGTTCTATGCCAAGATGAGCTTGTTCTTTTACTAATGAACTAGATAAATTTATTTCCTCAAACGTTAGTGGATCCAAAGGATGGCGCGAAGATGTGGGGGACTTTGACAAGCTCGAATTATTTTTTGCAACTACCACGTTTCCCTCCGTTGCTGAAAGCGAAAGTCTTCATCTCACCCCGAGTTTGGGGGATTTTTGTAGGCTTTTTTATGACTAAGGCCATGCTATAGCAAAGGAATATATATTGCATCACCTCGGGTAAGGCACGGCAAAGGTAAATCAATCAGCAACAAAAGAATCTTCGGCATATCTCAGTGGCTTTTTAGATTTAGGCCACAACAATGGTTAACTAATAATTTCGATACCACGTGCCCGAAGATTGGGAATATGTGTCCTTGTGCTTTGGTGGTTGAAAGAATCTCCCTCTATATCTATATAGCGAAGCTTGGGAAGAGAGTTTAAAGGACTAATGTCCCTGATTCTGTTAAATGCTATCCCTATCCATTGAAGTTTGGTCAGTTTGGAGAGTGGGTCTATATTACTCACTTCATTATGGGACAGATCCAGAAACGCAAGATTCTTCAATGGGGTGATGGAACTAACATCGCTGATGTTGTTACGGGCGGCATGAATCCAGTTAATTTGAGTCAAGGAAGCCAAGGCACCTAGATCAAATATGTCGTTCCCATCGATATCCAAAACTTTTAGGGAAAACATATGGTTAAGCGCTGTTAAGTTTTCTAGGTTGTTGTCATTCAGGTTAAGGGTTTCCAGGTCATTAAGACTAGAAATGAAGCTAAGATCATCCAAGTCACAATTCTTTAATCTAAGTGACTTCAATTGCCTTAAAGTAGCTAGTTTTGAAAAATTGGCAATTGACGTGTCACTAATATCCAAGGAGGCCAAACACTGATTCCCATCCAAAAAATCTATATTCTCGATATTTGCATTAGAAATTTGGAGATGACGTAAGTTAGACAGATTTTCTAGAGGATCAAGATCTATGTCTCCGGTGCACTTCAACGTCAATTTTTCCATGTTCGGGAGATACTTAAGAGAGTTGAGTTGCGTGGCTGTGGGGTCAATTAAAGAAACGACAATTGAAGAGAGTCCCTCTTCAATCATATTACTGGAAAGCGTCGGTGTGGAATTTGGGTTCGCAAATGACTCCAATATAGATTGGTCAAAATCCGGTGGAAGTTCATTTCCGTTTTCCAACTAAAACGTCTCTCTTTATCACCCTAAAGCAATTTATGCAGCTCCAAAAGCTGTGATCTATCTTGCAACACACCTTGGAAATATCGCAAGTAACCCATTAGGAAATTAATTGTGATATCCACCAAAATTTGTACTGAAACTGCCATACTTACCCTTGTAACTAACTAGGTCATCAAGGATGTTGACTGGGTTAATGTAGGAGTAGTATCAATTACTGGAAGAAGCTGCCACAGGCCACAAAATTTATATTTTGGGTTCGGACCGAGAATCTGGAGAGGCTAGTCCTCCGTCTCTAAACAGCTCATCTACTTGAACTTGAAGTCCATTTGCTAGAGCATTATTTTTGTTGGCGAGAGCTGTGACGGCCATCAATTCGCTTAGCATTTGACCACTCATGCCTTTCGTTCTTGCACTCGCTATATGGCTGTTTATACAGTAATTACATGAGTTTGTAACACTTACGGCGATATAAATCATTTCCTTTACTAAAGAGTCTATCTCTCCTGAACCCATGACAGATTTGGTCTCGTTCCATGTGGTTCTCAATAATTCTGAATCGAATGCTAAAACTTTCCAAAAGTTATTTACCGAATCCGTTTTTCGGGTTTCCATTATGTCTTCATACACTCCACGAACAACTTCGTTGGCATCTTCGTACTCAATGTGTGTGACAACAGCCATTTTTGTTTCTCCTTTTTGTTGTTCTGGATCTGGTATCGAGCTAGGTTATTGCGGAGGTTTTGGTTTGTGTGGATAATACCAGCGGTTCCATTTATGTCCATTAACTTGGCGGCTTCTGCTTGCGATTAGCTTTACGGAGCACTAAATGGACATTCAAGAATACGGTATAAAACAAACCATTACAGGGGACTGATATGGAAATAGGTATCTCGACTTTCCCAACAGATTATTCGATAGATATAGCTGTCTTGGCAAAAAAGGCAGAGGAACTTGGATACGACTCTATATGGTTAGCGGAGCACCCAATTCTACCTGTCGACTCGAAGACGCCCTGGCCGGGCTCTGAGGATGGGAAAATCCCCAAAAAATATGCTGATACGGCCGATCCATTTGTTGCCTTAGGTAGAGCCTCCGCAGTTACCGAGAAACTCCTCCTTGGGACCGGTATTTGTTTGGTCCCGGAGAGAAACCCGTTGGTTCTCGCGAAGGAAGTGGCAACTTTAGATATGTATTCAAAGGGTAGATTCCTATTTGGTATAGGAGCCGGTTGGCTACGGGAAGAAACTGAAATTATGGGTGGGGACTTTCCGCATCGGTGGACTCAGACTAGGGAAGCTGTTATGGCTATGAAGGAACTTTGGACAACCGTCGAAAGTGAATACCACGGAAAGTACTATGACTTCCCGCCAGTATATTCATTTCCTATGCCCACTCAACGTCCACATCCTCCAATATATCTGGGAGGACATGCTAAAAATGTCTTTAAGCGGATAGTTTCTTGGGGGAATGCCTGGATGCCGAATCGAATAACTCCGAAAGAAATAGAAGAGGGTCGTAAACAGATTGAAACACTATGTGCTGAGTCTGGTCGGGATCCAAAAGAAATAGGTATTACTGTTTACGGGGTTGCTGCTGACAGGGAGTTATTGAAAGATTTTGAAAGTGCGGGAGCGGAGAGAGCGGTCGTATCCATAGAAAGTGTTGCAGAACATGAAGCCCTAGAAAACTTGGAAGAGATCGCCGGGAAACTCTTATGACTGAGAGAGACTTTATCGGGTATGGAAAAACACCACCGGTAGTCAGATGGCCAAACGGAGCACAAATTGCAATATCAGTTGTTGTCAATTATGAAGAAGGTTCAGAATATTCGCTCCTCGATGGAGATTCCACTCACGAAGTAAATAACGAAGTTCCATCTCCCGTCCCCTCGAATCAAAGGGATCTGGCCAATGAATCCTTTTTTGAATACGGAAGTAGGGTAGGGGTTTGGAGAATCCTTAAGATACTTGATGAGTATTCTATTCCCGCATCGTTTTTTTCCTGTGCTTTAGCACTTGAACGAAATCCTACTGTTGGTCCTGCGATAGTTTCTGCTGGTCATGAGGTAGTAGGACACGGTAATCGTTGGGAGGAATACTATCTACTCGGCAAGGAAGATGAAAAACTCGCGATCGAGACTGCGGTTAAATCTATTACGGCATCGACAGGAGTACGACCAGTTGGTTGGTATACCAGATATGCACCGAGTGAGAATACAAGGGAATTAATCGCTTCTCATGGTGGATTTCTTTACGACTCAAATTCATATTCCGATGACATTCCCTACTATGTAGATGTAGATAATAATCCCTGGCTAGTTATTCCATATTCTCTTGAAGTCAACGATACAAGATTTTGGAGGGGCGGTATGAATCGCCCATCTGACTTTCTCGAAACTTTGATTAACACATTCGATGTTTTATATGAAGAAGGCGCGGAAAATCCCAAATTAATGAATATAGGTTTGCATTGTAGGATCGCTGGTCGCCCTTCACGAGCTGCGATTCTTAAGCAGTTTTTTGATTATGTGAAAACTAAAAACAATGTCTGGTTCACACGAAGAGATCAGATTGCAGATTGGTGGCTTAAAGAATTCCCCCCAGAAAAGTAACGGCCATTGACTATTTACTTCAAATAATAAGGCCTGACTTCATCACCAACGAGACCGATTTACCAAATTCGAGTGACTCAATACTTTGCAATGGATCTTTATTAAGGACAACCAAATCTGCGATTTTACCGGGCGAAAGACTTCCGAGTTCTCCATCTAGGCCTATGCACTCAGCCGCTGTAATCGTTCCAGACTGAAGAGCCTGTGAAGGGGTCATACCAGCTTCCACTAAAGCGGTTAACTCTTCAGCGTTGTTTCCATGCAACCATCCTCCGGCATCAGTACCAGCCGCCACTTTTACACCAGAGTTAATTGCGGCCATTAGGCTTTTCTTATGATCCAGAGCCATCTCTTGCGCACGTCTTTTTCCGTGGGGAGTTCCTTTTTCCGCGTGGTGCCGGTACACGGAAAATGTAGGAGTAAAAAAGATACTATTCTTAGCCATTAGATCAAGGCTTTCTGGAAATTTATGGAGAAACGTCCCATGTTCTATAGAATTGACTCCAGCTTCAATACTCTCAGTTAGACCGGGGCCTCCAAGTGCATGGCACATTACTTTTTTTCCAAGATTATGAGATTCCTCTACGAGAGCATCAATTTCACTCCTAGTAATCAACATATCCGTAGGTTCCAAGCCTGATCTGGAGCTGGCTCCCCCAGTCGAAGCGAATTTAATTACGTCCGCACCTGACCTGACCATCTCCCTTACTTTGGTTCTCATCTCGATCGGACCATTGGCGACCCCACTTGGTATTGCGGGATCACCTAACAGTGGAGATTGATGACCTGAAGAACTCAAATGTTCTCCAATGCCACCAGTTGGAGAAATAATATTGATTGACACGAGCATTCTTGGACCTGGAATCAAATTTTCAGTTATAGCGTCACGAATTCCCGCTGGAAGTCCACCAGCATCTCTTACAGTGGTATAACCGGTCTCCAAAGTTTGGCGCAAGACTGAGGCAATGCGCATGTACCTCTGGCTTTGGCTTTCGACTAATCCCCATCTCCCAGCTATGTCATAACCGAAACTAGCCAAGTGATCATGGCAATCTATGAGCCCAGGAATAACGGTGGAATCATTAAAATCAATTATCTCTACATCTGACGGTATTTTAGATTGACTGTAAGATTCGTTACCAGCAATGAGCTGATCCTCCACGAAAAGAATTCGATCTCTCTGCATGGAACCTTTAACGGAATCAAATAATTTGCCACAGACGATAGCTTTCAAAGTAAGTTCACCCCTAACCCTAATCTTTCATCCGTAGAATCCTTGGATATGGGAATATGATGGATCAATACGACTATCTAGTATATGTTTAGCCAGAAGACCTACGGAGAAAGGAGCCATTAGATGCCCATTATAGACAAATATGAACCACAGACCATCTTCGGGGAAAATGAGGCGGCGAATATTGAAGCACCGAGGGTTTTAATTGCTCCGAATCGCTATGTTCAGGGTCAGGGAGTATTAGTTAATCTAGGACGTTATTTGGAAGTTGTTCCAAGTAACCATCCAGCAATTTTAATATCAGAGAGGGGCCGGAAGGAATTAGGAGAAATAATAAATGAAAGTCTAAATGCCAGGGGAATCACTCCAACTTTTGAAATCTTTAACGGGGAATGTTCTCTTAGTGAGATAGAAAGAATCACTAATAAATTAGCCGCACTAGGCGAAATTGATTCACTAGTGGCTGTTGGTGGAGGTAAATGCGTTGATGCAGGCAAATCAGTCGCCTATCGCCTGAAATTACCCTCCATCATATGCCCATCACTTGCATCAAACGATGCTCCATGTTCTGCACTCTCTGTGTTGTATACAGAAGAGGGAGTATCTGAAGGAGCCGAATTTTTCCCGTGGAGCCCTGCTCTTGTGATCGTAGACACTGGCATCGTCGCTAAGGCCCCGGTTCGCTATTTGGTCTCGGGAATGGGGGATGCGATGGCTACCTGGTATGAAGCAGATACATGTTTTCGTAATTCTAAGGCGAGAAACACAGTAGGAGCTCGCCCCACTCTTGCCGCAAGAGCTATCGGGGAACTTTGCGCCAACACACTTTTCGAATACGGTGTTAGCAGCGTGGAATCTGTGTCTCGGTCTATAAATGATGAAGCTCTAGAACGAGTTGTTGAGGCGAACACTCTCTTAAGTGGAATAGGGTTCGAAAGTGGAGGATTAGCAGGAGCCCACGCAGTTGCACAATCTTATACAGTGATTCCGCAGATTCAGGCAAATTACTTGCATGGCGAGATGGTTGCCATGGGGCTTCTAGTACAGTTGTCTTTAGAAGAACGCCAATTAGAATGTGAAAAGGTTGCTACCTTCTTCTCCCAAGTTGGACTCCCGGTCAATCTGTTACAGCTGGGACTTGAGGTAGAAATAGAGCAGGCTTTAGATGGAGTCGTTAGAGCCGCACTGGACTCCTCTATTATAGGCAACGAGCCTGTTGAACTGAATCATTCAATTCTCATGGACGCATGTTTGTACGCCCACAATATTGGGCTTAAAATCGCCAAAAATCAGGGAGATACTGCCTTCAAAAACCTCCATTGAAAAATGTAAAAATAAGTCATGAAAAACCGAATCAGAGTAATCAATTGGGAGAGAATGCGCTATGCCAAATAAAAAATTACGACTAGGTATTATTGGTGCCAACGTTGGTTATGGTTGGACACCTAGGGCACATGCGCCAGCAATTGCAGAGTTACCTGAGATAGAGCTGGTGGCTGTTTGTACGGCCCATGAAGATACCGCTAAAGAGGCCGCAAATGCATTTGGCGCTGAACTAGCATTTCATAATCATTTGGACATGTTGGATCAAGCTGAATTAGATGCGGTTGCTGTAGTTGTCAGAGTTCCCAAACATTATCAACTCTCATGTGACGTAATTAGGGCAGGGAAGCACATTTATACTGAGTGGCCGCTTGGAGCAAATTTGGCCGAAGCCCGGGACATATCGAATCTCGCAGACGATTCCGGGGTTTCAACTATGGTTGGATTGCAGTCCCGGGCTTCACCTGTCTTCATGGCGGCGCGAGACATGATACAAAACGGATTCGTTGGAACTCCTCTCTCAGCCAATTTAAATCAATTCAACCCCGGGGTGCTCTCACGTCCTACCGGGCGAACTTGGCAGAAAGACGTTGAACTTGGAGCTACGACACTGAGCATTATGTTTGGACATTCTATCGACGCTCTGTGTATGTGTTTGGGTGAGTTTGAAAGAGTTGGTGCTAAAGTTAGCACCCGCGTACCGCAGTGGAAAGACATTGATACGGGAAAATATGTAGATGTAACCTCTCCGGATACCATTTTTATCCACGGAGCCCTGGAGAACGGCATCGTTGTCTCCGCCCAGGTCAGTAATATTCCCTACCATGGTTCGGGATATCGATTTGATATTTATGGAACCGATGGAACTTTGTCGATCCAAAGTAAAGAATCTCCATCCACTGGGTTCGCGAGGCTATACGGTGGTAGAGCCGATGATGAAGAACTCAAGGAAATCGATATTAAAAGCTCTTACGTTACCGTCCCCTCCGGGGTACCTGACGGACCTGCATTTAACATTGCCCAACTGTGGGACCGTTTTTCTAATCGAATATTTAGTGGTGAAGAAATGGAGCCTGACTTCGGATTAGCAGTTAAAAGACATGAATTACTCGACGCTATTCAGAATGCCTCGGAAACTGGCAACGACCAATTTTTGTAGCCTAATTGGGAAATCACAAAATAGAGAATAGCTAGGCAATTACTTTGAATGAATATTTTGTTGTGTTTAACTTTCCATCCGCAAAGCGATTCATTTTCAGCGGTTTTATGTCTACCGTAGAGGCCGCTCCCTGTGTTATCAGCTCAGTCATAACCGTACCGACCGCGGGAGCAAGTTTGAAACCATGTCCACTGAAACCAGAGCAAATGTAGAGGCCACTTATACCATCGACAGCATCGATGATAGGGTGTAAATCAGGTGTGCTTGTGTAAAGACCAGAGTAGCCTGTGAAGAGTTCGGCGTCGCCAATAGATGGCATTCTTTTACTCAATCGGTTCCAAACATCTGCTGCGTATGACAAACTATATTTTTGGTTGTATGAGTCTGGATTCGCAGTTTCTTCATGATTCCCATTTCCAACTAATGTAAGGTCATGACCTTCGGGACGAAAATATATTAGATTCGTCATGTCTCCACCTCCGGGGTGGGTAGGAATACTTTCGAGATTCCGCCTTATCAGGAATACCTGGTGTCTTGTCGGTAAAAGTGGGAGGGAAATATTTATTTTTTGCAGAAGCTGTGCAGTCCATGGTCCAGTAGCTATGATCACAATCTCCGACTCGAAAGAATCATTCTCCGTAATTATTCTGTGTGTTCCAGAGCTTAAGACTTCAAAATCTATTACTGGAGTCTCAAGATGAATCGTAGCTCCTTGTGCCCTTGCATGATTGATATATGCAAGCGCTGTTGCCGAAGGGTCAGCATGACCAGACTCTTCCTCCCATGCGATTAATTCATCTTCAGCTATATCAAAAGCAGGGGCGAGCTCTGCCGCCTGCTTTTGATCTATTTCCCTAGTAGATATTCCAACGGTCTGTTGCATGGAAATGTTTTCACGAAATCCTTTTTCCGCCTCAGATGGCGCAAAAACCATATATCCAGTCTTAACAAATCCTGCATCTCCCCCAACTATGTCCGAAAAATTGGTGAAAACCTTGAGACTTTCATGAGCTAATGATGCGTTCACAGCTGTGGAATAATGCATCCTTATTGCACCAGAGGACCTTCCGGTTGAACCAGCACCGATTGTCGATTTCTCCAGAAGAACGGTCTTAGTCATTCCAATGGTCGCGAGATTGGAAATTATGCTCGCCCCCATGACACCACCGCCAATAATTATTGCGTCATAAGTCTCTGCCATAATGAATCCTTAATATTGGAATGCTATAAGTATAGAAATCCTGTCTATTGTAATTATGTCTTCGTTCTACTATTTTCTACATCTTGCAAAGGAATCTCCAAGGGAGATCTCTATATTATTTCCGATATACGTGCCATGATAAACCCTATAATGGTCGTGAATGGCGTCTAGTTAAAACGAGATAATTAGAATCAATTTAGGTGAGAGGCAATAGGATATGGAAACCGAAGTTTATGCTTTAAATGGAGCGATGATTGTCGACGCTTTAAATCCTGAACCGGTTCCGAGAAACATTATCGTTGAGTCAGGGAAAATAGTAGATATTTCGACACAGCCACTCAAATCGGATATAGCTGACCGTGTCTTTGACCTGAGTGGAAAATATGTTGTCCCTGGACTCTGGGACGTTCACACACACATCGGAAAAGGTATACCGGACTCAGAGGCACAAGAGGAAATGCTTTCTCAAAGAACAATTAGAGCCGGAATCAACTGTCGGGAAGCCCTGAAATTAGGAATTACTTCACTTCGCGTTGTTGGAGAAAAAGAATTTATTGACGTGGCTTGGAAAAACTTCTTCAATTCGGGAGCAATATTGGGTCCAGATCTTTACACTTGTGGCTGGTTCATCACCACGACAGCGGGACACTTTCTTAAGAGCAGTTGTGCACTTGAGGTAGATGGTGTAACCGAGTATAGGAAAGTTATACGAGATCAAATGAAGCATGGCGTAGATTTTATTAAACTGAATCTTACGGGGGGCGTAATGGGTCCTCCTTGGGACAAGATGCCCAATACATTTCCCATGGAAGACGAGATGAAAACAGCCTTTGACCTTTGCGCGCAAAGGGGCTTTAAAGTAGTCGCACACGCGGGGGGGAAAGATGGGATTATCAAGGCAATTAATTATGGCGCCCACACCCTTGAACACGGATACATGCTTGATGACGAATGCGTCGAAATGTTGGCAAATTCAGACACGTATTTTGTGCCCACACTCAGCTTAACTCATATGAACAGAGGTCCAACATACACAGACAACGACTTTGAAAATAATTGGTCTATCAATAATCCAATTGATGAGGAATACCGCCTCCGTGCCGTTGATGCGGCGAAGGGCCATGCCGAAGGTTTTAGGAAAGCTCTCAAGGCCGGCGTGAAAATAGCCTGTGGTTCTGATCTAGATCTCCCGTATGGAGCTTTGCTAGAAATTGCAATGATGGTGAAATGCGGTATGACTTCACATCAAGCTATTACTGCAGCGACTTTAACTTCGGCAGAGGTGTGTTTGGCAGATGCAGAATACGGAACCATCGAAACGGGAAAGTTCGCAGACATTCTGGTTTTAAACTCGAACCCATTGGAGGATGTCGATAACCTTCGAGACTTAAATCTGGTTTTTAAGAAAGGTCGAATAGTCCCTATAGACTCAAGTCCTGTATTCATGTAGCAAAGTAAAGATTTTGTTGTGAGTTAGCTTTTGACAGAACGTCATGATTTCAAAAACTTAATTGTGTTTGATGGCATATGTGTTATGTGCAACTTTCTAGTTGATTTCATAATTAAGCGGGACAAGAGGGAATTATTCCGATTTCTACCTGCACAATCGCCTTTAGGCAGGGAATTAATTCAAAGGTCGTTTCCTGAACTTTTGTGGGAATCAAACGAACCTAGACTTATATACATTGGAGAAAATGGTCCCCAATTTAAATCTGACGCAGTAATTTCCATCTTGGCAAATTTGGGCAGGACATATTACGGAGTAAAACTCTTCTACTTAATACCTCGTGGTATTCGGGACTATTGTTATCAGTTTATCGCGTCACGGCGTTATCAATGGTTCGGTAAGAAAACAGAATGCCGTGTACCCCACCCAAGCGCAAAGAGAAGATTTTTGGAGTGATGACTCTTGCCATACGCGTCCGTTAATAACATAAAACTTTATTATGAAATCCATGGATCGGGCCCACCGGTGATCTTCGCTCACGGTTCCGGTGGAAACCATTTGTCTTGGTGGCAACAGATCCCTTACTTCGCACAGTTTTATACCTGTGTTACATATGATCACAGAAGTTTTGGTAAAAGTGAGGATGAGACCCCACCAAAAGGACGTGCCGCATTTGCTGAAGATTTGAAAGGCCTAATCCGCCATCTTGATCTTCCAAAAGTGGCTATCATTGCCCATTCAATGGGGGGCCGATCCGGTTCAATGTTTGCTCTAAGAAATCCTGGGCAAGTAGCTGCATTAATACTTTCCGGAAGTAATGGAGGGTCAGATAGTACTGAAGCTAGAAAGGTCCGAGAGGACCATAAATCCTATCCGCCGTTTCATCCAAAAGGGGCTCTCAGAGCTCTCTCACCACGATATACCGAAACGGAACAAGAGAAGGCATTTTTATATCGCCAAATTATGAGAAGTAACCCACCTCACAAGAAAGATTTTTTGGAGGTCCCTCGAAACCTTATCGGACGCTCAACACATGATAAATTCAATGAACTGAGCATTCCTACCCTGTTCTTAACAGGTGAAGAGGATATTTTGGTACATCCGAAAACAATTAAAATAGCGGCCGAACTTATACCTCACTCAGAGTTTATATCTATAAAGGGCGCCGGACATTCAACTTACTATGAGAAACCAGATGTCTTTAATAGGCTAGTCCGAAATTTTTTGACAAAGCATAGGTGGGATGCTTCCACTACGGTTTAACACCATTTTTTAAAGTTATGAATCTCAATTGTTAATGCGAACGAAGGAGATGTCTTCTATAATCTT
>VFFS01000034.1 GCA_009392815.1 SAR202 cluster bacterium
TACTAAGTGCGGAATTGATTTCCTCAGTGTTTTTCTTCCCAAAAAATTTCAGCACAAGTCATCTCCGCCCAATTATTTATATTTAGTTCAATGTCTAATGTAGATCTGATTTAGAAATTAATGTCTTGGTGGTAATTATCAAAATATTAACAGTAAAAGTACCCTCTATTCAGCAAAGGGTGTTTTGTGTTCTGTAAAGATTTTAAATTAGTTTTCTATATTTGAACCGTTCTTGAAAAGACAAGTAAAAATCTGACTTGGTAGTATGTTGACGGAGAATACTGGCAGTTTTACAATATTCCCATTTGAAATAATGAAAGGGTATTAATATTTATGGAACTTCGAGAGTTGAAGAGTTTTGTTACAGCTGCTAAGTTCAGGAGCATATCCAAGGCAGCAACTGATCTTGGTCTTGGTCAGCCTACGGTCACGACTCATATCAAGAAACTTGAAAAAGAGCTCAACATGGTTCTTTTTGACAGAGTAACAAGACCGATAAGGTTGACTCTTTCAGGACAGACTATTTTTGATTTAAGTCAGCCATTACTTGATGGACTTGATTCTTTGGCAGTGCGAACATCCGAAGCTGAGGAGCGTGGGCCAGTTACAGTTGCATCCACTCCAGACATAATTCCACATACTCTTTTGCGCGTGGTTAAGGTATTCAATAGCTTGTATCCCAATGTATACCTTCGAATACAGTCCGCTACACGTTCCGAGGTAATTGGTATGGTCAGGACGGGTGAAGTGGATGCCGGTGTTATACAGCATCCAGATAGAGGTGATGACCTTCATTTTGAACCTCTTTTTTTGTATGAGAGGGTGTTGATAGCTCCTAAAGGGCACGAACTATTATCCACACCTATGACCTCCTTGGACTCTATAGCGAAGTATCCATTGCTATTAATGGCACGAGGTACCTACACCCGTCATATTTTGGAGCAACAGCTTCAAAAAAGAGGATTACAATACGAGGTCATAATGGAACTGGACAGTATGGACATGATTAAGAAATTTGTTACGATCGGAATGGGAGTTTCTGTAGGTCCACGCTTGGCTATTGAAGAGGAAGATTTAGATCACTTGGGTATGGTTAGTCTTGCGAACTTTTTACCAGTTGATCAGGCAGGATTAATTACTTTACCTGGTAAAACCTTGTCCACACCCGCAGGTCAGTTTATTTCAGTTCTACGAGATACTTTTGCTGCTTCTGAACCAGCGTAGATATCTTCGAAGTTTTTAGCGTATGTCGATTAGCCTGGCTGTAACTACCAGTCTGTGGTCGTAATAAGGTCTATTAACACAAGTTACAAGAACTATATGTTCCAATCCGGCATCATAAAGTTTGAGTTCTGATTCATGTACAACTACAGACTTATATGCTTTGTAAACATATTCCTTTTTCCCACTGGTTAAATGGACATGGACAGGATCGCCGTCAACCAAGTACCTTGGTATTTGTGGTAGTTTATGAAAAACGTTTCCTTCAGATCGAATGGGGCTTTCTAGGTGCCCGAAGTACCATCCACTTATGCTCTCAATCAAGTTCACATCGGTAGGAATGCGACCAACAACATTTTTTGGAGTTTCGTATTGTTTGACGCCTTCAACGTCAATGATTTTCAACTGTTCAACGGGTGCGTCAACGTTGAGAGCGGGTATTTTCATTTTTGTGGCTAACCCACTTATGTCTGCAGCTGTTAACTGGTCGATTGTAATATCAGTTTGATGGCTATCATCTAAATTAATGTTTCTAAAATCGTCATATTTATGCCATCTTGATTTACCCCAATCCGCTGGATGGAAATGCTTAGAAAAATTGTCTGATCCATACCCATCTAGAAGGTCATCGAAAGAACCGAGGTCTTGACTTACATTTTTAGGAATCGATGTGGTCTCAATATAATTCACCGATTTTTGATCCGGATTGGGAGTTTTCTGAGATGGGAAACTGGGTAACATTTCTTCTGTATCATCTTTCGGCAGAGGAGTTTCAGATTCAATCATATATTTTGCTGGTTCAGGAGTGGGGACAGTCTGTGAAAGCCTATTTTGCACAATTATGGTGGGGGTAAGGTATTGATCCTTCAATTCAACACTCAACGTCTTCATTTTTTGCGCCGAGAATACTCCTGCCGTATATAAGGCAAAAGAAACCAACAAAAACAGGGCACCGGTTGCGACGGCGGATATCCCTATCCATTTTAAAGAGACCATGGTTTACCACTTGCCTAGGAAATGGCTATAACGCACAAATAAGCTACGTCAGTGCGGCTTTTGGGCCGATTATATCAGTCATTACTCTAATTCCAGTTTATGACGGACACAACCCAACCCATGATTGTTTAAGTATCCTCGAGATGTTGGCTAATTAAGAAAAATGGAGGGCATGGGTATGCCCTCTTTTCCTGAAGAATACTGGTCTTAAAACGCTATCTTATGCGAGGTGAATGAGCTGCTCCACTGGCAATAGGCTCATTCAAATATACATCTCCATTACGGATTTTTATGTTAAATCCGCAGCTTGGATTACTGCATACCCACGCTTTGTAGTGGATAGGCGCTCCTTGGCTTCCAAAATCTGATAGTGGTAGAAGGTCACCGTCTGGGCATTCTTTGCAAGGTGGCCATACTTGGTCTGACATAAATTGTTCTCCTTAAATCACCATGATAGGCGATAGTCCAGTAATCAAATATATCAGGATTGTGACAAATTTAACAAGGTTATAAGGAGCAAATTTAGGGGGGTTTTATCTTTTATATGACTTTTTATTCGGAAATAGATAACTATAGATAATAACTTATGATCTAAAATTTACATTTCACTTGATATTTATTTTGAATACCCTTGCTGCAACTTGGCCAAGCATTGATAATTTTTCTCCAGAACCAACATCGCTGTTATTTATCTGTTCAAAAATTGTTTTCTGCTTTAGTAAGGGATAATCTGAGCCGCTGAGTATTTTATTTGCCCCTACTATTTCTAATGCCACGTTGAATATTTTATAGTTATAGAGTAGTTGGGTTGCAGCGGTGTCATAGAATACGTTGACCATAAGCTCCTTCATCTCTTTCATCATTTCATAAAATAGAACCCCCCCTCCCCAGTGTGCCAAAACCATTTTGTTATTTGGGAAAAACTGGACGAGCTTTTCCAGTTCCTGTGGGTTGGTTTGCCCTTTCCCTTTATACAAGTGCCCAACGGGTTCCGAACTGTGCACTACTAGTGGGAATTCTTCAGTTAACAACATACTCATGTAGGGCTTCAGAAAATCAAAGGGTTTTCCTGCCATCCTTTGTTCTGAAAGATGAACCTCTCCAAACCCATGACTGCCAGAAGCAATACACCGTTCTGCTTCGTAAATACCTGTATCTCCATGTTGTGGCGTGATACCTGTGATGGCAACGAGTCTTCCACCTGATTTAATTTGAGATTCAATTAGATACTCGTTCACGTATTGATTGAATGAATAATCAGACCATCCCATTCCCATCACTATAGAGTAATCGATCTTATTTTGATTCATTGAATTCAATAAAGTTTCGGCGGTGCTTACCCTACTACCGTTACGGAACAAGTTACATAAGGTTTTATCTCTAGACATGAATTTAGGCATGTCTGAAACTACATCTGGGGGAAGTATGTGGGTGTGGCTATCAACGATCAAATAGACTTTTCCCTAATTGAATATGTTGAATCTGAACTTAAGTCTGAGGCAAGTTTTAATTATCAAATCCCAGTGAACCAGAAATCATTCAATTCGGGTAGCGGAGGAGTGAATGTGGTTTTGAAACTAGTTTACTTTTAATGAATTACTGGGATGTGTTGGCCAGTTCATCACCAGCCAACACATTTTTGAAGATTAATCCCTTGTAGCTGGGGTCCTCATGTCGATTTTAGCCCTTACTTCAGGATTTACCAAAGACATGGGCCATGTTCCGCTTAATAGTCGTGCTGCTTCTTGACCCACTTGTACCTGGGAAGCCACTCTGGATCTACTTGAGCTTCCTGCCGAATGGGGAGTAACCATCACGTTTTCCATCTTAAACAATGGGTTATCTGGTGATGTAGGTTCGACCTCGAAAACGTCCAGTCCTGCTCCAGCTATTTCTCCATTTTGCAGTGCTGCAATGAGAGCTTCCTCATCTACGGTTCCTCCCCTACAGGTGTTGACGAAGTATGCCGATGTTTTCATGGCTTTAAAGAAGTCAGCGCCTACAAGCTTGGTTGTTTGATTGCTCAAAGGTGTGTGCATTGAGACAAAGTCAGAATTCTGGGCCACGTCAGTAAGACTTGGCCTCAATTCAACTCTGTACTCTCTAGCTATCCAAGGTTGAACGTAGGGATCATAGGCGATCACGGTCATTCCCAGCGCTTGCGCTTTTCGTGCCACCGCTCTGCCTATATTTCCAAGTGATACAAGTCCAAGGACCTGGTCTGTGATTTGTGCCATTGGCATCAGTGCAGCTCTAGTATCCGGGCCCCACTTACCAGATTTAGTAAGGTCATTTAGTATGGTCAATTTTTTTGCACATGCTAGGAGTAGCATTATGGCATGATTGGAAACTTCTTCAGTGCAGAAACCCGCTGTGTTAACAACCATTAGCGATTGATCTGTCGCGGCCTCATGGTCGATATGATTAAACCCGTGGCCAAAGCTGACTACAGCCTGTGCATTGTCTATTTCTTCAATAACGCTGCGGGGCATTGCTACCCCTTGGTTGATTATGACGTCTGCCCCTTTTACAGCCTCTATGGTTTCACCATCACTCTTACAAACATAGGCATCAAAATCGTGGTCTACACCCTCAAGCTGTTGCTTGACGAAGTCATTATCAGCTTCCCCTCCAGATATATATGCTACTCGCAGTTTACTCATGTTAATGTCCTCCTTTTTGAACAATATGGACAACTCTATAGCTCTTGACTCTATAAAATTTTAGGTTTCACACATCGTATACATTTCGGTTTAATTTTCTCCATGTATGCGTTGATCATTTAGTAGGTGCTTGAAGATCTGGGCAAACTGGACACTCCCATCAAATATTTGTCTACCCCGCGGGCTGCTTCTCGACCCTCCGCAAGAGCCCATACAACGAGTGATTGGCCTCTCGACATATCTCCAGCTGCGAACACTCCGTCAACACTCGTCATTTTATCTGTGTTGGTTTTAACGTTGCCCCGAGCATCTAACTCGACCTTGAGAGTCGCTATCATACCTTCATGTTCAGGATGAACAAAACCCATAGCTAAGAGAACCAGATCAGTTTCCAATTCGAATTCACTATCTTCCTGTTCAATCATCACAGGTCTTCCTGATTCGTCAGGGTCACCCCATTCAAGTCTCACCCCGTGTAATACTTCCACTTTTCCGTCTTCTCCTGAGAATTTCTTGGTGAGAATGTTGTAATCCCTGCTACCGCCTTCTTCGTGGGAAGAAGATGTTCTAAGAGTCATAGGCCAATTAGGCCACATATCATTTTCAGATCTTTTCTTAGGTGGTTGAGGTAGTAGTTCTAGTTGATAGACTATTTCGGCCCCTTGTCGGTGGGCAGTTCCCAGACAGTCGGATCCAGTATCGCCTCCTCCCAGTATAACTACACGTTTTCCTTCTGCTGAAATTCGCTCTGAGGGATCTATTTGATCTCCCCTGTTTATCCTGTTTTGTTGAGTTAAATAATCCATCGCGAAATGTACACCTTGCAAGTCTCTACCCTCAACTGGTAGATCTCTTGGTATTGTCGAACCACCGGTTAATAGGACGGCGTCATTCTTTTCTCTTAGATCTTCAATATTTACATTTCTGCCAACGTAAGCGTTTGTGACGAACGTGATTCCCTCTTGCTCCATCTGGTCTACCCGTCTCTGGACTACCATTTTCTCTAATTTGAAATCGGGTATTCCTAAACGCAGTAATCCGCCAATTGTGTCAGACTTTTCGTATACAGTAACGTGATGCCCCGCCCTATTAAGCTGTTGCGCTGATGCCAAGCCAGCTGGTCCTGATCCAACAACAGCTATGTTTTTCCCGGTTCTTGACACAGGTGGAAGTGGTTCTATCCAGCCATTTCTCCAACCTTCTTCAGATATGGCTTTTTCAATATATTCAATGGTTACGGGGTCCTCATTTATATTAAGAACGCAAGACTGTTCACATGGAGCAGGACATATCCTTCCCGTAAATTCCGGGAAATTATTTGTGGAATGAAGTTCCGCGAGGGCCTCTTCCCACATGTTTTTATATACGAGGTCATTGAAATCAGGAATGATGTTTCCCAATGGGCATCCACTCATGCAGAAAGGCACTGCACAATTCATGCATCTACTTCCCTGCTTGCCAGCCTTTTCAGTACTCCATTCCTCATAGAATTCACTATAGTTTCCTATGCGAACGGTTACTGGAAGAGTCTCAGGAGTTTCACGCTGGAATTCTTTGAACCCTGTCGGTTTACCCATCTTTTGAGACCGTCACTTTATCTTCTGAGATTTTCATTTCTTCTAGTACTCGTTTGTAGTCGTTTGGCATTACTTTAATAAAATTTAGAAGTGTCTCATCCCAATTTTTCAAGATTCGTGTGGCATTTGAACTGCCAGTTAGACTAGCATGAGTTTTGATTAGCCTGTGTAGATCCTTGATGTCAGATGGAGCAGTTACGGGTTCAAGGCTAACGAGCCCTTTGTTACAGAGGGATTCAAATTTGCCAGATTCATCAAGTACATATGCTTCACCTCCACTCATTCCCGCGGCAAAATTTCTGCCAGTGGAACCTAGAATTACTACTTTTCCGCGTGTCATGTATTCGCAACCATGATCTCCCACCCCTTCTACTACCGCCTCAGCACCACTATTACGGACAGCAAAACGTTCCCCTGCTATTCCTCTAATGAAGACCTGTCCAGAGGTAGCACCGTATAACGCAACGTTTCCGATGATGATATTTTCCTCAGGAATGAATGTTGAACTCGTTGGAGGCTTTATTACTACTTTACCGCCGGATAAGCCTTTACAAAAATAATCGTTGGCGTCCCCATTCAAGTCGACGCTGATACCTTTAGATAAGAAAGCTCCAAAACTTTGACCTCCGGAGCCTTCGAACTGAAGCTGAATCGTCCCTTCTGGTAATCCATCCTCACCATAGGTCTTAGCAACTTGATGACTCAGGATGGTGCCAACTGTTCTATTTGAGTTATCTATAGTTTTTTTGATTATTACCTGCTGGCCGTGCTCCAGTGCAGGCTTGGATTCATTGACCAATTCTTGATCGAGGGCTTTTTCAAGTCCATGGTCTTGGTTAGTAACGCAATGCCTTTCGACGCCTTCCGGAACCACAGGATTGTGCAGTAGATTAGTGAAATCTATGCCTTTAGCTTTCCAGTGATCGATGGCTTTGGACCCATCTAATAAATCCACTCTACCTACCATTTCAGATATGCTCTTAATTCCAAGCTGTGCCATGATCTGTCTGAGGTGTTCAGCTATGAAAAAGAAATAGTTAATTACATGTTCAGGTTCCCCGGCAAACTTTTTCCTCAGGTCTGGGTCCTGTGTGGCTATACCAACAGAGCATGTATTCAAGTGACATTTACGTAGCATTATGCATCCCATTGAAATCAGAGGACCAGTAGCCAATCCAAATTCTTCAGCCCCTAGAAGACATGCAATAGCTACGTCTCTACCTGTCTTAATTTGGCCATCAGTTTGGACCACGATTCGTCCTCTCAAATCATTCATCACGAGAACTTGCTGCGTTTCTGCTACTCCAAGTTCCCATGGGAGGCCGGCATGTTTTATTGAGGATTCGGGCGAAGCTCCTGTTCCTCCGCTATGCCCGCTTATCAAAACCACATCCCCATGACCTTTTGAAACCCCTGCAGCGATTGTTCCTACTCCTGATTCTGCGACTAATTTGACATGTACACGGGCGTCCGGATTTGAATTTTTAAGGTCGTGGATAAGTTGGGCCAGGTCCTCAATCGAATATATGTCGTGATGTGGTGGTGGAGATATTAATTCAACTCCAGGTGTGGAGTTTCTAACTTTTCCTATATATTCATCTACCTTGTGCCCTGGTAGTTGACCACCTTCACCAGGTTTGGCCCCTTGAGCCATTTTAATCTGTAGGTCCTTTGCACTACTGAGGTAGTTTATTGATACTCCGAATCTACCAGAGGCCACTTGCTTGACGGCACTATTTCTTGAGTCACCATTTTGGTCTGGAATGTAGCGGGCTGAGTCCTCTCCTCCTTCTCCCGTATTACTTCTTGCTCCAATGCGATTCATGGCCACAGCCATGGTTTCATGTGCCTCTCGGCTTATTGAACCTAATGATATGGCTCCTGTCGCAAATCTTTTGACTATTTCTGAAGCGGGTTCTACTTCGTCGATATGAATTGAGTTTTTTACTTCTTTAAACTCTAGAAGCCCTCTTATAGTGCTGAGCCTTTTACTTTCATTATCGACGTGATCGGCAAATTGTTGGTAACTATCCCACTGGTTGTTCTTTACCGCATGTTGCAAGGAGGCTATCGTTTTCGGGTTCCACATGTGAAATTCGCCGTCACGTCGCCACTGGTATTGCCCTCCGGGGTTGATTTGTAAATTTCCGTATGGCCTTGTCGTACCATAAGCAGTGCTATGGCGATCAATGACTTCTTTTTGTATCTCGTCAAGACCTATACCCCCAATGCGAGATGGAGTAGAAGTGAAGTATTCGTCTATTAATTCTTTGTTTAATCCTATAGCTTCAAATATCTGCGCTCCACGATAACTCTGAATGGTAGATATTCCCATTTTCGACATGGTTTTCAATATACCCTTGTGGCAAGCCTCCAAATAGTTTAATTCTGCTTGGGGGAAGGAAATATTTTCAGAAAATTCCCCAGCCTCTATCTGGGTTTTCAATGTTTCGAAGGCGAGATATGGATTTATAGCACCGGCTCCAAATCCTATTAACAGTGAAAAATGGGCTACTTCGCGTGCCTCGCCAGTTTCTATAACCAGACCAACTTTCGTTCGGGTTCCCTCTTTTATGAGATGGTGATGGACACCGGCGGTGGCTAACAGACTCGGTATAGGTGCATTTTCCTCATCCACCCCTTGGTCGGAGAGGACCAAAATAGAGGCCCCTTCCTTAATTGCTAATGAGGCCTCTCTCCTGATTCGATCCATTCCATTTTTAAGCCCTGACTTTCTATTTGGATTGAATAGGATTGATATAGTTTTTGTCTTGAGACCTTCAAGGTTGCATTCTTTTATTCTTATCAGCTCGCCATTAGTAATCACTGGTTTCCGAATGGTAATTTGCCGGCAGTGTTCAGGCGTTTCCTTAAAAATATTCCGCTCTTCACCTATTGTTGCCATAAGGGAAGTTACAAGTTCCTCTCTAATGGCGTCCAATGGTGGGTTACTAACCTGAGCGAATAATTGTTTGAAATAGTTGAACAAAATCGGATTTTCATCGGATAAAAATGCTAATGGGGTGTCGTTTCCCATTGAGCCTGTTGGTTCGTAGGCGTTTAATGCCATAGGTTCCATCAACATTCTGAAATCTTCCAGGGAATATCCAAAGGTGTTTTGTTTAGCCGTCAGTCCTTCTTGACCACAACTTTTTGATGTTGTCATAGGGACAGGCAGATCTTCCAAGTAAACTCTGTTTTGTTTCAGCCACTCTCCATATGGCTTTTGGTCGGCGAGGCCTTTCTTAAGTTCTTCATCATTGATGATTTCGCCTTTTTCAGTATCTAGGAGGAACATTCTTCCAGGATAAATACGTTCCTTCAGTATTATTTTCTCCGGAGGAATGTCTATAACGCCAGTTTCAGAGGCCATCACAAGGAGTCCATCGGTGGTTACTAAGTATCTACAGGGTCTCAAACCATTACGGTCTAGGACCGCACATATTTTTTTGCCATCGGTACCTATCACTAAGGCAGGTCCGTCCCATGGTTCCATGATACTTGCGTGATATTCGTAGAAGTCCTTTTTCGTTTGGGCCATAGGGATGTGGTCCCCCCAAGCCTCTGGGATGAGCATCATCATGGAGTGTTCGATGGTCCTACCCGTACTGATAAGAAGTTCGAGCGCATTATCCAAAGATGCAGTATCGCTTTGTCCATTTTTTATTACGGGCACCAATTTTTGAGCATCTCTTCCAGAGATGCCTGACTCAAAGACTTTTTCCCTTGATGCCATCCAGTTGACATTTCCTCGATGGGTGTTTATTTCTCCGTTGTGTATTACATATCTGTAAGGATGCGCTAGTTTCCAACTGCCGAGAGTATTTGTGCTAAACCGTGAGTGAACCAAGGCGAACGAGGAGTCAAAATTGCTATCAGCTAAATCAACATAAAACTCCTGGAGTTGATGCGCCATTACAAGTCCCTTATAAACAATTTTGTTGCATGAAAGGGAGCAAACATAAAAGTCTTCAGCTTGTGATAATCCTAAATTTTCGACAGATTTCTCAATCTGTCTTCTAAGCGTGTAAAGGGCAAATTCAAAGTTTTCATTACTGAGACTAGAATTGTTTGTAACAAAAAATTGAGTTATCAGAGGCCGGCTGGCGTTGGCCAGAACACCTATTTTGGATGGATCTATTGGTACATCACGCCAGGCTAGTAGTGACATACCTTCCGACTTAATGCAGGACTCAATTGTTTTTATGCACTTCTCGGCTTCGGAATTCTCTGAAGGTAGGAATGTCATGCCTACCCCATATTGACCAGCTTCTGGTATGTCAATTCCCATCTGTTCTAGTTGCAAAGAGAAAAATTTATGGGGTATTTGGATGAGTATCCCGGCACCATCGCCGGTTTCGGGGTCAGCTCCAGCCGCTCCCCTGTGACCCAAATGACAAAGGGCTTCTAGTCCCTGGTCGACTATTTTATGAGATTTAACACCCTTTATATCAGCTACCATTCCAACGCCGCATGCGTCGTGTTCAAACGACGGGTCGTACAGGCCTTGTTTTACCAGTTTAGGTAAATTCGGGTGTTTATATTTATTTCGCATATGTTTCCTGAATTACTTCCTGATGACCTAATTCAAAGTATAGGCAAGTATTTTTCTAATTCGTATTGCGATATCTGAGAACTGTAGTTTTCCCATTCGATCTTTTTGTTTTCTATGAAGCTGTTAAAAACTTCGTCTCCAAGTGAGCTTCTTACCAAATCACTAGCCTCGGTTACTTGAATAGCCTCCCAAAGATTACCGGGTAACGACTCTATTCCTAGCTTCTTACGTTCCGAAGGAGCTAAGTGATGGACGTTTTCCTCAATAGCAGGAGGGAGATTATATCCTTTATCGACACCTTCCATTCCTGCTGCGAGCATAACGCTGAAAGCAAGGTAGGGGTTGCAAGCTGGGTCTGGGGCCCTGTATTCGATTCTACGAGAGGATTCTCTCCCTGGTTTAAATGACGGTATCCGAATAAGGTCGGACCTATTAACTTCTGCCCACGTCACATATGTTGGGGCCTCATAACTTGGAACAAGTCTTTTGTATGAGTTAACCCATTGGTTTGTAACAAGAGTGATTTCTCGAGCATGTTTCAACAATCCAGCGCAAAACTGTCTTGCTGTCTCCGACATGTGATGTCTCCCGGTCTCACTGTAGAAAACATTCTCGTCGCCCTTGAAAAGGGACATGTTGGTGTGCATTCCATTTCCATTGATGTCCGCCGATGGTTTTGGCATGAAAGATGCGAAATAACCTTGGCTCATAGCAATTTCTTTGACCACCAACTTATAAGTCATCACGGTATCGGCCATTGTTAATGCATCTGTATGTCGTAGATCAATTTCATGTTGACTGGGAGCGGCTTCATGATGGCTTGATTCTACTGGTATTCCCAATTCTTCCAGAGTGAGTACTGTTTCCCTTCTGAGGTCAGTACCTAAATCAGGTGTATTCTGGTCAAAGTAACCGCTTGAGTCTAAGAAGCCAGTTCCAGTTTGGTCTTTGAAATAAAAATATTCGAGTTCTGGAGCAACATAGTAAGTGAAACCTTTGTCGGAAGCTCTTTTTATATTACGTCTTAAAACGGATCGTGGATCACCCTCAAAAGGTTTGTCGTCTGGGGTAACGATGTCGCAAAACATCCTCGCCACAGCATTTGTACGTGGTCTCCAGGGAAGAATGCTGAACGTCGTAGGATCTGCTAGAGCATATAAATCACGTTCATCTTCTCTTGCATAACCCGCTATAGCTGATCCATCAAATCCCATTCCTCGTGTTAAAGCGTTCTCAAGTTCCTCAACCGTGATTGCGAATCCTTTTATCCCACCCAATATATCTGTAAACCACAGGCGGATGAATTTGACGTCGTTTTCACGAGCTTCATGAAGTACATATTCAACGGCTTCACTATTACGTTTTAGCATTCTTTGGCCCTCCTCTGAACCAATAAATCACTTGGTTCGGATTTGGTGGTCGACGAAATCACCGTCAGCAGTTGATGCAGGTCGGAGAATGTTCGTAAACGGCGATCGGATTCTTTTGATTTGAAGGGTAAAAATCGTATCTGTTTGTGAAATAAGTGTCAATTGAATTTTGTGACTAACACGCTTGGAGATTCACATGCCACCTGGTATTTGTAAGGAGCACGTGGTCCAAGCTGTACTTTTTATGCGTCGAATGAGAGATAAAATTCGTATGGGTGAGGCCTAAGTCTTACAGGATCAACGTCATGTTCTCTTTTGTAGCTGATCCAGTTCTTTATTACGTCTTCGGTGAATACTCCACCTTTTAGAAGATACTCATGATCTTCTTCGAGAGATTCGAGGGCCTCTTCTAAGCTACTAGGTACTTGAGGAAATGCAGAGGTTTCTTCGGCGGAGAGTTCAAAGAGATCTTGTTGGAGAGGTTCTCCAGGGTCGTAACCGTTTTCTATTCCATCAAGCCCAGCCATAAGCATAGCTGCGAACGTCAGATATGGGTTGCATGTGGGGTCGGCAGATCTGAATTCCACTCTTTTTGCTTTCGGATCGTTGAAGTACATGGGTATTCTGCATGCGGCTGAACGATTTCTCGCTGAAAGCGCCAGTATAGTGGGGGCTTCAAATCCGGGAGTGAGTCTCTTATAGGAGTTGGTCGTTGGAGCTGCAAGAGCCATAAGTGACTTGCCGTGCTTGATGAGTCCCCCTATGTAATTTAGTGCTAGGTCAGACAATCCAGCGTACCCATCACCAGCAAACAATGGGACACCGTCTTTCCAAATTGATTGGTGGGTATGCATTCCGGTGCCGTTATCTTCAAACAAAGGTTTAGGCATAAATGTGACAACTTTGCCGTGCCTTTTTGCGACATTTCGCACTGCATATTTGTACATCATCACAGAGTCAGCTGTAGTGAGCAGGGAGTCATATTTCATATCGATTTCAGCCTGTCCACCAGTTGCAACCTCATGGTGTTGCGCTTCTATTGTCAACCCAAAATCATTTACCAAAGACCTCACCATCTCACTCCGAAGGTCCTGACCAGTATCCATTGGAGATGCGGGGAAGTAACCCTCTTTGTGTCTAGGACGATAGCCTTTGTTAATTGTTTCTCCGTCCAACATATAGGGCTCACCAGAATTCCAAATGCCTTCGTCGGAGTCGACTTTATGGAACCCAAAGTTGGAGCCGTAATCGAATTGAACTGAGTCGAAGATGAAAAATTCCACTTCAGGACCCCAGAAGGATGTATCGCCTATTCCAGTGGCTTTTAAGTATTCTTCGGCTTTTTTTGCGACATTTCTAGGGTCTCTGCTGTAACTTTCGCCACTTATTGGGTCCCTGATATCAGCTATGCATGTGACTGTGCCTTTGTAAAAGGGGTCTACTTTCGCTGTTTGGGGATCTGGGACAATAAGCATGTCTGACTCATCGATGCTCTGAAATCCGCGTATACTTGAGCCATCAAACCCGACTCCCTTACAAATCAAATCATCATCTACTTGGCCAACTGGTACGGAAAAGTGCTGCCATGTCCCCGGAAGATCGGTGAATTTAAGATCTAGAATGTCACACCCGTTGTCTTTCATCAGCTTTAGTATTTCTGCCGCTTCATTCGCCAAGTGGATTTCTCCCGTTAGTTATTTTTCGTTTTCTAAGTCGCTGTGTGTTAAAAGGTGTATGGTCAAATCTGCTCGAATATTATCCCTGCATCGACTTTAATAAACCTGCATCGATTGTTAACTAATTGTTACAGCTGTGCAACTTTATTCGCTTCACTCAATTATGTTTTGACAGGATATGGAACTTTGACGTTTTTTGGCGGGTGTAAGTAAAATCTTACGCAGACCCTAAACTAGAAATGGATCTTCTACTACTGTATGGAATCCCAAGGAGCTAGAAATGGTTAGTTTGAAATGTGATGTCTTTTACGACTTTGCTTGACCTTATGTGTTTAATGCAGCCGTGTGGCTGGATACTGTAAAAAAGGAAATTGGAGATGATTTGGATCTGAACTGGAGAAATTTCTCTCTGCAGCAGATCAATGCCAAAGATGCTGGAGACTGGAAAGTTTGGGAAGAGGAAGATTATACAGAGACTAGGTCATTGTTAGCGGCGATTGCTGGTGAAGCCGCAAAAAGGCAAGGTAAAGAAGCTTTCAACAAATTCTTTCTATCGCTGTTAACTGAACGACACGGGGGAAACAGAGCTCCGTTAAATGATAATGAAGTGTTCCTGAAAATAGCAGGGGAGTCTGGCCTGGATACTTCTCAGTTTAAACAAGACCTGAATGACCCTGAACTTGTTAAGATAGTAGCGGACGACCACATTGAAGCTACAGAAGTCCATGGAGCATTCGGCACTCCTACTTTCATTTTCCCCAATGGACAAGCTGCATATATCAAAACATTTATACCTCCTGAGAATGAATCATTGAAAACCTTCGAACATTTCTTGGGAATGTTTTCACAACGCTCCTACATCGGGGAAGTCAAGCGGCCTCAGCCACCTTGGCCGAAAGGCGCTGTATAAAATAATTGTTCACACCTAGACTTTCTCAATTGTTTACTTTAATGAAGAAAGCTGAAGTGTCCCCTGTTGAAGACCCAGAGTTGAGAATGCTGGAATCTAAACTAGGGATTGCTTTTAAAGACAAAAGATTGCTTGTACAGGCATTGACTCATAGCTCCGCTGTGAATGAGACAGATTTAGGCGATTCAATGAGTAATGAGAGACTGGAGTTTCTAGGGGACGCTCTTATAGGGCTCGTTATTGCGCAGTTACTATTTGAATCTGTGAAAGACTTTAACGAGGGGGATCTAACAAGCCTTCGTTCCCAAATCGTGAGGGGATCTACTTTGCAAGGAGCCGCTAGGGGACTCTGTCTTAATAGGTTCCTGATACTTGGTAGAGGGGAAAGAAAATCAGGTGGAGCCGACCGTCCTTCTAACCTTGAGGATTGTTTTGAAGCTCTTATCGGTGCGGTCTATTTGGACAGAGGTTTCGAAACAGCTTCTCAGGCTGTCAAAAGATGGTTGTCAATTCCGATAGATGAAGCACTAACTCAAGGCGTTATGAAAGATCCCAAAACAGCCTTACAGCATCTGATGCAAATGAGGAGTGGGGAAATTCCTAAATATAGAATCATTGAACAAACCGGGCCGGACCATTCGTCGCCTGTATTTGTTTCAGAAGTGTCTGTGGGGGGCACTTCATTGGGTCAGGGTAGAGGTTTGAGTAAATCGGCTTCAGAGAAGGAAGCAGCGTCAGAAGCATTAAAGAAATTGGCGGACTAGCCGACTTGAAACTCGGCTGCATCGAATATCAATATGCCTTCCCTGCGCGTATTACAAATCGAGTCGATGTCGACGGCTGTTCTCCTAGGATAAGACTAATCCCGAAAATAAGGCTTAATGCCCCTAAAATATTGTGGACTAAAACGGGAAATAGCGGTTGTGAAAAAAACTTCGAGTCTATGATAACCTTGCCCTGATCTAGGTGGCAGTGGTGGAAAATAAAATGCAGAATAAAGTCTAAAAAGACTGGCAAAACGGAGATACTCCCCATGGGTAAAGTTAGTGGGAATTACTTAATTGCAAAAACCTTGAAGGAAGAGGGAGTAGATACCCTTTTCTATTTAATGGGCGGTCCTGACTTCGACATCGTAATGGAATGTCAAGATGTCGGGATTAGAACGATTGACTTTAGACATGAGCAAGCTGCGGCGTTTGCAGCCCATGCATATTCCCGAGTTACAGGAAAACCAGGAGTAATAACGGCGGCATCTGGTCCTGGAACTCTTAATTTGATAACCGGGGTTTACACTGCTTCCATTGATTGCTCTCCCATGGTGATTTTGGGTGGTGCTAGCCCCGTTCATGAGATTAGCCGAGATGCTTTTCAAGAGGTTGATCAAGTAGGAATAATGCAACCCCTTTGTAAATACTGGCACCGGCCCACTATGGCTTCCAGATATCCTGAAATTGTAAGTACTGCCTACAGGCAGGCCCAATCTGGACGTCCTGGGCCCACATATATTGATTGTGGTGGTGATGTTTTGTACGAAGAGGTGGAAGAATCGGAAGTCTTTCCGCCTACCAGGGCCGAAACGCGGGCGAGACCAGCAGCAGAGAGTGCCGCGATCGATAAAGCTATGGGCTTGATATCTGGCGCAGAAAGACCCCTAATATTTGCGGGTGGAGGAGCGTTCTTTTCAGGTGCGGCTCCAGAGCTTGAGAGGTTTGTAGACACTACAAACATTCCTTTCTATACGGCTCCGATGTCCAGAGGTCTGGTACCAGAAGACCACCGTGTTTCATTTCCAGCAGCAAGGTCAACCGCTATGCGTGAAGCTGACGTTGTTTTAGTTGTTGGTACCCGACTTAACTGGATGATGAATTACGGAAGGCGATTTAACCCAAATGCAAAAATTATCCAAATTGACATAGATGAAGGGGAGTTAGGCCACAATCAAAACATTGATCTTGGTATATTTGGGGACGCGAAGGCTGTTATGTCTCAGTTGAATGAGGCTGCGGAGGCAAGCCCTTCTGATTACGCTGGTGCCCTTGAGTCTGAATGGATTTTGAGTCTTCAAAAAGCTCAAGATGACAGATCAGCTCGTAGTGCGGCCATTCTTAATTCTGATCAGGTTCCAATACATCCTCTTAGACTATGTAACGAGATCACAGAATTTCTGGACAGAGACGCCATTGTTTCTGTGGATGGAAATGAAATACTTCATTTTGGTAGACAATCAATTCCAACTTACTACCCTGGACATCGTCTCAATTCTGGTGTGACAGGCACAATGGGAGTGGGGCTTCCATATGGAATAGGGGCCCAGGTGGCCAAGCCGGATAAACAAGTTTTGGTTCTTCATGGGGATGGCTCAATGGGTATGAATGCCATGGAGATCGATACAGCCGTTAGGCATAATTTACCGGTAGTGACCGTTATTAGTAATAACGCTGGTTGGACTGCAAGAACTCCGGACAAAAGGAAACCTGGGAGAGAGTTAGGATTCACAGCCTATGACGAAATGGCTCAGGCCTTGCATGGCTATGGAGAAAAAGTGGAAGATCCGGCTGAGATAAAACCAGCTTTGGATCGAGCCTTTTCTAGTGGGAAAGCAGCAGTTGTTAACGTCATTGTTGAACCTACTGCCGCAGGTGTATCAAGATCCTGGGGTGGTTCTCGTATGGAGTAGTTGTCTAGGTTAGGGAGAACTAATTCCTGGAGCGGGGTATGCCTCTAATAGATTGAGTGCTTGCTGTTGAACATTGGACTCAAACTGAGTATCCCCCAGATTGCTCAAAACCTGCAATATCAAGTTTCCAACTTCTTTAATGGCAGGTTCCCTCATACCTCGGCTTGTAAGGGCAGGTGTACCCAGGCGCATCCCACTTGCTTGCCTCGGCGGGAGTTTGTCGAAAGGAATGGCGTTTCTGTTAACTACTATATTAGATCTGCTAAGAGAGTCCTCCGCTTCTTTCCCTGTGATTCCAAGCGGCGTTAGGTCCACAAGTACCATATGGTTATCAGTTCCTGATGAAACCAGTCTGAGACCACCATCTTTCAGAGTACTAGCTAAAATTTTTGCGTTAGTGATAACTTGCTCTTGATATAATTTGAAGTCTGGGGTGGAGGCCTCCTTAAATGCTACAGCTTTTGCTGCAATTGTGTGTTCCAATGGACCACCTTGCATATTGGGAAAAACGGCGCTGTTGATCTTTCTTGCTAAATCCTTTCTTGCAAAAATCATTCCCCCTCTGGGACCCCTAAGTGTTTTGTGTGTTGTGGAGGTCACAATGTCAGCTTCTCCTATTGGGGAGGGATGCAGCCCAGCCGCTACTAAACCTGCGATATGTGCCATATCGACCATAAGTTTGGACTCTACTTCGTCACATATTTGTCTGAATTTAGTGAAGTCTATGGTTCTTGTGTAGGCTGATGCTCCCGCAATAATTAACTTTGGTCGGTGTTTTTTTGCTAGAAACTCCACTTCATCAAAATCTATTGTTTCTAGTTCCCTGTCGACTCCATAACTGAGGAAATTGTAGAGCTTAGCAGAAAAATTTACGGGGCTTCCATGAGTTAGATGGCCTCCATGCTCCAACCCCATTCCTAGTACAGTGTCTCCTGGTTCCAAAGAGGCGAAATATGCGGCCATATTTGCTTGGGCACCGCTGTGCGGTTGTACATTCGCATATTCAGCTTGGAATAGAGACTTAGCCCTTTCAATTGCTAATTGTTCTACTACGTCAACAAACTCGCACCCTCCGTAATAACGTTTTCCTGGATATCCTTCAGCATATTTGTTTGTGAAAATTGAGCCTTGGGCCTCCATTACAGATGGGCTGGCATAATTTTCTGAGGCTATAAGATTTATGTTTGTTGACTGTCGTATTTTTTCGTTGGAAATTGCTTCGGCTATTTTAATGTCGACCTTTTCGAGGGCCATTGAAAGAATCCTTTGTAGTATTTTTATAGTTGAATCGGTCCTGATTGTGCTACTTTTTCATAACACAGAACCTGTTCGAAGATTTTTATTGCTGCCAATTCAATTCTATTTTCCAAATGTTTCACAAGCAAATGACACCCTTTCACATTATTGGGGTCTCATCAGACAAATTAGAATGACTAGTAGGTTGATGCGCCTACACATGTTTTAGGCTATCTTGCAGGGCTAGAGGCACTGAGATAAAGTAATTCAGTTACAGTTAAGTGTTGAGGTTTTAATTAACTAAAGCTTGGGCACCCGAAAAAAAGTCTAGCCTAGAGAAGACATGAGGGATTTTACTCAGTTTTATGATCACCGGTGTTTTGGAACGATATCGAGATTACCTTCCAGTTAGTTCGGCAACTCCTATTATTTCAATAGGTGAAGGAGACACCCCGCTTGTTAAGTCTTCTCATATTGGTGACAGAATCGGCTGTAGGGCTCTTTTTTTTAAGCTAGAAGGTTGCAATCCAACTGGGTCTTTTAAAGATAGAGGTATGGTGGTTGCGGTAGCTAAAGCTGTTGAAAAGGGATTTGACAGTATTGCATGTGCCTCTACCGGTAATACCAGTGCTTCTGCTGCTGCTTATGGTGCACATTGCGGACTAAGAACTACTTTAATAGTTCCGAAAGGCAATGTAGCCAGAGGTAAATTGGCTCAGGCCGTCGCCTATGGCGCCCACATAGCAATGGTCGACGGAAGTTTTGATGATGCTTTGGAAATAGTTCAAGAGTTGTGTAAAAAACATTCGATTGAGTTGGTTAACTCGGTTAACCCTAATCGTATAGAAGGCCAGAAAACCGCAGCTTTTGAAATCATTGATGACCTCGGCGAGGCTCCAGATGCTTTGTTCATACCTGTTGGTAATGCAGGTAACATTACAGCCTATTGGAAAGGATTCAAAGAGTTTTTTGATATAGGCCGGAGTAGCATCCTTCCTGTACTAAACGGCTACCAGGCTCTAGGTGCCGCTCCGATAGTAAATGGTGCGCCAGTTGCGAACCCTAAAACCGTTGCTTCGGCTATTAGAATAGGTAATCCGGCCAGCTGGGGAAGTGCTGTTCAAGCACGAGACGAGTCAAAAGGAATGATAGGCGCTGTTTCTGACGAGGAGATACTGTCTGCGTATAGATTGGTTGCGGAATATGAGGGAATATTTTGTGAGCCTGCTTCTGCCGCCTGTGTAGCAGGGCTTCTAAAGCAGCGGGAAGAAGGCATAGATTTTTCAGGAAAGACAATCGTCTGTGTTTTAACAGGTAACGGCCTCAAAGATCCGGATGTTGCGAATGAGATTGTGCCGGCATCATTGGGCGAATATAAGGCTGAACTTGGATCCGTTGAGCAGGCATTAACTAAGTCATGAAACGTTCTGGATTCCAGCAGAATCCGGTGACCAACGTACCGTTACAGTCGATGATGGAGGCGGTCAAAAACATGTTGATCGCTATCGGAGAAAACCCAGAAAGGGAAGGTTTAAAAAACACCCCGAAGCGGGTAGGGGAATTTTATTTAGATTTCTTTTCTGGCTTAAATGAGGATCCTAAGCTCGAATTGGTGACCGAGTTTGATGAGAATCACTATGAGCCTGTTATAGTTACTAATATTGAATTTTTCTCTGTTTGTGAACATCACCTACTGCCTTTCGTGGGTTATGCTCATTTAGGCTATATACCAAGTGGCAAAGTTGTCGGTGTGAGTAAACTTGTCAGAGTTTTAGATATTTTTTCTAGGAGACCACAGATTCAAGAGCGACTTGCCGATCAAGTTGTCGATACTATTCATAATGAACTCGTATCAGATTCCACCTATGTTTTTCTATCCGCTGAGCATATGTGCATGACTTTGAGAGGGGTAAGGAAGTCAGGGAGCCATATTGTTACTTCGGCTGAAAGAGGAGATAAGGCTGGTTTAGAGTTAATCAAATCTGGAATTTCAATAGATACCTTGAAAGGACTTGAATGACTGAATACTTCGGACAGGAATATCAGAGAGCTCAAAGAACTTGGGAGCAAATACTTCCTGAGTGTTCGATGAATACGATATTCATAACACCTTTATGGCAATCTGTTTGGTGGAAAAGATTTACGCCAAGCGGGAAATTGATTATTGAGGTGGTCGATGACGGGGAATTTGATTTGGGTGTTATCCCACTCCATATCAATGAAGGAATGGCAAGTTTTATTGGAGATTCAAACTTATACGACTATATGGATTTTCCCGTGGTAGCAGGCAAGGAGGAATTGTTTTTTACAAAAGCACTAAAAAAAATTAGCCAACTGGATTGGCAAACTCTTAAATTAGAGTCGATTTTTGAAGATTCCCCAACTCTGGAATTTATATCTGATAAATCGCGGGCGCTGGGAATGGATGTTGAAATCAAAGAATCCGATAAAACTCCTCTTGTCCTTCTGCCAGATACCTGGGACGAATATCTACTTCAGTTGCGCAAGAAAGATAGGCATGAATTACGCCGTAAATTTCGTAGACTTGACGCCAATGGTGATAGTGAACAAATTGAAGTAAATGTAGATTCTGAAAACGTGGACACAGTTATGGATCAATTTTTCGATCTTATGGCTTTGAGCGGCGAAGATAAGAGTATTTTTCTTGATACTGATAACAGGGGATTTTTCAAGGACATAGCTACTTCTCTTTCTGATTCCGGCCAATTTAGATTGTTTTTTCTAGAGATAAATGGAGTTAAGGTTGCGACGTGTATATGCTTTGATTATGGAGAGAACTTCCTTCTTTATAACAGCGGATATAATCCCGAATACTCGTCTTTAAGTGTGGGTTTATTAAACAAGGCAAATACGATTTCTACCGCCATTGAGTCATCTAAAAAGCAATACAATTTTCTTAAAGGGACTGAAAGGTATAAGTATCATCTGGGCGCTCAGGAATCTTCAGTATTCGATGTAATCATTAAAAGGTGAATTTGCCATTTTGATACAATTTGAGGTGGTCGAATATTAAACATCGTAAATTGGTCATCAATTTTGATGATGTTAATCATGAGTGGATATATAAAGTGATGTCATGCGTTTAGCCCTGATTAGTTTTCATGGCTGTCCGGTTGCCCGTCTGGGTGAGAAAGATACCGGTGGCATGAATGTCTATGTTTTAAATCTCGCTAATGAGTTGGGGAGCCTTGGGCATCACGTAGATGTGTTTACAAGATATCATGATGTTCAGGATCCCAAGATTGTGGAACTCAGTTTAAACGTGAGGGTGGTCCATTTGGATGGGGGACCTATATCGGAGAGAAAGGAAGATCTTGGCATCCACACTACTGACTTTGCGGCCAACCTACATGAATTCATTTCTGAAGAAGCTATTGAGTATGACCTTGTTCATAGTCACTACTGGCTGTCAGGAAAGATAGCGGCTGAAATTTCGCGCACGTGTAATGTCCCACACGTGGCCACCTTTCATACTCTCGCTAAAACAAAATTGAGAGCCCGTGCTGGAGAGAAAGAAACTTCACACAGGGCGAATATAGAATTAGAAATAATGCAATCTTCTCATTCTTTGTTGGTTTTAACGGAGAAAGAAAAAGAGGATATTCGAGAACTCTACGATATTCCTGCCCGAAATATTGAAGTTATACCTGCAGGGGTTGATACGAATCGATTTAATGTCGAGGATAAAATAACCTCCCGAAACCATATTGGGATCGCTGACAGAGAGACACTTCTCTATGTCGGTCGTATCGAACCTATTAAAGGCCTCGACATACTTTTTGATGCTTTGAAGACCTTGTCTCATTCTAGAGATTTGCAGCTTGTAGTCGTAGGTGGAAGTCTTTCAGGAGATAAAGAACTAAAGGCTCTGATGGAAAAGGCCGAAACTCTTGGAATATCGGATCTAATTGATTTTAGAGGATCAGTGGAACAGTCAGATCTTAAATATTATTACTCGGCGGCAGACATATTTGTACTTCCTTCACATTACGAGAGTTTTGGTTTGGTAGCGCTGGAAGCAATGGCATGCGGAACCCCCGTGGTAGCATCCCGTGTTGGGGGAATCCCATCTTTTTTGGATGACGGTAACGTAGGTTATTTGATTCCTTGGAGGTGCCCGGAACCCTTTGCGGACAAGATAGAAATTCTCCTTGAAAATCATGATCTCAGGAAATATATGGGTAAATCGGCCGCCTTGAAGGCTGATCAAATGAATTGGTCGGGGATCGCGAGACAAGTGGTGGGCCTATATGGCTCTGCCATTGAAGAATATGGTCTGAAGGAAGCCGTTTGAATTAGACCTTGATTATTGATCCGCAATCCTATGGTTTGTGTACTCATACCATTCCGTCTCAGAAATCATTTTGAAGCCAAGGCTTTCATACAGTTGTCTGGCAGGAATATTTTCAGAGTCGACTTCTAATTCAATTGCCCCTACATTTTTTTGGATCAGATGGTGCATACCTGCAGTTACCACCGCTCTCCCAAGTCTCTGGCCTCTAAACTCTGGAGCCACACCTGTCATCGAAACCCAACCAATTGATTCAGACGCGTTGGAAGCAAACAAGGTCCAGTTGTAACCAGCCAATTTCTTATTTTCTCTAATTACCAGAATTCCATCTTCCTCGCTCCGTTCCATAAATATTCGCCTGTGTATTTCTTCTTCAGTGTTTGGAGAAAACCCCCAGTGTTCTGCAAATGAATCGTTTTGGAGTGCCGTAAATTCTGATAATTCCATTTCAGTGTTCAGTGGAGCGATTGAAAATTTTTCCGGCATATTATATTCAGGGAAAGTTAACTTATCAGAGGTATCGCACCTTAAATTCATGTATTCCTTGACCTTGACCCATCCGGCATTTCGCAGCGTATTACTCCATTCGGGATCGGATTTCGGAATTTGAACATGCATGAATTTTAGATTTTTACTCTTTTGATATTGACGGGCAAGCTGTTCGAAATTACTGGTTATATTTCTCTTATTTGGTTGAGATTTTACTGTTTGGATAGCAACGATTCTGTCAATGGTTGGTTCACATATAAAATGTATGAATCCGTTGATGGATTTTTCGTTTGTCTCATCAGTTGATATGAAACAGTTCTCCAGTGGGTTGGCTCCAGGCATAGTATGCCAGTCCCTGAACAAAGATTCGCTGAGTTCCTTCTCAGTACCTATTGATTGAGAAGTTTCATTCAAATATCTGACAACTCTCGATGTGTCATGCCAGTTAAATTTTTTTAGTGATTTGTCGTAGCGCAAATATTGCCTCTTACCTACTTCTTAAATCGGTGACATTCGCATGTGTATAAGTTAATTTATTCATACTTAAATTTGACTATATTTTTCAAATTGATTTTCTCACAAATTTTGTCGTCCAGGTTTCTTATTTCTTTTAATTTTTTATGAGCCACGATCATATCGCAATAATTAACCTGCTACCAAAAATGTGGAAACTTTGTAGATACCGAATCTATCTTGATTCTAAAGTGAATTATATTTAAGTCTGTGGGGCTAGTACATAAAATTAGAGAGATACACTTTGATATTAGAATGAATGTGATAATGAATAGCTAATACCTTGTAGATCGGCTATAAATCTATCTTTGTTAAAAGTAAAGGTTATGAAAATGGAAAGTTCTAACTTCTTCCCTGTACCGAGTAAAGCCCTTGTGATAACACCGCATCCCGATGATTCTGAGTTGGGTTGTGGAGGGACTGTAGCTACGTGGATAAAACAAGGTGCTGAAGTAGTTTATTTGCTTTGTACTAATGGAGACAAAGGCTCATCAGATCCTGACATGACATCTCCTAAGCTCGCGGAACTAAGGAAAATTGAGCAGCAGAAGGCAGCAGAAATTCTGGGGGTCCTGGCGGTGGTAAGACTTGATTACCCGGATGGCTCACTGGAAGATACCCCGCTCTTCAGGGGTCAGTTAGTTGAGGCTATTAGAAGGTATCAACCGGATGTGGCACTTTTCACAGATCCTTTACGCACAGGATTTTATTTGCACAGGGATCATAGGATTGCAGGCACTGTCGCCCTCGATGCTCTTTTCCCATACGCCCGAGATCGTCTCCATTATCCCGAACAAGAGTCTGAAGGGATATTGCCTCATAAGACTCCCGAAGCGTTAATGTGGGGGAGTGAGTCTCCTGATACTTATATCGATATAACCGAGTCAATTGACAAGAAAATAGAAGCATTGGCTGCACATGAGTCACAGGTTCCGAGTGGTGAGGAAAGCAATGCATTGGCGGATTTAATTAAAATAACAGCCGCTAGGGTCGGAGATAGATGTGGATACAAATATGCTGAAGGATTTCGAAGGATTTCGTTTAGTATATGAACTTTTCTCTGTTTGATTTGCATAACCATCTTCTTCCTCTAGTTGATGATGGTCCAATCTCCATGGATGAGACGATGGAGATTGTTTCATTGTCAGAACTTCAAGGAGTACACACCATAGTAGCTACCCCGCATAAAAAGGATGTAAATGAACTTCATTCAGTTACATATGTCAAAGACCTGCTCGAAGAAGCAAATCAAATTTGTAGTGAAAGAGGTTATTCCACTAGGCTGAAACTGGGAATGGAGAACCATTTGGACCCAAGTCTTCCAGACGATATTTCAACCGGCACGGCTCTACCCATAGAGGGTAGTAAATATATTTTGGTAGAGATGCCCTATGTAAGGAAGTCCAATTTTATTGAAGATGTATTGAGTCAGATACTTGAAATGGGGTTAGTTCCCATAATAGCTCATCCAGAAAGAATGGAATTATTTCAATACAATCCCAACCTACTATCTAAGTTGGTTAGGAACGGAGCAGTAACGCAATTGACTGCTAGCAGTGTATATGGAAAATTTGGATCCACCGTCCAAAGATTTACAGAGCAAATATTGCGTTGCAATCTCGGTCATATTCTTGCTTCGGATACCCATATGTCTAGAGGTGAAAGGTCTCCCGATCTATTGAAAGGCTATTTTGAAGTTTCAAAAATAGTTGGTGTTGAGAGTGCCAGAGATATGGTTAGCACCCTGCCGGGAGCCATATTGGATGATAAGGCCTTGAATCTGAAGGGACCAATAGACATAGGTTACAGAGCTGAATGAAAAATATTTTCATGGGAGACGGCCAAGTACAATCTCCCAAACTTCCTCACTTATTGATTTCTTTGGCTTATCTGCATTGATTACTGTCCAAAGATTTTGAGTCTCTCTGGAAATTTCTAAATAGCCGTTTCTAATCTTTTTATGGAAGTCTATATCTTCAAGTTCCCATCGGTCCAAACTAGTTTCTTCTTTTCTTTGGAATGAGGCTTTTGGGTCTATATCTAATAAAAATATGATGTCAGGACTAAGGCCATCAGTCGCCATCATATTTATGTATTCGATTTGTTTAATACTAATACCTCTGCCGAAGCCTTGATATGCCAAAGTGGAGTAGATATATCTGTCCAAAACTACCACTTGACCACGGTTTAAAGCCGGGACTATCTTGTTCTTTACTAGAGCCCGTCTTGAAGCTGAGAGAAGAAATAATTCAGAGTGTCCATCAAGGTCGTTGCCAGTTTTTAACCATTCCCTAATTTTTTCACCGGTGTTGGTATCGCCTGGCTCTCTCAGATGGAGAAAACTTATTCCATTTTTCTCTAACTGGCGAGTTAGAAGACGGCACTGGGTGCTTTTGCCACTGCCTTCTACTCCCTCAAATACTATAAAAAGCCCTCTGTTTTCTATAGATTTAGTCATTCGCTGGAAATTACAACTCTTCGCTTCGGTTCTCTTCCCACACTGGATGACCCAAGTCCATATTCAGTTGCCACTTGATGTTGTAGTCTTCGGATGTGGGAATTTTGTGGTCTTAATTCTATGTCTGACTCCCCTTTGCCGGCCCTGAGGGCCGCTTTCTCTGCTTCAAGCACAGCCAGTGAACGATCAGCATCAGAGACTGATCTTCCCTCGCTTTCTCTAACTATGGCCCTAACGAATTGTTCAATTTGGTTAACTGTATTTCTTCGGAGTACGAAAACAGGTTTTCCCATCTTTTCGGCGGTTTTCAGTGCTTGTGTTCCTCTTCTATGGTAGTTTTTTGTGGTGACAACTAAGTCAGCGACTTTCATGTCACCAACCAAGGCTAACGGGGCGTTTAGAGACTTTATAATTTGATCTATTCTGCCTCTGTTTACACCGTATGGTAGAACACTAGTGATCTTGGCAGATTCAGAGAAGAATTTATCTGGGCTTTCTTGATAACCATTTCCGTTGACACGTTCATTGTTACTTGGAGAATTCACGTTAGCTGTCTCAACCGATGTATGGCTCTCGATAGTACCTTCTTTACTTAGGGATCTAACTTCAGATGATACTGACTGCTTTCTAAGCATTCTATCTACCGTGCTTGCAACGTCATCGTGGACCGTCACCACGTTCCAGCCTTGTATCTCAACCAGAATGTCGAATGTGGGTGGCGCATTACGTTCTAATACAGTTTTCTGTGTTCGACGTCTTCGAGCCTCTATATCGCCAAGAGTAACGGTTTGAATGCCCCCTACAAGGTCAGACAGGGTGGGATTCATAATGAGATTTTCTAATTGATTTCCATGTGCAGTTGCAACGAGTTGCACGCCCCGCTCAGCGATAGTTCTGGCTGCATTGGCTTCTCTTTCTGTACCAATTTCATCAATTACTATAACTTCAGGCATGTGATTTTCAACTGCCTCGATCATTACCCCATGTTGTTCAGTGGGAGATGGGACTTGCATACGTCTTGCTCTTCCAATTGCTCGATGTGGGATATCGCCATCTCCAGCTATTTCGTTTGAGGTATCAACCACTATGACTCTTTTTCCTGCATCATCTGCCAAAACTCTTGCAACTTCCCTCAGCATGGTCGTTTTACCGACACCTGGCTTGCCTAGTAGAAGAACACTTTTTCCAGAGGTGACGAGGTCTTCTATAATCCGTATGGTTCCATATACAGCCCTTCCCACTCTAAACGTAATTCCTACAACTTTTCCACCTCGATTTCTTATGGCAGAAATCCTGTGTAATGTTCGTTCTATGCCTGCTCGATTGTCTGCGCCAAACATTCCCACTTTGTCGACAGAAAAATCTATGTCAGATTGCTTCACTTCGCCGGTGTCTATGAGTTCATTTACCCCGAGGAAACGGGCTTCTGGGGGTCGACCGAGGTCGAGGACCACCTCTAATAGTTCTTCAATATTCGGATGACTTAGAAGCTTATTTCTGATTTTTTCAGGGATAACCTCAATCAGCACTTGTAAGTCGGTATCTTTTTCTTGAGTAAATATGGGACTGTTACTTACTTCCACAGTCACTTTTTTTGCTTCTCCCTATTCTATGATCCCGACAATTTACAGAACAATTCGTGGAAACGTGTGTCGTTGGTCAATTCTGGATGAAAGGATGTTGCCATAAGTCTGTCTTGCCTCACCGCTACAGGTTTACCTTCTTCCACTTCAGCAATTATTTCAACTTCTGGGCCGACATTGGTAACGATAGGCGCACGGATAAAAATTGCATGAACTGGATCACCTGGTATGGATGCTACATGTATCTCCGTTTCAAAACTGTCAACTTGTCTTCCGAAAGCATTACGAGAAACCTCTATGTCCATGAGACCAAGAGGTTCCGGGCGTTTGTCTAATAATTTTCGGGCGATGACAATCATTCCTGCACAAGTTCCCCAAACGGCCATGCCTTCCCTGGTTCTACGTTTGATGGTATCCCGAAACCCATATATGTCCATCAATTGAACTATAGTCGTGCTTTCCCCTCCCGGTATAATCAATCCATCAAGACCGTCTAGCTGATCAGGTAGCCTGACCTCCTGCCAGTCCATTGAGATTGCATCGAGCATTTTGCCATGTTCTAGAAAGTCGCCTTGGATAGCCAAGACCCCGATTTTTGGCAAACTACCAGCCTCTTGTTGCCAGTTGTTCAGACTCTGGCATGCTGCGAATATCCAAACCGGGCATTGCATCTCCTAGCCCTTTCGAAACCTCCGCAAGCATGTGTGGATCGTTAAAGTGTGTGGTGGCCTTCACGATAGCATCAGCCATTATGTCTGGACGTTCTGACTTGAATATTCCCGAGCCAACGAATACACCGTCAACCCCAATTTGCATCATTAAGGCGGCATCCGAAGGGGTTGATATTCCTCCGGCAGCAAAATTTACGACAGGAAGTTCGCCACTTTCATGGATTCCTTTCACTAATTCATAAGGTGCTTTTAAATCTCTGGCCGTGGCCATTAATTCATCTGTTTCCATGCTTTTAATATGATTTATCTGGCCGAGAACTTTCCTCGCGTGTCTTACCGCTTCAACTATATTACCTGAGCCGGCTTCGCCCTTGGTCCTGATCATGGCAGCGCCTTCGCCTATTCTCCTGAGAGCTTCCCCAAGATCTCTAGCGCCACATACAAACGGGACCTTAAATTCATCTTTACTTATATGGTTGTTTTCGTCTGCTGGGGTTAAAACCTCAGATTCATCAATATAATCAACGCCCAGAGCTTCAAGTACCTGAGCCTCTACAAAGTGACCTATACGTGCTTTGGCCATGACTGGTATTGTGACGGCCTCTATTATTTCGGCAATCATTTTAGGATCAGACATTCTTGCCACTCCGCCGACCTTTCTTATGTCCGACGGGACCCGCTCCAATGCCATTACGGCTACTGCTCCTGCATCTTCTGCAATCTTTGCCTGGTCAGGGGTTACGACGTCCATGATGACACCCCCCTTTAGCATTTGTGCCAAGCCTGACTTTACAGTCCAAGTACCCGTATCTGGTTTAGTTTCTATAGCCATTTGGTTCCTCCGCATCAGCATTTATATGGACATGTATTTTCGAAATTATACTCGTTTATGGGTCAGTCACTCAATTGAAGACTACTTTCCATAAATATTAGATACTATTGTTAATTAATTCCTTTCGAGGCCACGTACCTTGCCATCTCTATGGTTCGGAGGCTATAACCCCACTCGTTATCGTACCAACCAACTACCTTCACCATGTTATTCCCCAGTGTGATAGTCGAAAGGCCGTCAATGACGCAACTGAATTGATTCTGTCTATAGTCAGAACTAACCAAAGGCTCAAGATTAAAATCCAAAATTCCGTTCAGATCTCCCTTAGAAGCAGATATGTAGGCTTGGTTCACTACATCCGGTGTAACATCGCTTTCAAGTGTGGCGACTACGTCCGTTACGGAGACGATTGCAGTGGGAATTCTAAAAGCCATTCCGTGAACCTTGCCTTGCAGTGTTGGTATGACCTGTCCAACTGCTTTGGCGGCTCCGGTTGTTGTAGGAATTATATTAGTACCTGCTGCTCTGGCTCTTCTCATGTCCTTGTGACGTTTGTCTAAAACTTGCTGGTCGTTTGTGTAGGCATGAATTGTAGTCATCATTCCGTTTACGATGCCGAATTGATCTTCAAGAACCTTCATCATAGGAGCGACACAGTTGGTAGTGCACGAGGCGTTAGAGAGTATTGAGTGAGATGTGGGATCATAATCCTCTTCGTTAACCCCCATTACGACAGTGACATCCTCTCCCTTAGCTGGGGCAGATATTATTACCTTTTTTGCGCCAGCCTCAATATGTTGTCTGGCTTTTTCTGCGTTCGTAAATTGTCCAGTACACTCCAACACGATGTCCACATCTAATTTGCCCCATGGGATGTCAATAGGGTTTGGGTGTGATACGCAGATGACAGTCATATCATCAACCATAAATTTATCACTGTCGGAGGACACAGTACCTCCGTATACCCCGTAGGTACTGTCGTACTTGAACATATGAGCATTGATTTCGGGTTCGGCAAAACTATTTACCGCGACTACCTCCAAATCGGGGTAGTCTCCATTAGCAATACCTCGCAGAACAAGTCTCCCTATTCTTCCAAATCCATTAATGCCTATTCGCGTCTTACTGCTTGTCATTACTCTTGTCTACTTCCCTTTTAATCCATGAAATAAAGAAATTAGGGCTTCTAGCTTAGGTATCTCTGGTATATCTCTATCCCGGCATAAGTTGCGGTGTTTCCAAGTTCCTCTTCGATTCTAATGAGTTGATTGTACTTAGCAGTTCTTTCACCTCTTGCCGGTGCCCCGGTTTTGATTTGCCCTACCCCTGTACCCACGGCCAAGTCTGCTATTACTGAATCTTCAGTTTCTCCCGACCGGTGACTCATTACCATTCCCCACCCCGCAGATCTGGCAATTTCAATGGCTGTCAGTGTTTCCGTCAGTGTCCCGATCTGATTTGGTTTTACTAGTACTGCATTACCGCATTTCTCAGCCACACCTTTTGAAATGCGCTTTGGGTTTGTTGTTAGGAGATCATCTCCAACCAGTTGTACTGATGATCCTATGGATGATGTCATGTCCTTCCAGTCATGCCATTCATCTTCAGACAGACCATCTTCGATGCTGATAATGGGATATTGGCTTACCCAGTCTCTGTATATTTCCGATAATTCTTTTCCTGTTACAGTCTTATTTTCTCGTTGAAGTGCGTAATTAGAATTTTCTTCATCGAAGAGTTCCGCAGCTGCTGTATCCAATGCGATAAAGAATTGCTTCCCAGGTGCATAGTTTGCATCCTCTATTGCATCCATTATTAGATCTATGGCCGCTTGGTTGGAAGCAAGCGAAGGGGCGAATCCCCCTTCGTCTCCAACGGTTGTCTGCATACCATTTTTTTTCAGAATGTTTAATAGTGAATAATAAACTTCACAGCCAGCTCTCATCGCTTCAGAAAAACTTTCGAATCCCGCAGGTACTACCATAAATTCTTGGACGTCGGTTGAGTTTTCTGCATGTCGACCGCCATTAATAATGTTCAACATGGGAACAGGAAGAATATATTCCCCGGTGTTATTGATGTATTTGTAAAGAGGGGTATTTCTACTTCGAGCCGCTGCTTTGGCAGCAGCGAGTGATACTGCAAGACTGGCATTCGCTCCCACTGTACTTTTATTATCTGTGCCGTCAATCTCTAAAATTTTCGTATCTATCTCTTCTTGATCGGAGGCATCTATACCTTTTATTGCCGGAAATATCAGGGAATTTATGTTTTCCACTGCTGAAAGCACACCCTTTCCACCATATCGAGTTGAATCTCCATCTCTAAGTTCAAGAGCCTCATATATTCCCGTACTTGCTCCTGAAGGTGCGGCGGACCTACCTACTGACCCATCCGACAATATGACGTCAGCTTCGACGGTCGGGTTACCTCTGGAATCCAAAATTTCCCTAGCTTTTATTTTTTGTATGTATGTCATCAATTCTCACAATTATGTAATCTTTTGTTAGCTAGTAATAAGGCGGTTTTTACGGCCTGGGCTGGGGTTTTACATATATGAAGAGAGTCATCTTCATTCCCCTCTCTATTAAAACTCCATGTGTTCAGACCAATGACTGGGATCTCATCTGATAGCGCGTGGCCTATTTCTGAAAGTGTGCCGTAGGCACCTCCTATTGCCACCACGGCAAGTCCTGACCTAACTACTATTACATTTCGAGCATGCCCTAAGCCGGTGCATATAGGAATGTCGACCCAGGGATTTGCATCACTTGGATTGACCCCCGGTAAAATGCCGACTGTGCGTCCCCCAGCATTACTGGCCCCCTTGCATACCGCTTCCATAACACCCCCCATACCCCCACAGACTACTGTTACCTCTGCTTCCGCAAGCAATCTTCCAACTTCCTCTGCTAAAGAGTAATTCTTGTGTGAAGCGTTGCTTTCACCGATGATTGAAATAAGCAAGGTTAACCAGAACTTTGGGAATCAAACTGGGGGGGATTATAACATTGAAAATATTGCAAAACGGAGTTCACCGAGTAATCTTTGATTTTGTATTTCAGCCGATTATATACAGGGTGTAAATATATGAAAACCGTACTAATTACAGGCGCTTCATCAGGTATTGGTAGACATTCAGCCATCCATCTTGCCGAAAGAGGATATAAGGTAATTATAGTTGCAAGAAATATGAATCGTTTAGAAGAAACGATACGGAATGCGCCCAGTATAGCTTCAAACATGCATCCTTATAAGGTGGATGTGAGTGACTCCGAGAGTCTCACTAATACTGCGAATCTGATATTAAAAGAATGGGGTCATATTGATGTTCTTGTGAACAATGCAGGATATGGTTTGAAGGGACCTTTGGAATTTTTGGAAATGTGGGAAATTCAGAAGCAATTTCAAACCAACGTTTTTGGATTGATGGAGTTTACGAAGCTATTTATCCCTCAAATGAGGAGACGAGGGACGGGGACAATTATCAATATAAGTTCTGTTCTGGGTCGAATGCCACTCCCATTTAATGGAGCTTATTCGGCCAGTAAGTTTGCTCTTGAAGGGTTGTCTGAGAATTTGCGTCTAGAGCTTGCCCCTTTCGGTATATCAGTATCAATAATCGCACCAGGTTATTTTGATACTCAATTTGTTGCGAATCAAACTGAAGGTATCCGTTCTCAGGAGGCTGAGAGCGCATACAAGCCTTATCAGGATAAGTATTTAAATCGTAAGAATACTTTTGGACGGCCGGCGAAAGCGGATAAGGTTGCCGAAACCATTCGTAAAGTGATTGAATCTAAATCCCCTAAATTGAGATATTTGGTTGGGGTGGATGCACATTATGCGATGTTTTTGAAAACTATTATTCCGGACCGTTTATTCAATTACATTTTGGGAAAAATATTAATTTAGGAAGAAGCAAGGACAGTGAAGCGGCCGGCCTTGCTTCTTCGTGAGATTACTCAGCCTTAGCCATTACATCGATCAATTCTTGTACAGCTTCCGCAGACCGTTTCAATTCACTAAGCTCTTCTTTGTTTAGTTTGAGTTCCACAATTTCCTCAGCTCCGCCAGAGCCTAGTTTCACGGGTACGCCTACATATAAATTACTTATTCCATAATGGCCTTGGAGGTATGCAGTACATGGAAGTATTTCTTTTTTATCAAAAAGGATTGCTTCTACCATCTGCACGATTGACGCAGAAGGTGCGTAGTAGGCGCTGCCGGTTTTGAGCAAGTTGACTATCTCTGCTCCGCCATCACGGGCCCTTTGGACTATTTCTTCAAGTCTCTGCGGCTCTATTAATTGGCTGACCGGAGTTCCTGCCACATTAGTGCTCTCTACTACAGGGACCATTGTATCTCCATGGCCTCCTAGGACGTAGGCGGAAACAGAATCCACTGATACGTTGAGCTCTTGAGCAAGAAAGCTTCTGTAGCGGGCGGTGTCTAATATACCTGCCATCCCAATCACTCTTTCAGAGGGGAATCCGCTGATTTTCAGTGCTTGTTGCGCCATTGCGTCTAACGGATTAGTAACTATAACGTGGATACTATCAGGGGAATACTTGGATGTTTCTGAGACTACACTGGAAATAATTTTTTGGTTGGTAAGGAGTAAATCGTCTCTACTCATGCCAGGTTTTCTTGCTATTCCGGATGTCACAACCACGACATCGGAGTTAGCGGTCTCTTCATATGTATTGGTACCTGATATTTGGGCATCGGAACCTAGAATAGGGCCGGATTCAAGCATGTCAAGTGCCTTGCCTTGTGGCAATCCTTCTACGATGTCCACTAATACAACGTCAGCGTAACCGCGATCAAATATTCTTTGGGCTGCTGTTGCTCCCACATTCCCAGCACCAACTACCGTCACTTTGCTTCTCATATTTCCCCTTTTTCTTGGATCAAATTCATATTAAATATTGATAATGGATAACCTCTATTAACATACACTAGACAACATGAAAGAGTGAACACTAGAAATGTCGTGTTGGTTATTTAGAACAGCTAGGTTATTACTAGTAGGACATCACCTTTTACGACAGTTGCACCTGCGGTCACACGGAGGTTTTGAATTGTTCCTGTTGCGGGTGATGGTAGTGTGTTTTCCATTTTCATAGCTTCGAGTATTGCCACGGGTTCTCCAATTTTGACTTCGTCCCCTTCCTCAACTAGATATCTCAGCAAAATACCTGGCATAGGGGAAACTAAAGTTTCTCCATCGGTTGGACCCGAGTTTTCGGATCCTCCATCACTAGCATTTGGCGCATTTGTCTGGCTGGATATAAGATTCGACTGACTACTAGTTGGAACCATTTGGTTGATAGATCCGTCTACTGGATCAACATCAACTTTAAAATATTCGCCTTCCACGTATACGTTGAAAGTTCTTGTTGACTGACTTTTCGGCGGATGTTCGCTTGTAGTCTGATCGCTAGAAAATACAGGCTTTGGATTAAATTCGGCTTTCATTTCTTCGGGCATTTGGTCAAGCCCGTGTTTGATCCTGAGAAACTTTAGTCCTGTAGTGGGGTAAAGAGCATATATCAATACATCATCTATATCGTCTGTGATGTTAGAAACTTCGGATTTTGCATTTTCCAATTCAGGGTCTAGAAGATTTGCAGGTCGCTCATGAATCTGGATGTTTCCTTTTTCATAATCTTTAAGCGCCGTTTTTGTAACTTCAGCGTCTATGTCTGAAGGAGATCTTCCATACATCCCATAAACATATTCTTTAACTTGCCCCGAAATCATCTTGTATCTTCCGAATAGTACGTTGCTTACTGATTGTGAGCCAATCATTTGGCTCATAGGAGTTACTAGAGGGGGATATCCAAGATCTTTTCTCGTTGCTGGAATTTCTTCTAAAACTTCATCTAATTTTTCTATAGCGTCCGCCTCTCGAAGCTGTGACAGTAAATTACTAGCCATACCGCCAGGTATTTGGTGGCTCAGTACTTTTGCATCTATAACGGCTGCTTTAGGGCTTTCCAAATGGTGACGGTATTTTGGAAGGATCGACTCAAGTTGATCTCCTAACCGAAGCAGATGGTCTAAATTCAATCCAGGGTCGTATGGAGTCCCTCCTAGGGTAACCACTAGAGGTTCTACAGCAGGTTGAGAGGTTCTTAGAGCCAAAGGGGCAAGGGAAGTATCGACAACATCTACCCCAGCTTCTATAGCTTTTAGTACAGTCATCGACGCCATTCCACTCGTGTAGTGGGAATGTAATTGGAGTGGAACAGAAATTTTCTCTTTAAGGCCTTTCACCAGTTCGAATGCATCATATGGCGCTAGCAGTCCCGCCATGTCTTTAATGCATATGCTGTCAGCTCCCATGGATTCAAACAACTTGGCTTTTGAAAGATAGTAGTCCAAGCTGTAGATTGGCCCCCCCATTCTTCCTGACTCTGTGACAGAGTAACAAAGAGTCATCTGGAGATGCTTTCCCATGTTCTTTACCGATTCGGCGGCTTTGCTGAGATTCCATTCGTCGTTTAAGGCATCGAATACTCTGAAAATATCTATTCCGTTTTCAGATGACCTTTCTATAAATTTTTGCACTACATCGTCGGCATAAGTTCTATAGCCAACCAAAGATTGTCCCCTCAGCAGCATGGAAAGTGGTGTATTGGGCATCAAAGCTTTGAATTTTCTGAGGCGTTCCCAAGGATCTTCCCCAAGGAACCGTGTAGCTGTGTCGAAAGTTGCTCCTCCCCATACTTCCATGGAATAAAAGCCAACTTGGTCCATTTCAGAAGCCATCGGTTCCATATCTTCCATTCTGAGGCGGGTTGCGAGTAGGCTCTGATGACCGTCCCTGAAAGTTGTATCTGTTATTTTGATTGGGCTTTTAGTCATTTGATGATCCAGTTAATTGTTGTAGGTTGTTTTCCCATTCCAGCCTAGTGATTTTCTTGTGAACATCAATGGTGCTGACACCATTGATGTTATTTTCCATGGGGATAGTACTAGGGTATTTCTAATGGGCGGTCTGATTTCTCCCTCTAAATATGCCTGTATAGCAGCTGATATGGCAGCGATCTGAGTCTGGTTTGGCTTCACATTTGACTCTGGGAGAGGCCACGATTTTTCTGGATGGTTCAAAGAGGTATGCTCCCGTGTTTTTTAGGGGGTAGAGTTTCTCTTTTGTTTTCCAGCATACGCAGGGCTTTAATTATTTTTGTGCGGGTCTTAGAGGGTTCAATAACATCGTCAATGTAACCTCTGCTAGCAGCAATATAGGGATTCATTAGGTTTTCTTCATATTCGTTAACCAATTCTTTGCGCTTCGCTTCCGAATCTTCGGCATCTTTGATAGCAGACCGGTGGATGATGTTAACCGCACCTTCTGCTCCCATTACCGCCACTTGTCCGGTTGGCCACGAATAATTTAAGTCGCTCCGTAGGCTTTTGCTGCTCATGACTATGTAAGCTCCACCATATGCTTTACGGGTGAGGACACTTATTTTAGGAACAGTAGCTTCAGCATAGGCAAATATTAGTTTCGCACCATGTCTTATTATTCCGCTATGCTCCTGGGACGTGCCAGGCATAAATCCAGGGACATCTATAAAGGTTATTATTGGTATGTTGAAGGCGTCACAGAATCTGACAAACCGTGCCGCTTTTACTGAAGCATTTATATCCAGAACGCCTGCCAATTGGTTTGGCTGTTGAGCCACTATTCCCACAGTGTTTCCGTCCATTCTTGAGAAACCCACAAGAACGTTGCCCGCAAAATTCTGATGGACCTGTAGGAAGTTCCCTGAATCCACCACCGATTCAATTATGTCGAGCATATTATAGGGTTGGTTAGGGTTGTCTGGAATAACGGAATTGAGTGCTTCATCATCGCGATTAGGATCATCTGAAGAGGCAATGGGAGGTGGATTTTCCATATTGTTTTGAGGAAGGAAACTCAGAAGTTCTCTTACTCGCAATATACAGTTATTTTCATTATCGTCCAGAAAATGTGCTACACCACTTTTTGTTGTATGAGCTTCCGCGCCGCCGAGTTGCTCGTGTGATACTTCTTCCCCAGTAACTGACTTAATGACGTCAGGGCCTGTTATATACATCTGGCCGATTCCTTGGACCATAAATATGAAATCTGTCAGGGCAGGGGAGTATGTGGCTCCTCCTGCTGCGGGTCCAAGCATAACTGATATCTGTGGAATGACGCCTGAGGCTAATACATTTCTGTTGAATATCTCGCCGTACCCAGCAAGGCTGTCAATTCCCTCCTGAATACGTGCCCCACCGGAGTCTATAAGACCTACGATTGGTGCGCCGTTATCCATGGCCTTATCCATAACTTTGCATATTTTATTGGCCACTACCTCGGAAAGAGAGCCTCCAATAACAGTAAAGTCCTGAGAGTAGACGAAAGTAAGTCTTCCGTTCACCGTGCCATAGCCTGTAACAACAGCGTCTCCTAGGTATTGTTGCTTATCGAGACCAAAATCTTTGGATCGATGAACCACAAAGGGATCAAGTTCTTCAAAAGATCCCGGATCAAGGAGTAGATCTAATCTTTCTCTCGCTGTAAGTTTTCCTCTGCTATGCTGTGCGTCTATTCTTCGAGATCCGCCTCCTTGAAGGCTTTTTTCTCGGAGTTGCAGCAACTCATCTCTTTTCTGTTCAGTTGGGCCTTGAGATGTCATTGAAATTCTCCAATTTTTTGCGTCACATCCCATCCAAATTATCAGATAATGGGTATGTGTTACAAGGAATCTTTATTCTCTGTGATATCAGTTTATGAGAGCTTATAAACTAGCTTACAAAGGGAGAGTCTATTTTGTTGTGGGGAGAGAGAACATATGTGATGGGCATACTGAATATCACTCCAGATTCATTTTCTGGAGACGGGACAGGAGAGAATGTTTATGATGCCGTAGCAAAGGGGATCAGGTTTGAGAAAGAAGGAGCGGATATTCTTGACGTAGGGGGTATGTCAACGAGACCTAGATCTATATATGGTTCGGTTGATGATGTGTCGGATGAGGAAGAAATAGCTCGAGTGATTCCTGTCATCAAGTCATTGACATCGGAAGTTCAGGTGCCCATTAGCATAGATACATTCAGGTCGTCAGTCGCTTTAGCAGCCTTATCTGCAGGAGCAACATTTGTGAACGATATTTGGGGATTTAAGAAAGATCCCTGTATGGCATCTGTGGTGGCCGAATCTGGCGTTCATGTCGTGCTTATGCATAACACAGATCAACCTAAGTACGGAGATGTCGTATCAGACGTGATAACAGATTTGAAGAATACGGTAGATAAAGCGGTCGCACTTGGAGTTGATCCGTCAAAAATTATAATTGACCCAGGAATAGGATTCGCAAAAGATTCTCTACAGAATATCGAGATAATTAGGCGCTTGGACGAATTTAAAAAATTGGGATATCCCATTTTGGTTGGAACTTCTAGAAAATCCACTATAGGCAAGGTTCTTGATCTACCTGTCGATCAACGGTTAGAAGGAACTGCTGCAACGGTGACTCTGTCAATAGCGAATGGTGCTGATGTTGTACGGGTTCATGACGTCAAAGAGATGTCACGAGTTGTTACTATGACAGATGCAATAGTCAGAGGTTGGGACGGATAATAGTCATGCCATTAAAAGGGGATGTATATATAGGATTAGGTTCTAATGTAGGCGATTCTGTTGGGAATTTAGAGCGTGCTTTCTCTTCCATCTCAGGTATATCCGACTTTCTAATCCCATCTAGCGTCTATGTATCCTCCGCTGCTGGTTTCACAACTCAGCCAAGATTTTTCAACGCGGTTTGTAGGATTGGTACTTATTTAAGTCCGTTCCAACTGTTGCATTCTCTTTTAGAGATTGAAAATTGCTTGGGGCGAAAGAGAGCATTTACAAATTCCCCCAGAATAATAGATTTGGATATTCTTCTTTGGGGTGATTTGAGAATTGAAACAACTAGTCTCACAATTCCCCACCCACGGATACAGGAACGCGGCTTTGTGCTTGCTCCGCTGCTGGAGATAGATCCCTCAATTGTTCATCCGTATTATGGTGTCCCGCTAAAGGATTTTTATGATCTCATACCTGACGTGGATAAACCCTCCAAAATCGCATTTTAGGGTTTCTAGCAAGTTTAAGAGTTTTCAGGACCGCCGCTAAGAAAATTTGGGATCCCATTTTTAATTGGGAAAGATAGGCCACATGCTTCACAAATAAACTGACCTTCGAATATCTCGGTTTTGTTTTCTTTGGTGGAATTTATTTTCAGATCCCCTTTGCACTGAGGACAAGCTAATATGTCGAGTATTTCTTTATTCATGACTTTTAATCCATCTTGTTTTACGAGGTTTGTTATCCAACAGTAATTTCATACATTGATCTCAGTAGACTTGAGAGGAGATAGACGGATAGTCCTAAAACAATAATTAGGTTGTAACCGGCTATTACACGAAATATGCTTCCCTTAGGGTTTTTCCGAATATTTCGTAGGGATTTATAGTCCCATGCAGTCTGCCTCTTAGCTCTTACCATGTAAAACATGACAGCGACCATTGATAGCTTGACTCCTAGAACTATAAGGTAGCTTACTCCTAATGTTCCTGGCGTAAGCCGGTCAAATGTCATAACGGCTCCAGTTGCCAAGAGTACGAATAGACAGGTGTCTACTAGCGACCGGAACTCTGAGGATACGTTTTTATTGATTCGGGAGTCATCGCTTTTATCATTTTTTACTGCCGGTCTCAGTACTACAAGCCAGAATATTCCACCTCCAATCCAGGCGGAAGCAGATATAAAATGCGCCCATCTCACTGCTATATGAAACCATGATATTAAATCCAAATTAAGGCAACTCGGTCTCTACTAGAGTCTCTAAAATAGTTTTTATCTGTTCCATTTTTATCTCCCCTTGCCAACTCTTGTATATGTTTTTATCAGAGTCAATGAATACTGTGGTGGGGAAACCAGTTATTCCATAATCCACGGCTATGGAACCGTCACTATCTGGACCTACAGCGTAGCCTATTCCTGAGTCTCTCACAAAATCACTTCCGTCAGACACAGAATCGAGTCCGATCATCTGAACACCTACTACATCTACTTTATTTTTGTACTGGCGATATACCGAATCTATTTCTGGAATTTCTTTCACACAAGGTGGACATGAGGGGAACCAGAAATTGATTACTAAAGGTTTGTTCGAATCGTGGTCAAGTTCAAATGTGGTTCCCTTTTCGTAGAATTCGGTTTCGTATGTCTGGAGTGAGAAATAAGGGGCTTTTGAATTTGGGTTAATGGGTCTACAACCAACAGCTACCAAAAATACTAGAACAGTTCCTGACAAAAAAAGATTTATTAAATAATTGTTAAAAACGTTAGTTTTTCTAGAGGTCATATCAACCGTGCTTAGAGCGTATTCGACTGCGAATGTTCTGAAATTAATAATTTCCCTTTATTAAGTAGCTGCTCTCTTTTTTTACCTGTAACTCCTCTTTCAGTCAGGTAAGTTTCTAATGCTTCCAATGGTTCAATTTTTTCAGAAATATCTTTCCCTAGCCTATTTCTTGACTCAGATATCAAGTTTTTCCTAACGGTTGCTACAAAATGACTTTCTTCTAGGGCGCCTCTTATCAATTTTTCGTCAATGTCCTGGTATTTTGAAGCTGGAGTGTCGATCAAAACCTGAATAATGGCTTCTTGCACATTGTGGTTAGCGATTTCAGTAATAATGGTTTGAGTAGGGTTTGGATCTTCATCAGATATTGTCGATTTTATAGTTAAAAATTTTCGGGCATTAACTTCGACAAATTTGTAGGATCGTTCCCTTTTGCCTGGTGATTCAGTTGGATCTATGTCTATTACACAAAATCCTTTTGTGTCCTTTTCCTCTCCAAAATCGATCCGTTGAAGGCTCCCAGGGTAAACGACACGGGGAGAAAGATTTAGTTCCTGGTGTCTATGTATGTGTCCTAGAGCTACGTAATCGAATTGAGGTAGAGCGATGGAACTTTTTAGAAGCAGGTAATCTTTACCCAACATCATCGATGTTTCTGAACTTGTTTTAGCTGAGTCCACAGAAAGATGTCCTGATAAAACCGCTGGTATTGATGGGTCCAAAGCCTCTGCATTGGCCTGAATTGCCTGGGTCAAAAGAGTTTCTATCGATTCATTTAATTGGGAGGGATTATTGTCCCCGATACCTAATGAGGACATGAATTGCCCTTTTCTTATCCAGGGAACCGAGACTATCTGTAATGGCCCACTTCGCGTTTCTACTAAGTGTGTTTTAAGGGTGTCACCTGTATGAACGTTTCCTACACCCAGTGTCGGAAAAATATCGAGTGCAGTGGCGGGGCCTGGGATATTTGGAGCATCATGATTGCCAGCTAGAAGAAACACCTGTATATCGTTGCTGGCCAGTGTTGATATACGAGCGGCAAATTCTCTTTGATGAGTCTGACTTGGATTACGACTTTTGTACGCATCACCGCAAAATAGAACTATGTCAGCTTGGTTGGAGACAGAATACTCAACAACTTCGTCTAGTGTATTTAAGAAATCTTGTAGTCGACTTGACGTTTTTGTTAAGGGGTCTGGACGACCATAGTTTTCTACTCCGATGTGTACATCAGCGGTATGTACGATCAACATCTCTACGTATACACCTCAATCACCATTCAGTAGAGTAGAAATTTCCTGCGTTAGGGTAGTAATCGAGACCCTTTTTTGTTTCATAGAATCTCGTTCCCGTATGGTTACACAATCATCATCCAAAGAATCAAAGTCAACCGTCACACACAACGGGGTGCCAATTTCGTCTTGTCTACGATATCTGCGACCGATGCTTTGAGCGTCGTCAAATTGGACGTTTCCGCCAACTAGGCTACTTCTTCGGACTTCATCATAAACTGACTTAGCAAGTGGAGCGAGTTTTTCGTTTCTACTTAAAGGCAAAACGGCAACTTTTACAGGTGCAATAGAAGGATCCAATTTCAGTAGCACCCTAGTTTCATTCTTACCGGATGGTGTGGTTGTCTCTTCTTCAGTATAGGCATCTACTAGAAGTGTCATGACAGCCCTATCTACACCGAGCGATGGTTCTATTACGTAAGGGACTACATGCTGGCCCGATATTTCGTCAAAATAGGTTAGTTTTTCCCCGCTCATCGCCATATGAGCCTTAAGGTCAAAATCGGTTCTGTTGGCAATGCCTTGTATTTCTCCCCAGCCCCACGGGAAGTTATACTCAATGTCATACGTAGCTTTAGCGTAGTGTGAAAGCTCTTTATCTTCATGCTTTCTCAATCGGAGATTTTCAGTTTTGATACCGATCACGCTGTACCAGTCCATGCAATCTTCCATCCATTGTTGGTGAATTGCTTCATCTTCCCCTGGCATAACAAAGTACTCAATCTCCATCATTTCAAACTCTCTTGTTCTGAAAATGAAGTTTCCAGTGGTTATCTCGTTTCTGAAAGATTTACCTATTTGAGCAATGCCAAATGGAAGTTTCTTTCTCGTAGAAGTGACAACATTACTGAAATTTACGAATATTCCTTGAGCAGTTTCAGGTCTGAAGTACACTATTGACGCATCCTCTTCAACCGGGCCCATATGTGTTTTGAACATCAGATGAAAAAGTCTTGGGTCTGACAATTTGCCCCCACATTCTGGGCAAACGATGGAGTCGATGTGGTCTTCCCTGAATCTTTTGTTGCAATCCGAACACTCCACCAGGGGATCTGTGAAGTTCTCTAGGTGTCCGCTCGCCCTCCAGGTGTCAGGATGCATCAGTATTGCAGCATCTAACCCGACCATGTCATCCCTTTCCCATACCATTGCTTTCCACCACGAGTCTTTCACATTTCGCTTAAGTTCTACTCCAAGTGGTCCATAATCCCAAGTGCTTGCCAGGCCACCATAGATTTCACTGCTCTGAAAAATGAATCCTCTCCTTTTACAGAGAGAGGTTAGTTTATCGATATCAATTTGCGAATTGCTTTGTGACATGGCAGTCCTTTTGGATTGGATGTGGAACACCAGAAATTATACAAGATTCTGACTACAGACACCCTTCGATACCTCTTTTGCTAAAGGTTGTGTTGATAAGTTTTTAAAGTAGAATCAACGACGGTGTTTTTAGCGGTAACAGACATGTGATACGGAGTATTAAGTATGAAAATTATTTTAGCCGGTATTGAATACGTAGGTACGACGACATTGGCCAATCTGCTATCTGATTGGAAAAAGGAGATTATGGGTGAGCCATTTTATATGGATCTCATACACGACCATTCCAAGCTTCCGCATACATCGGGCCATCCCGATGATACAACGCTGGAAGAGCAAGATCAGATTTTGGCTCTCTCTCCAAAACTGAAAGAGATGTACCACCGATATGGGATGTACTATCACGTTCACCATTACGCTCAGGAAGATGATCTGACAGTAGGCTTTCATATTGAGGAATCAATTTATGCGCGACGTTACTATAACTATGGTCTGTCTGGTGACCAATTTGATAGAGAAAAAGTGTTTGATCAAGTTGAGAATAGAATAAAACAGATCACTTCTGATCCGATAATAATTGTTCACATGACAGCTTCACCCACAGTAATTGAAAAGCGGATGGAAGATTTATCAAGTGATCCAGCACATTCGAATAGTCCTTTGACTCAGGCTGATATTCCTGAAGTTCTTTCTGAATACGAAAGATTGGTTGAGAAATCAACGATTGGACCTGTTATTAAAGTTGACACATCAAATGAAAATCCAAATCAAACACTAAATAGGGTTACATCATTACTTGAGCAATATTTCACGGAGAGTGACAGGGATAGAATATCTGCTTTTAAAGTCTGAAAAATCGGTGGATACCCATGGGGAATCAGGAGGCAATCAAATATGAATTTGATTGCCTCTTCATGTCAGTGACGAAATTATCTTTCGTTGACGCTTCCCCAGGAATCCCAATAAGTTACTTCCTCTACAGCCTGTCTTTTTGGCTGTGACCATTTACCCCTATCTGGATAGCCTAGTGGTATCAGAGCCATAGTGGTGGCATCATCAGGTATACCAAGTAGATCCTTTACATCTTTTTCGTGACCCGCATAAAGTGTGGTCAGAGTGGACCCAATACCATATGCCCTTGCAGCCAGCATCAAATTTTGAACTGCGCCATAGATCGAGGAACCTGCTCTAGGGTTCTTCGAGTCGCTCGTATTACGAAGGGTCCCTATAATCCAGATAGGTGCCTCTTGTATGTGATTTGCCAGATATTCAGCGCTCAGATAGTTCCTTGGACCTAAAGTGTCTGAGGAATCGGAACGATCCATTATTGCCTGACGACGTTTTCCATAAGCGAGATGCCAACCTTCTCGATACCATTCAGATATCTGATTTTTCTTCTCCTGATCTTTTAGTATTATCCAGTTCCATCCTTGGCTATTTCCGCCCGATGGAGCTCTGATGGCGGCATCTAGAAGTTCCCAAATTATTTTGTCCGGGATATCTTTTTTGGAAAGATATCTCCGTGCTGGAGTCGAGTGCAGAGCCTCAAAGACATCAAGTGAGGTAAGAGTTTGATCAGCCATATGCATAGTCCTCTATAACTTATGTGGGTTTAATTGGATTTTCAGAGAGATAATCTTGGCTTTACCTTTGTACAGAATAGTCGTAATGATTCCTCTACTATGGGTTCTGGTAGCTCCTCCCCTGCATTAAATTCTGCTGCTATGCTATCTAAGCCGAGCTCTTCAATCATTCTACCTAGTTGATCTGCAACTTTCTCTGGATCTCCTACCGCAACTTTTTCCCCCTGAATGGTTTCCCAGCGAATTTCTGCAAGCCGACTACTCCTCTCAGATCTTTCCGTTCCTG